>NZ_JBIWAP010000048.1:0-68157 GCF_044760075.1 Kitasatospora sp. NPDC098663 | reverse complement strand
GTTGACTTTTGGCACGCTGTTGAGTTCTCAAGGAACGGACACTTCCTTCGGACCGCCTTCCAGCGGGCCCTCCGGGCGCTTCGTTCTTTCGTGTTCCCAGCTTACCAGATGTTTTCCGCTCCGTTTACCGGAGGTTTTCGCATCTGAAATCTGGTGTTAACCGCCAGGTCGTGGCGACTCGGCCAACCATAGCGGGTCACCCGCCGGAGTGCGAATCGGGGCGCTCCCGGTGTCACCCGGTCGGCGGCATGATTTGTTGCTCTCGCGAGCATATACAGCAATGGTCCCGATTCGCCAAGATGCCTGTAGAGTGCGGCGCATCGACTAAGAGGACTAGACCACTAAACGGTCGGTGAGCCGCCGGACGACGAGCCGGGCTGGGCGTGGGTCTTCGCCCGGGAATGTCAACAGATGTCCGAAGTTGACATGATTTAGGCTTCAGTCGATCGTCCTGCCGCTGCTCGCGGCCGCTCGCTGTACCGCTCACTTGGGAGGCAGAACCATGACCACTGTGACGTCGCCGCTGACCGGCAAGGTCGTCGGGCTGGCCGGCGTGCCCGACCCGGTGTTCTCCGGCGCGATGGTCGGCCCCGGCACCGCGATCGACCCGGAGCGCCGGCCGACCGAGGCGGTCGCTCCGGTGGACGGCGTCGTCGTCTCCATGCACCCGCACGCGTTCGTCGTGGTGGACGCCGAGGGCCACGGTGTACTGACCCACCTGGGGATCGACACCGTGCAGCTGAACGGCGAGGGCTTCGAGCTGCTGGTCAACAAGGGCGACACGGTGACCCGCGGTCAGGCCGTCATCAAGTGGGACCCGGCCGCCGTCGAGGCCGCGGGCAAGTCGCCCATCTCGCCGATCGTGGCGCTGGAGGCGAACCCCGACTCGCTCGGCGACCTGCGGGAGGACGGCGACGCCGTCTCCGGCGAGGCCCTGTTCAGCTGGAGCTGACCTCTTACTTTGCACACACCCGCCCCGCAGGAGTTGTCGGGGCGGCCCGGCACACAGCGGTTCCCGGCGGGGCCGCTCCTCTCAGCGGAGACAGGTGACATGAAGAAGACGCTGCGCGGCGTGGGTGTCAGCCACGGGGTCGCGATCGGCCAGGTGCGGCACATGGGGACGGCGGTGCTGGAGCCCCCGGCCACCCAGATCCCGACCGAGGACGCCCCCCGCGAGCAGGCCCGTGCCCAGGCCGCCGTCGAGGCGGTCGCCGCGGACCTGATCGCCCGCGGCAACCTGGCCGGTGGCGAGGCGCAGGCCGTCCTGGAGGCCCAGGCGCTGATGGCGCAGGATCCGGAACTGATGGCCGACGTGTCCCGCCGGATCGCCGTCGGCAGCAGCGCCGAGCGCGGTGTGTACGACGCCTTCGCCGCCTACCGGGCACTGCTCGCCTCCGCCGGCGACTACCTGGCCGGGCGGGTCGCCGACCTGGACGACGTCCGCAACCGCATCGTGGCCCGGCTGCTGGGCGTGCCGATGCCGGGCGTGCCGGACAGCGACGAGCCGTACGTGCTGTTCGCGCGGGATCTGGCGCCGGCCGACACCGCGCTGCTCGACCCGACGCTGGTGCTCGGCTTCGTGACCGAGGAGGGCGGGCCGACCAGCCACAGCGCCATCCTGGCGCGGGCGTTGGGCGTGCCGGCCGTGGTCGCGCTGCCCGCTGCGACGGACGTCGCCGAGGGCACCGTCGTCGCCGTGGACGGCAGCTCCGGTGACGTGCTGCTGGAGCCCTCGCAGGAGAAGCAGGACGAGCTGCGGGCGGTCGCCGCCCAGCGCAAGGCCGCGCTGGCCGCGTCCTCCGGCCCGGGGCAGACCTCGGACGGGCACCGCGTGCCGCTGCTGGCCAACGTGGGCGGCCCGGCGGACGTGCCGGCCGCGCTGGAGAACGGCGCCGAGGGCGTCGGCCTGTTCCGGACCGAGTTCCTCTTCCTGGACGACTCCGCGAAGGCGCCCACCGAGGCCAAGCAGGTCGAGGCGTACCGCAAGGTGCTGGAGGCGTTCCCGGAGGGCCGGGTCGTGGTCCGGGCGCTGGACGCGGGCGCGGACAAGCCGCTGGACTTCCTCACCCCGGCCGACGAGCCGAACCCGGCGCTGGGCGTGCGCGGTCTGCGCACCCTGCTGGAGCACCCGGAGGTGCTGCGGACGCAGCTGCGGGCGCTGGCCAGGGCCGCCGAGGGCCTGCCGGTGCACCTTGAGGTGATGGCCCCGATGGTGGCCGACCGCAAGGACGCCAAGGACTTCGCCCAGGCGTGCCGCGAGGCGGGGCTGGAGGCCAAGTTCGGCGCGATGGTGGAGATCCCGTCGGCCGCGCTGCGGGCCCGGTCGATCCTCCAGGAGGTCGAGTTCCTGTCGCTGGGGACCAACGACCTCGCGCAGTACACCTTCGCCGCCGACCGTCAGGTGGGCGCGCTGGCCCGGCTGCAGGACCCGTGGCAGCCGGCGCTGCTGGACCTGATCGCCGCGGCCGCCGAGGCGGCGCAGGCGACCGGCAAGAGCTGCGGCGTCTGCGGTGAGGCGGCCGCCGACCCGCTGCTGGCCGTGGTGCTGACCGGTCTGGGCGTCACCAGCCTCTCGATGGGCTCGGCCTCGATCCCCTACGTGCGGTCGACGCTGGCCAAGTACACGCTGGCGCAGTGCCGCCGGGCGGCCGAGGCGGCCCGGGCGACGGACAGCGCCGAGGAGGCGCGGGCCGCCGCGCAGCAGGTGCTGTCGGGCGAGTAGGACAGGCGAACAGCAGGAAGGGGTGCTCCCACCGGGTCGGTGGGAGCACCCCTTCGGCGTTTCCGGTCAGGCGGGGCTCTGCCGGTCGCGGCGGAGCTGCTCGAAGAAGCGCAGGTGGTCGATGTCGTCGACGGAGCCGGGGTTGACGGCCTGCTCCAGCGGGGTGCCGGAGAGGATCCACTTGACCGGGACCTCGATGCGCTTGCCGGTGAGGGTGTGCGGGAGGCCGCGCACCGCGATGACCTCGTCGGGGACGTGGCGCGGGGAGAGCTCGGTGCGCAGCGAGGTGCGGATGCGGCCGATCAGCCCCTCGCCGAGCTCGGCGCCGGGGGCGAGGACGACGAACAGCGGCATCCAGTAGCCGCCGTCGGGCTCCTCCAGGCCGATGACCAGGGATTCGGCGATCTCGGGAAGGCGCTCGACGACCTCGTAGATGTCCGAGGAGCCCATCCGGACGCCCTGGCGGTTGAGCGTGGAGTCGGAGCGGCCGTGGATGACGACGGTGCCGCGGGAGGTGACGGTGATCCAGTCGCCGTGGCGCCAGACGCCGGGGTACACGTCGAAGTAGCTGTCGTGGTACCGGGTGCCCTCGGGGTCGTTCCAGAAGCCGGTGGGCATCGACGGGATGGGCTTGGTGACGACGAGTTCGCCGACGGTGTCGGTGTGCGGGTGGCCCTGGACGTCCCAGGACTCGACGGCGGCGCCGAGGCAGGGGGCCTGGATCTCGCCGAGGTGGACGGGCAGGGTGGGGACGCCGCCGACGAAGCAGGAGCAGACGTCGGTGCCGCCGCTGACGGAGGCGAGCCAGACGTCCTCCTTGACCTCCTCGTAGATCCAGCGGAAGCCGTCGGGCGGGAGCGGGGAGCCGGTGGTGCCGATGCAGCGGACGGCGGAGAGGTCGAGGTCGCGGCCGGGGTGCAGCTCGGCCTTGCGGCCGGCGATCACGTAGGCGGCGGAGGTGCCGAGGACGGTGGCGCGGGTGCGGGCGGCGACCGACCAGAGGGCGCCGGTGTCGGGGTGACCCGGGCTTCCGTCGTAGGTGACGATCGTGGCCCCGACCAGGAGGCCGGCCAGCAGGAAGTTCCACATCATCCAGCCGGTGGAGGTGTACCAGAGGAAGCGGTCCCGGGGGCCGAGGTCGAGGTGGAGGCCGGCCTGCTTGAGGTGTTCGAGCAGGATGCCGCCCTGGCTCTGGACGATGGCCTTGGGCAGGCCGGTGGTACCGGAGGAGTAGAGCACCCAGAGCGGGTGGTCGAAGGGGACGGCCTCGTAGACCGGCTCGACGTCGTCGGCGACCAGGTCGTCCCAGTACAGGGCGCCCTCGGGGGCGGGGGCGCCGAGCAGCGGGACGTGGACGACGGTGCGCAGGGTGGGGAGTTCGCGGCGCAGTTCGGCGACGACCTCGGTGCGGTCGTGGTCCTTGCCACCGTAGTGGTAGCCGTCGACGGCGAAGAGGACGGCGGGTTCGATCTGCTGGAGGCGGTCCAGGACGCTGCGGGCGCCGAAGTCGGGGGCGCAGCTCGTCCAGATCGCGCCGACGGCGGCGGTGGCGAGGAGGGCGACGGCGGCCTGCGGGATGTTGGGCAGGTAGGCGCTGACGCGGTCGCCGGGGCCGATGCCCCGGGCGCGCAGGGCAGCGGCCAACGAGCCGACCTGGCAGCGCAGTTCGGACCAGGTGAGGACGGCCGGCTGCTCGGTGGTCTCGTCGAGGTGCAGGACGGCCGGGCGGTCGGCGTTGGCCGGGTCCCCGGCGGCGCGCAGGGCGTGTTCGGCGTAGTTGAGGCGGGCGCCGGGGAACCAGCGGGCGCCGGGCATGGCGGGGTCGGCGAGGACGGCCTCGGGGGCCTGGGTGAAGCGGACGTCGAACCACTGGGTGATCGCGGTCCAGAAGCGGTCGAGGTCGGCGGTGGACCAGGCGTGCAGGTCGGCGTAGCGCTGGGCGGCCTGCTGGTCGTCGGCGGCCGGGGCGAGCGGGGCGGCCGGGGCGCCGTGGTGTTCGGCGGCCCAGGCCTGGAAGGCCACCAGGCTGGTGGCTGCGGCGCGAGCGGGGTTGGGGCGCCAGAGCGGTTGGTCCTGGGGTGGGGTGCTCACGGTGGTGGTCTCCCGGCCGGTGGTGGGGACGGGAGTGCTTGTGGCAGGCCCGTCCGGTTGGGCTGTCGGTGCAGACCATGCCATGCGAGCGGCCGCTGCGCCAGGGTCCGCCCGGTGGGTGCCGGGCCGGTCAGCGGCCGAAGATCCCGCCGCTGGACTCGCCGCCGAACTCGCCGCCGAACCAGGAGCGGGAGACCCGGGTGTGGAAGGGGAAGGCGAGCGGGGTGTCGGGGGCGGCGAGCTGCCAGCCGTCGGTCTCGTCGGTGGGGCGCGAAGGCGGGAGGGCGGCGAGCGGGCGGGCCGGGAGCAGGCCGAAGAGGCAGAGGAAGCCGCCCCTGGCGTCGGAGTCGGTGGCGACCAGGGTGATGTCGGCGGCGTCGGCCAGGATGCCGGTCTCCTCGCACAGTTCGCGCACGCACGCCTGCTGCCAGCTCTCGCCGTAGTCCACGTAACCGCCGGGGAAGGCGAGTTCGCCGTAGCCGGGCTCGATGGTGCGGCGGATGACGACGAGGGTGGGGTCGGCGTCGGGGCGGGTGACCGGGAGGAGGGTGACCACGACGGGCAGCGGGTTGCGGTAGCTGATCTCGGCGCAGCCGGGACAGGTGCGGGGCCAGCGGTCCGTGCCGACCGGGTAGGGCGTGCCGCAGAAGTGGCAGTGGGAGAACGGCTGGTTGACCGTGTGTGTCGGGTCGTCAGTGGTCATGGCCGGATGGTAGCCGGGTGCGCGCGGCTGCCGTCAGCGGAGCTCGCCGTCGCGGGTGGGGCGGAGCAGGGCGGGGTGCAGGAGGCTGGCGTCGCCGGCGTGGTAGGTGCGGGCCCGGGGGCCGCCGCGGGCGCCGCCGCGGGCGGTGGTGGCGCCGGTGCTCTCGACGAAGCCGGGGACGGAGAGGACCTTGCGGTGGAAGTTGCCGGGGTGGAGCTTCTCGTCCCAGACGGCCTCGTAGACGGCGCGCAGGTCGGGGATGGTGAAGTCGTAGGGCAGGAAGGCGGTGGCGAGCGGGCTGTACTCGAGTTTGGCCCGGACGCGGTCGAGGCCGTCGGCGAGGATGCGCGCGTGGTCGAAGGCGAGCGTGCGGGAGGACTGGCCGGTGGGCCCGCCGACACCACCCCCGTGGGTGTCGGCGGGCGCACCGGCGGTTCCGGGTCGGCCGCAGGGCCGTGTGCCCAGGTCGAGGTCGGCGACGGGGTGCCAGGTGGCGGCTGCGGCGTCCGTGCCGGCCTGCGGGTCGGGCAGGTCGGGGGCGAAGGCGAGGTAGGCGACGGAGACGACGTGCATGCGCGGATCGCGCTCGGGGGCGCCGTAGGTGCCGAGCTGTTCGAGGTGGACGCGGCAGAGCGCGGCCTCGACCTCGGAGCCGCCGAGCAGGCCGGTCTCCTCGGCGAGTTCGCGGGCGGCGGCCTCGTCCAGGCTCTCCTCTCCGGCGCGCAGGAAGCCGCCGGGCAGGGCCCAGCAGCCCTGGTGGGGCGGGGCGCCGCGCTGGACGAGCAGGACGTGCAGGCCGCCGTGGCGCAAGGTCAGGGCGACCACGTCGACGGTGACGGCGATCGGGGCGTAGGCGCGCGGGTCGTAGGCGGCGAGCCACTCCTGCTCGCTCGCGGGCGTGGTCGGGGGCGGGGTGGACGGGTCGTCCGCTTCCATCACCGGCTCCTCTCCGCGCTCGCCGCCGTACGGGGTGCTGTCGTTCTCCGGCTGAGCACAACGTAGCGATTCCGTTCCCCAGCGGCAAATGGTTTTCCGGGTCCGCGGGGGAGCCCGGCTTCTAGGCTGTGACCAGGAACGACCGCGCCCGAGGAGGCCCCATGCCCACTGCTCCCCCGCCGGACTTCGCCGCGGCGCTGGCGGCCGGTCCGCTGGTGCTGGACGGCGGGATGTCGAACCAGCTGGCGGCGGCCGGGCACGAGCTCCTCGACGAGCTGTGGTCGGCGCGGCTGCTGGCGGACGCGCCGGAGGCGGTGGTGGCGGCGCACCGGGCGTACTTCGCGGCCGGGGCGGACGTCGCCATCACGGCGAGCTACCAGGCGAGCTTCGAGGGCTTCGCCCGGCGCGGAACGGGCCGGGCCCAGGCCTCGCGGCTGCTGGCGCGCAGCGTGGAGCTGGCCCGGGAGGCGGCGCGGGCCGAGCCGGGCGGGCGGCGGCGCTGGGTGGCGGCGTCGGTGGGGCCGTACGGGGCGGTGCTGGCGGACGGCTCGGAGTACCGGGGCCGGTACGGGCTGAGCACCGCGGAGCTGGTGGCCTTCCACCGGCCGCGCCTGGAGGCGCTGGCGGCGGCCGGGCCGGACGTGCTGGCGCTGGAGACGGTGCCGGACGCGGACGAGGCGCGGGCGCTGCTGGAGCTGGTGCGCGGGCTGGGAGTGCCGGCCTGGCTGTCGTTCAGCGTGGCGGGCGACCGGACCAGGGCGGGCCAGCCGCTGGCGGAGGCGTTCGCGCTGGCGGCCGGGGTGGACGAGGTGCTGGCGGTGGGCGTGAACTGCTGCACCCCGCAGGACGCGGACCGGGCGGTGGCGCTGGCGGCCGAGGTGACCGGCAAGCCGGTGGTGGTGTACCCGAACAGCGGGGAGGAGTGGGACGCCGCGCGCCGGGACTGGCGCGGCGAGCCGACGTTCCGCTCGGCCCGGGTGGGCGGCTGGCTGGCGGGCGGCGCACGGCTGGTGGGCGGCTGCTGCCGGGTGGGGCCGGACGGGATCGCCGCGCTGGCGGCGGAGGTCGCGGTGCGGCGGGGGCGCTCCGGCGGCATCGAGGAGTGAGGGACGTCGGCGGGCGAGGGACGTCCGGGGTGAGGGACGTCCGGGCGTGAGCGGCGCAGGCGGGTCGGCGAGCGGCGGAGGTTAACAAACGGCCGAGCGCGGGTTACCGAGGGGGAAGGTGCACGGACCGGCGACGGCCTGGCAGACTCGTCCCGTTACCACTGCGGTCGACAATGTCGACCGCCTGTCAGCGCGGAGGTCCCCATGCCCGGCCCGATCCAGTCGCTCTCCCGGGCCGCCGCGATCTTGCGCCTGCTGGCCGGCGGTGAGCGCCGCCTGGGCCTGTCCGAGGTCGCGACGTCGCTGGACCTCGCCAAGGGCACCGCGCACGGCATCCTGCGCACGCTCCAGCAGGAGGGGTTCGTCGAGCAGGACGCGGAGAGCGGCAAGTACCAGCTGGGCGCCGAACTGCTGCGGCTGGGACAGAGCTACCTGGACGTGCACGAGCTGCGGGCGCGGGCGCTGGTCTGGGCGGACGACCTGGCCCGGGCGGCCGGCGAGACCGTCTACCTGGGGGTGCTGCACCAGCAGGGCGTGCTGGTCGTACACCACGTCTTCCGGCCGGACGACACCCGGCAGGTGCTGGAGGTCGGCTCGATGCAGCCGCTGCACAGCACCGCGCTGGGCAAGGTGCTGCTGGCCTACGACCCGGTCGCGCGCGGCGAGTTGGGCGACGGGCCGTACGAGTCGTACACCCTGCGCACGCTGACCGAGGCGGCCGACGTGGACGCCGAGTGCGCGCTGATCCGCGAGCGCGGCTGGACGGACTCGATCGAGGAGACCTGGGAGGGCGTGGCCTCGATCGGCGCGCTGATCCAGGACCGGCGGCGCAACCCGGTGGGCGCGGTGTGCATCAGCGGCCCGGTGGAGCGGGTCTGCGAGGACGGCTTCGTGAAGCCGTCGCTGGTGGCCTCGGTGCGCAGCGCGGCACGGGCGATCTCCCGCGATCTGGGCGCCGGGCGCTTCTGAAACCCGAGGCCGCACCGGCGGCCACATCGTCACGCTGAGGCGCGGACGGGCATCGGCCTGTCCGCGCCTTGGCGTTTTGACCCGGTTTGTCCCGCTCCGCTGGGTAACTTCGGGGGAAGGGTCACAGCTCCGTAACCCTGCCTTGACGTGAGGGCAACCAGGGGAGGAAGCTTCCGCATAACGGTCGACATTGTCGAACGATGGCCGGGAAGATCACTCCCCCGATGCGCTCACCCGCACAACGATCGGCCGGCCGCCCCCACCCCACCTCCGGGCCATATGGACAAGGGAGTCTTTGTGTCCGCGTTCTCCAACGGCGACGTCTTCGTCGGCGAAACCCTCGGCACCGCCGCCCTGATACTTCTCGGTGGCGGCGTCTGCGCCGCCGTGACCCTCAAGAAGTCGAAGGCCCTCAACGCCGGCTGGCTGGCGATCACCTTCGGCTGGGGCTTCGCGGTCCTGATCGCCGCGTACATCTCGGCTCCGAAGTCCGGCGCCCACCTCAACCCGGCCGTCACCGTCGCGCTCGCCATCAAGAGCGGAGACTGGAGCCAGGTGCCGCTCTACCTCGGCTCCCAGCTCATCGGCGCGATGATCGGCGCCGTGCTGGTCTGGCTCACCTACCTCGGCCAGTTCCAGGCCAACGAGGAGCCCACCCTCGGCATCTTCTCGACCGGGCCCGAGATCCGGAACCCGATCCAGAACGTCGTCACCGAGGTCATCGGCACCTTCATCCTCTGCATGGCGATCCTCACCCTCGGCAAGAACGACGGTCTGGCCGCGGGCGGCCTCAGCACCCTGATCGTGGCCCTCACGGTCGTCGGCATCGGCCTCTCGCTGGGCGGCCCCACCGGCTACGCGATCAACCCGGTCCGCGACCTCGGCCCGCGCATCGTGCACTCGCTGCTGCCCATCCCGAACAAGGGCGGCTCCGACTGGTCGTACGCCTGGGTGCCGGTCGTCGGCCCGCTGATCGGCGGCGCACTGGCCGGCGGTCTGTACAACGCGATGTTCTGACGGGCCGGGTTCGAACCCGCCGAGCACGGGGACCGACCACTGTGTCGGGCCCACCCACCCCGTAACCCCCGAATCCCGAGCCGAGGACCCTCTGATGACCTCCACTGGCAACTACATCGCCGCGATCGACCAGGGCACCACCTCCAGCCGTTGCATCATCTTCGGCGCCGACGGCCGGATCGTCGCCGTCGACCAGCAGGAGCACCGGCAGATCTTCCCGCAGCCCGGCTACGTCGAGCACGACGCCGCCGAGATCTGGACCCGGGTGCAGTCGGTCGTCCGCGGCGCGCTGGAGAAGGCCGGCCTGACCAAGGACGACATCCGCGCGATCGGCATCACCAACCAGCGCGAGACCACCGTCCTGTGGGACAAGAACACCGGCGAGCCGGTCCACAACGCGCTCGTGTGGCAGGACACCCGCACCGAGGGCCTCTGCCGCGAGCTCGGCCGCAACGTCGGCCAGGACCGCTTCCGCCGCGAGACCGGCCTCCCGCTCGCCAGCTACTTCGCCGGCCCGAAGATCCGCTGGCTGCTGGACAACGTCGAGGGCCTGCGCGAGCGCGCCGAGGCCGGCGACATCCTGTTCGGCACCATGGACACCTGGGTGATCTGGAACCTCACCGGCGGTGTCGACGGCGGCAAGCACGTCACCGACGTCACCAACGCCAGCCGCACCATGCTGATGAACCTGCACACCCTGCAGTGGGACGACAAGATCGCCGAGTCGATGGGCGTGCCGATGGCCGTCCTGCCGGAGATCCGCTCCTCCGCCGAGGTCTACGGCGAGGCCGTCGGCGACCTGGCCGGCGTCCCGGTCGCCTCCGCGCTCGGCGACCAGCAGGCCGCGCTGTTCGGCCAGACCTGCTTCGACGAGGGCGAGGCCAAGTCCACCTACGGCACCGGCACCTTCCTGCTGCTCAACACCGGCGAGAAGATCGTCAACTCGTACCACGGCCTGCTGACCACCGTCGGCTACCGGATCGGAGACCAGGCCCCGGTCTACGCCCTGGAAGGCTCGATCGCCGTCACCGGCTCGCTCGTCCAGTGGCTGCGCGACCAGCTCGGCATCATCTCCACCGCCGCCGAGATCGAGACCCTCGCCAACACCGTCGAGGACAACGGCGGCGCCTACTTCGTCCCGGCCTTCTCCGGCCTGTTCGCCCCGTACTGGCGCTCCGACGCCCGCGGCGTGATCGCCGGCCTGACCCGGTACGTCACCAAGGGCCACCTGGCCCGGGCGGTCCTGGAGGCCACCGCCTGGCAGACCCGCGAGGTCGTCGACGCCATGCAGAAGGACTCCGGCGTCGAGCTCACCGCCCTCAAGGTCGACGGCGGCATGACCAGCAACAACCTGCTCATGCAGAACATCGCCGACGTCCTGGACGCCCCGGTCGAGCGCCCGTACGTGGCCGAGACCACCGCCCTCGGCGCCGCCTACGCCGCCGGACTCGCCGTCGGCTTCTGGACCGACCTCGACACCCTGCGCGCCAACTGGCACCGCGCCGCCGAATGGACCCCGCGCATGGACGAGGCCACTCGGGAGCGCGAGTACAAGAAGTGGCTCAAGGCCGTGGAGCGCACCATGGGCTGGGTGGAGGAAGAAGAGATCGACTGACCGACAAGCCGGTCGGGGCCCCGAGCCCCGGCCGGCCGCCCGCCGTTCCGGCAGCGGGTGTCACCGCGTTTCACCGGCCCGCCGCACCGGGCCGACCGGCCTCTCAGCAGAGGCCGCACCGCACACGAGAGGAGTAACGGCGCCGCCTGACCCGCGCGCCGTACACAACCACCATGGCAACCATCCCGACCCTGGGCGCCGAGCGCACCGCCGGCCGCACCGCCTCCCGCGCCGAGACCCGTGAGCTGCTCGGCAAGGCCACCTACGACCTGCTGGTGATCGGGGGCGGCATCCTCGGCACGGCCGTCGCCTGGACCGCCTCCCAGGCCGGACTCAAGGTCGCCATGGTCGACGGCGGCGACTTCGCCGGCGCCACCTCCAGCGCCTCCTCCAAGCTCGTCCACGGCGGTCTGCGCTACCTGCAGACCGGCGCGGTCAAGCTCGTCGCCGAGAACCACAAGGA
The DNA here is from genome assembly GCF_044760075.1 of Kitasatospora sp. NPDC098663. NCBI lineage: Bacteria > Bacillati > Actinomycetota > Actinomycetes > Kitasatosporales > Streptomycetaceae > Kitasatospora > Kitasatospora sp. NPDC098663. The sequence continues at coordinate 56,535 of NZ_JBIWAP010000048.1, read as the reverse complement.
GCGCCGCGCGCTCGCCACCGACGTCGCACCGCACCTGGTCAACCCGCTGACCTTCTTCGTGCCCGTCTACAAGGGCGGCCCGCACAGCGCGCCCAAGCTCGGCGCCGGCGTCTTCCTGTACTCCGCGCTGTCCGCCTTCCGCGACGGCATGGGCCGGGTCTCCACCGCCGCGCACGCCGCCCAGCAGGTGCCCGCGCTGCGCACCGAGGGCCTGCGCTCGGTGGCCGTCTACGGCGACCACCAGATGAACGACTCGCGCGTCGCCGTGATGACCGTGCGCGCCGCCGTCGACGCCGGCGCCGTGGTGCTCAACCACGCCGAGGTCACCGGCCTGCGCTTCACCGCCGGCCGGGTCACCGGCGCCGAGCTGCGCGACCGCCTGGACGGCACCGAGTTCGGCATCGACGCCCGCCTGGTGCTCAACGCCACCGGCCCGTGGGTGGACCACCTGCGCAAGATGGAGGACGCCGGCGCCGCGCCGTCGATCCGCCTCTCCAAGGGCGCGCACGTCGTCGTCAAGCGCCGCTCGCCGTGGCGCGCCGCGCTGACCATCCCGATCGACAAGTACCGCGTCTCCTTCGCCATCCCGTGGGAGGACCACGTCCTGCTCGGCACCACCGACGAGGAGTACACCGGCGACCCGAAGGACGTCCGGGCCACCGAGGCGGACATCGACCAGATCATGGGCGAGGCCGCGCACGCGATCCGCGACGAGCACCTCGACCGCGACCTGATCACCTACTCCTTCGCCGGCCTGCGGGTGCTGCCCGGCGGCCCGGGCGACACCGCCGCCGCCAAGCGCGAGACGGTCGTCACCGAGGGCAAGGGCGGCATGCTGTCGGTCGCCGGCGGCAAGTGGACCACCTACCGCCACATCGGCCGCACCGTGCTGGAGAAGCTGGCGCACGTGCCCGGCACCAGCCTCGGCGAGGACATGTCCCCGATCGCGGCGACCGTGCCGCTGCCGGGCGTCGGCGCGCCGAACGCCGTCGCGCACCGGCTGCTGATCGACCGCGACCCGGGCTCCCGGATGGAGCCGCTGGTGGCCAAGCACCTGGCCAGCCACTACGGCACGCTGTCCTTCGAGATCGCCCGCATGATCGACGAGAACCCGGAGCTGGGCCGGCCGATCCACGAGGACGGCCCGGACGTCTGGGCGCAGGTCGCCTACGCGGCCGAGAGCGAGTGGGCGTACACGGCGGACGACGTGCTGCGGCGCCGCACCACGATGACCGTGCGCGGGCTGGACACGCCGGAGATCCGGGACGAGGTCGAGGCCTTCCTCGCGAAGCGCGGGACCAAGTAGGCGCAGCCGAGCAGGCGCGGCGTCGCCGAGGGCGGGCACCCGGGTTCTCCGGGTGCCCGCCCTTCGTGCGCCCGGCTCGCCCGGTCGGCCGCTCAGACCGGCGTGCCCGCCTTGATGACGTGGCGGAGGTGGCGGTCGGGGCGGGTGAGGACGGTGAGGTCGGCCAGTGGGTCACCGTCGACGAGGAGGAGGTCGGCGTGGGCGCCCGGGGCGAGGGTGCCGATCCGGCCCTCCAGGCCGAGCAGGCGGGCGGCGGTCGTGGTGGCCGAGCGGAGCACGTCGGCGGCGGGCTGGACCTGGCCGCGGATCGTGAACTCCTCCAACTGGGCCGGGTGGAGGGGGCCGAGCAGGTCGCTGCCGTAGACCAGGTTGACGCCCGCGCGGTGGGCGCGTTCGAGGGCGGCCAAGCCCTGGTCGCGGACCTCGGCGAGCTTGCCGAGGGAGGCCGCCGGGAGGCCGGAGCGGGCGCCGAGCTTCGCGGTCTGCTCGTAGGCGACGAGGGTGGGGACCAGGAAGGCGTCCTTCTCCAGGAGCAGCGCGATCGTGCCGTCGTCCAGCAGGTTGCCGTGCTCGACGCAGCGCACCCCGGCGCGCAGGGCGCGGTCGATGGCGCGCGGGTGGTAGGCGTGCACGGTGACGTAGCGGTTGTGGTTCTCGGCCTCCTCGACGGCCGCGCGGATCTCCTCCTCGCTGTACTGGACGGCGGCGATCTCGTCGTGCGGGGAGGCGACGCCGCCGGAGAGCAGCACCTTGAGGTGCCGGGCGCCCTTGCGGAACTCGTCCCGGGCGGCGGCGCGGACGGCGTCCACGCCGTCCGCGATCCGGCCGAAGTTCGGGCGGGATTCGCAGCACGGCAGGGCGTCGTCGCCGAGCGGACGCAGGTCTCCGTGGCCGCCGGTCTGGGAGAGCGCCTTGCCGCCGTGGAGCAGGCGGGGGCCGAGTGCGAGGCCCTCGTCCAGGGCGCGGGCCATGCCGTGGTCGGCGCCGCCGACGTCACGGACGGTGGTGAAACCGCGGCGCAGCATGCGTTCGGCCTCGGCGAGGGCGCGGACGGTCGCGTAGCCGGGGGTCCAGTCGGCGACGTCGTGCGGGTCGAGGGTGGTGACCAGCAGGTGGACGTGGGCGTCGATCAGGCCGGGCAGGACGGTGGCGCCGCCGGCATCGAGGACCTGGACGCCGTCGCCCGCGGCGGTCGGGCGGCCGGTGCCGGTGGCGGCGATCCGGCCGTCGGCGGTCTCCAGCCAGCCGGGCTCCTCGGTGCGGGTGCCGTCCTCGGGGTGGAGCAGGTGGGCGTTGGTGATCAGCAGTCGGTTCATGACGCTGGTCCCCCTCCGGTTCGGTACGGGATGGATTCAGTACGAGCCGTACTGAATACGTCCCGTACTGAATACACCATGTATCGTGCTTCTGTGAACCCGCCCCCGGCCGATGCCGCCCCCGCCCGACCGCCCCGCCGCCGCGTCCACACCCGGGCCCGGCTGCTCGCGGCGGCGGGCGAACTGTTCCTCGCCGTCGGCTTCGCGCGGACCAGCATCGAGGACGTCTGCGCCGCCGCCGGATACACCCGCGGCGCCTTCTACTCGAACTTCGCCGGCAAGGAGGACCTGCTGCTGGCGCTCTTCGACGACCAGGCGGCCGACCGGATGGCCGAACTGGCGAAGCTGGCCGGCGCCGACGAGGCACTGGCACCGCAGGAACGGGCCCGGCTACTGGTCGAGGCGCTGCTGAGGGTCGAGCCGGCCGAGACCGGGTGGATCCTGCTGTTCCTGGAGTTCCGGCTGCTCGCCGCCCGCAGCGAGGGGCTGGCCGAGCGGGTCGCCGAGCACGACCGTGCGGTCGCGCAGGCGCTGGCCGCCGTCCTGGAACGGGCGCTGCCCGAGCTGGTGCCGGCGGGCGCCACCGCCCGGCAGACCGCCCAGGTGATCCTGGCGGCGCGCGAGGGGCTGCTGGCCCGGACGGCGGCGGGCGGCGCGGCCGCGGAGGACCTGCTGGACGCGACGGCGGCCGTGCTGTCGGGGCTGCTGGGCTGAGCCCCGGTCCGTCGGACACGCCCGAGGGGCGGCACCCGTACGGGTGCCGCCCCTCGGCGGATGTCGGCGGCGGCGCCGGGCGCCGTCGGGACTAGATGATCAGGCTGAGCGGCATGATCAGGGCGATCGCGACGACCGAGATCACCGTCTCCATCACCGACCAGGACTTCAGCGTCTGCCCGACGCTCATCCCGAAGTACTCCTTCACCAGCCAGAAGCCGGCGTCGTTAACGTGCGACAGGAAGAGCGAGCCGGCGCCGATCGCCAGGACCAGCAGGGCCGCGTGGGTGGAGGACATGTCCGCGGCGAGCGGGGCGACGATCCCGGCGGCGGTGATGGTGGCGACCGTCGCCGAGCCGGTGGCCAGGCGGATCAGCACCGCGATCAGCCAGCCGAGCAGCAGCGCCGAGATGTGCCACTTGCCGGACCACTCGCTCACCGCGTTGCCGACGCCCACGTCGATCAGGGTCTGCTTGAAGCCACCGCCGGCGCCGACGATGAACACGATGCCGGCGATCGGGCCGAGCGACTTGCCGACGGTGTCGGAGATCCGCGCCTTGTCGAAGCCGGCCGCCTTGCCGAGGGTCAGCATGCCGAGCAGGGTCGCGGCGAGCAGCGCGATCAGCGGCGAACCGATGAAGTCGAACACCCGCTGGCCCAGAGCCTTCGGGTTGTCGATCACCACGTCGGTCAGGGCCTTGCCGAGCATCAGCACGACCGGCAGCAGGATGGTCGCCAGCACCGCGCCGAAGGACGGGGTGTGCTCGGGCTTGGCGCTCTCCTCGGGGGCGGTGGCCTTCGGGATCTCCAGCGGGCCGACCCAGCGCTCGGCCAGCCGGGAGAACAGCGGGCCTGCCACGATCAGGGTGGGCACGGCGATCAGCAGGCCGAGCGCCAGGGTGATGCCGAGGTCCGCCTTCAGGGCGTCGACGGCGACCAGCGGGCCCGGGTGCGGGGGCACCAGGCCGTGCAGCACGGACAGGCCGGCCAGCGCGGGGATGCCGATCCGCATCAGCGGCACGTTGCCGCGGCGGGCGACCAGCAGCACGATCGGGATCAGCAGGACGACGCCGACCTCGAAGAACAGCGGCAGGCCGAGGACGGCGGCGATCAGCGCCATCGCCCAGGGCAGCGCCCTGTTGCCCGACCGGGCCAGCACGGTGTCCGCGATGATGTTGGCGCCGCCGGAGTCGGCGAGCAGCTTGCCGAGCATCGCGCCCAGCCCGATCAGCAGGCCGACGCCGGCCACGGTGGAGCCGAAGCCCGTGGAGAAGCTGTTGAGCAGCTTGTCGAACGGGGCGCCCGCGACGGCGGCCAGCAGGCCGGAGCCGAGCGTGAGGGCGAGGAAGGGATGCAGCTTCAGCTTGGTGATCAGTAGGACGATCACACCGATGCTGAGCAGGACCGCGATCAGCAGCTGGGAGTCGCTGCTGGTGTGCGGCAGGGCCGGTGGGGCGGCCGCGAGCAGAGTGGGGGCAATACTCACGCGAGGTCTCCATTGACCGGCCGCAGCAGCGCCACGGCCATCTCGACGAGTTCTTCGGGGGACGGACCGACGTCCAGGACGGCGCCGCGCTCGTGCGCGCCCAGGGGTTCCAGAGCGGCGTACTGCGAGTCGAGCAGCGACGGCGGCATGAAGTGGCCGGTGCGGTGGGCGAGCCGGTCCTCGACCAGCTCGTGACCGCCGCTGAGGTGCAGGAAGTAGGCGCCCGGGCAGGCCGCGCGCAGGGTGTCGCGGTAGCGGTGCTTCAGCGCCGAGCAGGTGACCACGCCGCCGGTGCCGTCCTCGGCCCGCTCCTTGAGCCAGGCGCCGAGGGCGCGCAGCCAGGGGGCGCGGTCCTCGTCGTCCAGCGGGATGCCGGCCGACATCTTGGCGATGTTGGCCGCCGGGTGGAAGTCGTCCGCCTCCGCGTAGGGGAGGTCGAGGCGTTCGGCCAGCAGGCGGGCCAGGGTGGTCTTGCCGACACCGGAGACGCCCATCACCACGATGGTGAGAGGGGTGTCCGGGAGGTCGTGGTTCTCGACGCTGAGAGCCATGGGTGGTGCTCCTTCGTTGCCTGGCCGCCACTATCGCCTCAAAGATATGACGTATTCAAGTGGTGGAAACCAAATCGTCATACTTTTGGGCTGTGGGGTAGATCGCAGGGCGCGGGACCCGGTACGCGCCGGTGGTGGCGGCGGGGCGGGCGTCTACGCTGGGCGGATGGAGATCCAGGGGCTGCCCGGCCGGCTGCTTGACGAGCTCGGGCCGGCGATCGCGTCGGGGGAGATCCCCGAGGGCGCGGTGCTGCGCGGCGAGGAGCTGGAGGAGCGGTTCGGGGTGTCCCGGACGGTCGTCCGGGAGGCGGTGCGGATCCTGGAGGGGATGCGCCTGGTGGCGTCCCGGCGACGGGTCGGGATCACCGTGCAGCCCAGGTCGCTCTGGGACGTCTTCGACCCGCTGGTGATCCGCTGGCGACTGTCCGGCGCGGACCGCTCGGCCCAGCTGCGCTCGCTCGGCTCGCTGCGAGTGGCCGTCGAACCGGCCGCGGCCGCGCTCGCCGCGGTGCACGCGAGCGACGACGACCGGCGCCGACTCGGATCGCTGGCCGTGGAGTTGACCGTCTCGGCGCGGGCCGCCGACCTCGCCACCTTCCTCCGGCACGACATCGACTTCCACGCCACCGTGCTGCGCGCCTCCGGCAACGAGATGTTCGCCCACCTCGGCGACACCGTGGGGGCGGTGCTCACCGGGCGGACCGAGTACCATCTGATGCCCCATCAGCCGGAGCCGTACGCGATCCGGCTGCACCGCGAAGTCGCCGACGCGATCTGCGCGGGGGACGCCGTCCAGGCCGAGCAGGCCATGCGGACGATCGTGGCGGGCGCCCTGGAGGAGCTCAACCTGCAGTTGGGCTGACCTCCCCCGGCGGCGGGCCGCCCGCTGCCGGCTGCCCGGATCACGCGCTTTGACGGCAGTTCGGTGGATTCGGACGCATAGTCCTGGTTCGACGGGGCAGAGTGAGGCAAGGGGGCGCGTTTCGCGTGCGCCCGTCCCGTGTCCGCCACCGAGTCCGCGCCTGGGGGTCGATCGATGTCCGTGCCACGCCGCCGTCGCCGCCTGCCCGACGAGGTGCGCGCCGCCGCCGTCCGGGCGGTGCTCTGCCTGTCCTTCACACTGGTCGGCGTGGTCGTCGCCACGCTCGCCTCGTACGCGGACAGTTGGCTGATGACGCCGGCGCTGATGGCGATGGGGCTCGGGGTGTTCGGCACGATGTGGTGCCTGCTGGAGATCCTGATCTCGCGTCAGGTCGCCGCCCAGCGGCAGCGCGCGCCCGGCTCCGCGCACCCGATGGCGGGCAGCCGGGCGCCCGACCCGCTGGCCGCCCGGCCGCTCCCCCGGCCCGGCGGGCCGCAGCGCCAGCCGCGGCTGCCGGCCGCGTAGGACGCCCGCGGCCGGCGCCGCCATCAGTCCTCCGGGACGGCCCGGTAGTGGGTGGTGAGCCGGCCCGTGTCGTCCAGGACGTGGAAGGCGAGCATCGGCGGCTGGGTGAAGGAGATGCCGGGCCCGCCCTCGCAGGGCAGCGTGACGGTGGAGACCACCCCCGGGGCGACCAGCAGGGGCAGCCCGGCGAAGGTGGTGGCGGCGCCGGTGTGGGAGTGGCCGCAGAGCAGGCCGGCCACCCGGGGGTGCCGGGCCAGCACCGCGCCGAGCGCCTCCTCCCCGAACTGGCGGATCGGGTCGACGTTCGGCAGGTGCAGGACGGCCGGCGGGTGGTGGAAGGCCACCAGCGCGGGCAGGTCGGCGCGGCCGCCCGCCAGTTCGGCGTCCAGCCAGGCCAGCGTCTCCTCGTCCAGCAGGCCGTCGTCGCGGCCCGGGATCGAGGAGTCCAGCATCAGCACGTCGGCGCCGGGCAGTCGGTGCAGCCGGTTGACCGGGCCGTCCGCGGGGGCCTCACCGAGCAGCGCCTCCCGGTAGGGCGCCCGGCGGTCGTGGTTGCCGGGGCAAGTGAGCACCGGGTACCGGCAGTCCAGCACCTTGGCCACCTGCTCGTACTCGGCGGGCAGGCCGTGGTCGGCGAGGTCCCCGGTGACGAGCACGGCGTCCAGCGGACCGGGCAGGGCGTCGAGGTACGCCATCACCTGCCCGGCCCGCCGCAGGGCGCGGCCGCCGCCGTCCTGGCGGTGCTCCTGCCCGAGGTGGATGTCACTGAAGTGCGCGATCGTCAGCATGGACGCCACGCTAGTCAGTTGCGGACTGCACCGGAACCTCGGCCGGACGCTTGAACATCCGGGTGGCGGTGATCTCGCCGTGGACGGCCGGGCCGTCCGGGTCCTGCGGGGCGGGCAGACCGGGGCGCAGGTGCTCCTCGACCGAGATGTACTTGAGGCCCGCCCGCAGGTCGGCGTCGTTGCGCAGCCGGATGACCAGCGGGAACTCGGCGAGCGCGGTGGTGTCGAACAGGCCGGTGGTGTAGATCAGTTGGACGCCGAGCGCATCGGCCACGGCCCGCTGGAGCTCCAGCAGGTAGGTGGCGTTCGCGCGGCCGATCGGGTTGTCCAGGAACAGCGTGCCGGCGTGCCGCAGCTGGGACTGGCCCCGGTCGTTGGCGCGCAGCGCGGCCATCGTGCAGTACAGCGCGATGGCGGCGGTGAGCAGCTGACCGCCGGAGAAGACGTCGGACATCTGGCCGACGCCGACCCGCTCGGCGCGCAGCACCGCGTCCGGCTTGAGGATCTCGACGCTGACGCCCTTCGGGCCGATCGCGGCGGCGACCCCGCGCAGCAGCAGGGACACGCCGTCGCGGCGCAGGTCGCTGTTCTTGCGGACGGCGGCGCGGGTGGCCTCGTCGATGACCTCGCCGAGGCGCTCGACCAGGGTGGCGTGGTCCGGGTCCTCGAAGCGGATCCGCAGGAACTCCTGGCCGGACCACTCCCCCAGGCCCTCGGGCAGCCGGGAGAGCCGCTGGGCGGCGCGCAGGGTGGTGAGCGAGGACTCGACCAGGCCGCGCAGGCGGTCGACGATCGAGCCGCGGTTGCGCTCCAGCTGGGCGAGTTCGTCGGTCAGCACGCGCAGCCGGGGCGCGAAGGCGGCGGCCCAGGCGGCGGCGTGTTCGGGCAGCGCGGCGGCGGGCAGTTCGCGGATCTGCTGGCGGGCGGGAGTGCGGACGGCCTCGTAGCGGGCGGCGTTGGCGTGCCGGACGAGGGCGTCGGAGGCGTCGCGGACGGCGAGTTCGGCGGAGGACAGCTCGCCGGCGGCGGTACGCAGGGCGCGGCGGGCCTCGGCGGCGGTGCCGCGCGCCTCCGGCAGCGAGCCGAGGTAGGGCTCGACGGACTGGCCGTCGTCCTCCTGCTGTTCGCGCAGGCCATCGCGCAGCTGGCCGGCGAGTTCGTCGAAGTCGGCGGCGGCCGACTGGGCGGCGTCGAAGGTGCGTTGCAGGTCGGCGTGCGCGGTGCGGGCGGCGTCCAGGGCCTCCCGGCGTTCGGCGAGCCGGCTGGTGGCGGTGCGCAGCAGGACCTGGGCGTGCTCGGGGTCGGCGGGGACGAGGTCCTCGGGCAGTTCGGTGTGCGCCACGCCGTCGGCGGGGGCGGAGCGTTCGGCCTCGCCGCGCAGGCGTCCGAGCTGCTCGCTGGCGGCGGCGGAGCGGGCCTCGATGGTGGCGACCAGGTCCTCGGCGCGGGCGGCCGCGGCCTGGCGGCCCGGGCCGTCGGCGCCGTCGGGGCTGCCGAGGAGTTCCTCGGCGCGGGTGCGGACCTTGTTGGTGAGGCGGTCGAGTTCGGTCGCGGCGGCGGCCTCGTCGCCCTCGGCGCGGGCCTGCTCGGCGCGCAGGTCGGCGCCGACGCCGACCTTCTCGTACAGCTGGGAGGCGGCGCGGTAGGCCTCGCGCAGGGCGGGCAGTGCGGCGGGGGCGGTCTCGGAGGGCTCGTCGGCCTGCTCGGCGGCGGGGATCTCGGCGCGTTCGGCGCGCACGGTGCGGGCGGTGCGGCGGGCGTCGTCGGCGGCGCGCTGGGCGGCGCGGCGGTCCTCGTCGCAGGTGCGGGCGCGTTCGGCGCAGACGGCCTGGCGGCGGTCGCACTCGGCGGCGTCCTCGGCGAGTTCGCGCTGGCGGCGGGCCCAGTTGGCGCGCTCGCGCAGCCGGAAGGCGAGGCCGGAGAGGGCGTCGGCGCGGCGGCGGGCGCGCTGGGCGGCCTCGCGGTGCTCCTCGTGGGCGGCGGCCGCGGCGGCGTGGTCGGTCTCGGCCTCGTCGTGGTCGGCACGCAGGGTCGCCAGGGCGGCGGCGGCCTGCTCGGCGTGCTCGCGGGCGGCCTCGGCGGCGGCGGCGAGTTCGGCGAGGGTGCCGGGCGGGCAGCTGGCGTGCCAGGAGGCGAGGCGGGCGGCGAGGGCGCGGTCGGCACCGAGGCGGGCGGCGAGTTCGCGGATGTGCTCCTCGCGGGCGCCCGCCCGGGCGCGCAGTTCGCGGCGCTCGTCGTCGGCGGCGGACTCGTCGTGCATGGCCGGGTTCGGCGGCACCAGGAAGAACGCGGGCTGGTCGGTGATCGGGGCGGTCAGGGAGGCGGCGGCGCCGACGGCGACGGTGGAGCGGGGCAGCAGGGCGGCGGCCTGCAGGGCCTCGCGGGCCCGCTCCAGCGAGGCGGGGTCGGTGACGACGACGCCGTCGACGAGTTCGGGGCGGGCGGCGAGGATCGCCTCGTGGTCGGCCGGGTCGACGGACTGGGCGAGGTAGCGCCAGCCCGGCAGGGCGGGGATGCCGTGCTCGGCGAGGTACTCGACGGTGGCCAGGACGTCCGGGCCGGGCGGCAGCAGTCCGCCGTCGCCGAGGGCGGCGAGGATGCGGGAGTCGTCGGCGGCGGCGGTGCGCAGGTCGAACAGGGTGCGTTCGGCGGTGGCGATGGCCTCGTCGAGGAGTTCGCGCAGGTACTCGGCGTTGCGGTCGAGGACGGCGGGGGTGAGGAAGCCGGCGTCCTCCTCGGCCCCTGACCCGTCCTCGCTCCAGTCGGTGGGTGCGGGGGTCAGGGAGAGCAGGTCGGAGAGGCGCTGCTCGGTGGCGAGCAGGGCGGCGGTGCGCTGCTCGGCGGCGAGCGCCCGGGCGGCGGCCGTGCGGGCGTCGCCGGCGCGTTCGGCGGCGAGTTCGGCGCGGCCGGTGGCGGCGGCGGCCTCGCGCAGCCGGGCGGCGCAGGCCTCGGCGGCCGTACGGGCCTGGGCGAGGGCGGCTCCGGCGGCCTTCTCGACGTCGGCGGCGTGCAGGGCGGCACGGGCCGGGTCGACGTCGCCGTCGGCGTCGATGAAGCCGGCCTCGACGGCGGCGGCGGTCTCCTGCTCGACCTCGGCGAGGCGCTGGCGCAGGTGGTCGACCTCGCTGCGGGCCTTCTGGGCGGCGGTGGCGGCCTCGGTGGCGTCGGACTGGGCCTTGGCGCCGTCGTCCTGGAGCTCGCCGGCGCGCTGCTCCTCGGTGTCGGCGCGGGCTTCGGCGGCCGCGGCGGCGGCCTCCAGGGCGCGGGCCAGGGCGGTGGCGGCGCGGGCCCGGGCGGCGAGCGCGGGGGCTGCGTCGAGTTCGGCCTCGCGGATGGCGGCGGCGACCCGGGTGACCCGGTCGGCGGCGGCGCGCTGGCGCAGGACGGCCTCGGCGGCCTGCCAGGCGGAGTGCAGGGTGCGGGCGTCGATGAGTTCGCGGCGCAGCGCGGCGGCCTCGGCGGTGGCCGCGGCGAGGCCCAGGGTGGCGTGCCGGTGGGTGAGTTCGGCGGTGATGAGGGTGTGCCGGGTGCGGTCGGCCTCGGCGGCGGTGACGGCGCCCGCGGCGGCGGCGACCTCGATGGCGAGGTCCTGGGCGCGGTCGCGTTCGGCGGCGGCGCGGGAGGTGAGGGCGTGGGCGAGGCGGCGGGTGCGGCGTTCGGCGGTGCGGTGGGCCTCGCGGACGCTCTCGCGGGCGCCGGTGGCCTCGACGATGCGTTCCAGCAGGTCGAGGGAGCCGGCGGTGAAGTCGCGTTCGGCGGTGAGTTCGGCGCGGCGGCCGAGCTTGGCGGCGAAGCCGTGGACGAGGTCGGCGAGGCCGTCGGTGTCCCGGGTGTCGGTGACGGCGCGCAGCAGCAGGTCGGTGAAGTCGCTGTCGTGCTTGACCGCGAAGAGTCCGGCGGCCTCGCCCTCGTCGGCGTTCATCTCGCGCTGGTAGCGGAAGAGTTCGGGGTCGAGGCCGAGTTCGCCGAGGTGCTCGGTCCAGCGGTCGTGGCCGTCCTCGAAGACCAGGTCGAGGTGCGGGTGGGCCTTGCCGGCCTCGGTGAGGGCGTCGCGGAAGCCCTTCATGGTGCGGCGGCGGCCGCGGGCCTTCTGGTCGCCGGCCAGGCTGATCCGTTCGGCGACCGGCAGCGAGTCCAGGGTGAGGCCGGGGCCGGGGCGGAAGGAGTACCAGGTCTCGGCGAACTTGCGCGGGTCGGAGGAGACCTGGCGGCCGCGCCACTCGCTGACCTTGCCGACCACGATCAGCTCGCCGGTGACGGTGTGCTGCCACTCCAGCGCGACGTGGCCGCAGTCGTCGGCGAGCAGGAACTTGCGCAGCACGCCGGAGCTGGCGCCGCCGAGGGTGTTGCGGTGGCCGGGGAGCATCACCGAGAAGATCAGCTTGAGCAGGACGGACTTGCCGCCGCCGTTCTCCAGGAAGAGCACGCCGGCCGGGGCGGGGCGGCGGACCGGGCCCTCGGGGTCCTCGCCGAACAGGCCGATCTGCTGCGGGGCCGGGTCGGCGACGGGCTCGCCGACGCCGCGCAGGTCGAGCACCGTGTCGGCGTAGCGGGCGCCGGCCGGTCCGATCGAGTAGAGGCGGACCCGGTTGAGCTCGTACATGTGCGGCGGTTCTCCGTGGGCGAGTCGGGTTGGGGTGTCAGAGCGAGTGGAACGGCAGGCCTGCGTCGGCCACCAGTTCGTCGCCGGTGTCCGGCGGCAGCAGGCTGGCGGTGCCGTCGGAGACCGGGACGATGCCGAGGTCGAGCAGTTCGGCCATGGCCGCGCTGCCGGCCAGGTCGCGGACCTGGAGCTGGTAGCGGGCGGTGGTGCGGTAGGTGCCGCCGGCGTCGTCGGAGACCTTCTGCAGGAAGCCGGAGTCGACCAGGAACAGCACGGCCTTGGCGACGATGCCGATGGTGGAGCCGGAGAGCCGGCGGGCGTCCTTGGTGGCGCCGGTGGCGGTGCGCCGGGCCCACACCCGCCAGGCGGCCTCCAGGCCGGGGGCGTCGGACTGCGGGTCGGTGTTGTCGCCCTCGGTCGCGGCCTGCTCCTCCAGGCGGCGGCAGGCCTGGCGGACGAAGGCGTCGACGCCGTTGACGGTGATCCGGCCGAGGTAGCCGTCGTCGGCGAGGTCCTCGGGCCGGGGGAAGGCCATCGCGGCGACGGCGAGGTGGGCCAGGCCGTGCAGGAAGCGGTCGGTGGACTCGGTGGCGGCGCGGCGCGAGTAGTCGCCCATCCGAACGGCGAACAGCGAGTCCTCGGCGGCGGCGACGGCCATGCCGGCGCGCGGCGAGACCTCCAGGACGACCAGGCCCATGCCGGTGGCGACGGCGTCGGCGAGCCGGGCGAACGGCGGGTCCTCGCGGTGGCGGCGGACGAGTTCGGCGTACTCGGCGTCGCGGGCGGGGAGCAGCTTGGCCTGGAGGCCGAAGGAGACCAGCCGGGCTGCGTCGGCGACGTCGCCGGGGGTGATCGGGGCGGGGGCCGCGGGTTCGGTCTCGGCCGCCCAGGACGCGTCGTGGTGGGTCGTCACGGGCCGTGCTCCTCGGGGCTGTTGCTGGTACGGGCGATCTGGTGGTGCGTCGAGGCGGCGGCTTCGTCAGCCGGCGTCCTTGCGGTCGGCGGCCATGCCGGCCGCGTCGAGCAGGGCGCTGCCGACGATCAGGTCGGCGCCGCCGAACTGCGGGTCGCGCAGCGGGGTGCCGTCGTCCACGGCGAACAGCAGCCGCTCCTCGCCCTGCCGGTAGGCGGTGCCGACCGGCGGGCTGGCCGCGTGGACGGCCAGCAGGGCGACCAGGTACGGCAGTTCCGGGTCCTGTTCGCGGGCCTCGGCGAGCAGGCCGGAGAGCCGGCGGGGGGCGTCGGCGGGCAGGTCGAGCAGGAGCAGCGCGGACTCCAGCTGGGCTTCGGAGAAGCGGCTGTCGTCCGGGGTGGCGACCAGGTCCGGGTCGGGCAGTTCGGCGCCGAGGTGCTCGCGCTCGACCGGCGGGGTGAGCAGCAGGTCGACCAGGTCGGCGACCCGGACGGAGACGGGGGTGCGCAGGCCGGCGCCGCGGGCGAAGAAGGCACCGGTGGGGCGGACGGCCTGCTCGACCGGCAGCCGCAGCACGGGGGCGAGCAGCTGGCCGTAGAGGTCGATGCCGCTGCGGGCGCCGGGGGCGGCGAAGGCCTGCCGGTCCTGCTCGGCGCGGAACAGCGGGCCGGCCTCCAGCAGGCGGGTCTGCAGCTTGGTGTGCCGGCGGATGCAGTCCTTGACGATGTCGAGCAGCTCGGCGGCGCGGCGCTTGTGCTCGGCCCCTTCGGGGGTGTTCGGCTCGGCCTCGTCGCGGGCCTTGCGGATGTTGGTGAGAATCGCGTTCTCGTGCCGGTAGCGGTCGGCGATGTGGTCCAGCGCCTCGTCGATGAGGTCGGGGATGGCGCGCATCCAGTCGACGGCGCGGACGTTGCGCCGGGTCGCGTCGAGGGCGCGGCGCAGCGTCTCGGCGTACTGGACGGTGCGGTAGCGGGCTTGCTCGGCGGCGAGCTGGGCGTCGGCCAGGCGGCCGCGGCGGATCAGCACCTCCAGCTTGACCTCGGCGGCGATCTGGGCCGAGGTGACGTCGGTGTCGAGCGCGCCGACCAGGACGTTGACCGCCTCGTCGGTGGTGCGCAGGTAGACGCCGCCGTCGGGGCCGGGGACCTCCTCGATCAGCTTGAAGTCGTAGTCGCGCCGGACGTACGCGCCGTCCGCGCCGAAGGTGCCGTAGACGGCGCGGAAGCCCCGGTCGACGCTGCCGACGTTGATCAGCGACTCCAGCACCCAGCGGGCGACCCGCTCGTGCTCGGCGGCGGGGCGGCCGGCGGCCTGGGCGGCGACCCGGGGCAGCAGGCGGGCGAGCACTATGTCGCGGTCGGCGCCGGTGTCGAAGTCCATGTGCAGGGTGACCAGGTCGATCGCGGCGAGACCGACCTCGGCCATCGCGTAGCCGCCGTACTCGCCCGCCAGGTTGACCTTGCGGTTGTCCAGGTCGTGCAGGGGGGCGGTGCAGGCCAGCGCCTTGAGCCGGCGGGCCAGGCCCTCGTCGGCGGCGGGGCCGGGCGCGGGCCTCGCCGCGACGGACCCGGCGGGCGGCCGGGGGCCGGGCAGGGTGGGCGGGTCAGCGATGGCGGTCACGGTGGACAAGATTAGAGGTTCGCACCGAGTTCGACCGAAACGGGCCTTGTGGGCGGGCTGCGCGGCAGGCCGGAGGGCGTGTCGGGGGTGAATTCAGAACGGGATTTCGACGGGATTCCGCCAATTCCGAACCCATATTCGGCAAACCCGTGAAGACTGCGCGTCGCTACCGTGATGATCGGCCTATGATCACTCGACTGGTCAAAGCGGGCTTCGCCGCCGCGCTGTCCGTGACCACCCTCACCGCCGGTGCCGCCGCCTCGTCGGCCGCCCCCGCCGACGCCCCCGCCGTTCAGGGGCAGCACGTGACCGCGGCCCTGAACGGCTTCCTGCCGGGCACCACCCCTCCCGGACCGGGCAAGCTCTCGGCCGGCTGGACCTCCGCCGGCACCCAGGACCTCACCGGGCCGACCCACATCACCGTCGACCTGCCGCCCGGGCTCACCACCGGGCTCGGCATGTTCTTCTCCACCCCGTACGACTACACCTTCACCGAGTCCCTCTCGCCCGACGGGCGCCACCTGGACGCCGTCCTCGTCGGCACCCGCAGGCCCGGGCGCTACGAGTTCATGAAGCTGGACGTGGGCCGCGACTACACCCAGCAGCTGACCGGCCAGATCGTCGTGACCGTGTCCAACCCGAACGACACCGACCCGACCGGCCACGTGACGGCCCTGTCGGTCGACGGGACCACCCCGGCGCCGGTCGTCCAGGCGCCGCCCACGGTCGACGGCCTCGACACCACCACCGGCCCGGGCGCGGGCGGCACCGCGGTGACCGTCAGCGGCAGCAACCTGGCGCACGGCATGGTGCTGGTCGGCGGCGTCCCGGCGGCCGGCACCTGCACCGACACCGCCTGCACGGTGACCACGCCCGGCGGCTCGGGCAGCGCGCCCGTCTCCGTGGTGACCCCCGGCGGCACGGTCGCGGCGCCGGCCGCCTTCGCCTACACGGGCGCCCCGCCCCCGCCGCCGCCCGCACCGACGGTCGGCAACCTGACCAACACCGGCGGCCCGGCCGCCGGCGGCACCCAGGTGTACCTCCAGGGCACCAACCTGACGTACGGCACGGTCGCGTTCGGCGGGGTGCCTGCCACGCACGTGTCCTGCGGCCCGTCCTTCTGCTCGGCCACCTCCCCGGCGGCGGCGGGCCCCGGCCCGGTGGACGTCACGGTGACCACTGCGGGCGGCACCAGTGCCCCGGTGACCTTCACGTACACCGCGTAGTTCCCGACGTACACCGCGTCGTCCGGCTGTTCCGATGCCCGGGTGCTCCGGCACCCGGGCATCGGCGTGTCCGGGGGCGCGCGCCGGCCCGGGCGTCCGGGTGCGCGCCCGCACGGCGACCGGGGCGTGCCCGCACGTCAGGGGCTAGTTGAACATGTTCAAAAGAAGGGCCTAGAGTCGGTTCCGTACAGACGGGACAAGGCCCCGCCTGCTCTTCGGCATGGAGGTTCGCACCATGGACGCCAATCCGGGCACCGGTCCCGCCGCAGTCCTGCGCAGAGTCCGGCGCTGGCTCTGGATCTTCGTGGTCTGCCTGGTGCTGAGCGGCCTGACGGCCTTCCCCCTGGAGACCGAGACCCGCTGGCTGGCCGACCTCGCGACCGGGCCGGCCGCACCGCTGACCGACCGCTTCCCGGCCGCACTGGACTGGATCGAACGCGTCCGCACCGGCGTCGCGCAGACCAATGACCGCTACCCCTTCCTGGCCTACGGCACCGACTGGCTGGCCTTCGCCCACCTGGTGATCGCCGCCGCCTTCTGGGGCCCGATCAAGGACCCGGTCCGCAACATCTGGGTGATCCGCTGGGCCGTGCTCGCCTGCGGCGCCGTCATCCCCCTGGCCCTGGTCTGCGGACCGCTGCGGGGGATTCCCCTGGGCTGGCGATTCATCGACATGTCGTTCGGGATCGTCGGCGTCGTCCCGCTGCTGATCGTGCTGCGGGCGCTGCGCCCGCTGGAACGTTCCTTCCAGGGGCCGGTGGCCACGAGCTGAGCCGGAGCCGCCCAGCGCCGCCCCAGGGCGTGTGACCAGGGGTCGCACGCCGGTGGGCCCCCTGGGCCCGGGTCACGGGCAACGGCCTTCATCCGCAGGCCCTACCATCTGGCTCAACAGCTGCTGGAAGGCGGACGGGCGTGGCCGATGCGGTGATCGATCTCAATGCGGACCTCGGTGAGGGGTTCGGACGCTGGACGCTGACCGACGACGAGGCCCTGCTGTCCGTGGTGACCAGTGCCAACGTCGCCTGTGGCTTCCACGCGGGAGATCCGTCGACGATGCGCCGGGTCTGCGCGCTGGCCGCCGAACGCGGCGTCCGGATCGGCGCCCAGGTCTCCTACCGCGACCTGGCCGGCTTCGGCCGCCGGGCCATGGACGTCCCCCCGGAGGAGCTCGCCGACGAGATCGCGTACCAGATCGGCGCCCTCCAGGTCTTCGCCCGCGCGGCCGGCTCCCGGGTCTCCTACGTCAAACCGCACGGCGCCCTCTACAACCGGGTGGTCACCGACTCCGAACAGGCCGAGGCCGTGGTGGCCGGTGTGCTGCGGGCCGGGGCGGTCTGCGACGGACCGCTGCCGGTGCTCGGGCTGCCCGGCTCCCGGCTGCTCGCCGTCGCCGAGGGCGTCGGCCTCGCGGTCGTCGCCGAGGCCTTCGCCGACCGCGCGTACACCTGGGCCGGCACCCTCGTCCCGCGCCGCGATCCGGACGCCGTGGTGCACGACCCCGAATCGGTGATCACCCGCGCCGTCGGCATCGCCCGGGACGCCTCGGTGGAGGCCGTCGGCGGCGAACGGATCGCCGTCGAGGCCCGCTCCCTGTGCGTCCACGGCGACACCCCCGGCGCCGCCCAGCTCGCCTGGCGGATCCGCGGTGCCCTCGCCTCCGCCGGGGTCCGGGTGGAGGCGTTCACGTGACGCCCGCCGCCGTCCGGCGCGTCGGCGAGCGGGCACTGCTGGTCGAACTCGACGACACGGCGCAGGTCGCGGCGCTGTACGGATGGCTGCGCGAGCGGCAGGAGAGCGGGGCGCTCGGCGCGGTCGAGGAGATCGTGCCGGCCGCGCGCACGGTGCTGCTGGACGGCGTCGCGGACGTCGGCGCGCTGGCGGCCCTGCTGCGCACGGCCCGTCCGTCGGCGGCCGCGGCGGCGACCGGGCCGCTGGTGGAGGTGCCGACGGTGTACGACGGCGCCGACCTCGCCGAGGTCGGCGCGCTGTGGGGAGTCTCCGAGGAGGCCGCCGTACGGATCCACACCGGGCCCGAGTACGTGGTCGCCTTCTGCGGGTTCGCGCCCGGCTTCGGCTACCTGACCGGGCTGCCACCCCGGTACGAGGTCCCGCGCCGGGCCACCCCGCGCAGCGGCGTCCCGGTCGGCTCGGTCGCCCTGGCCGGCCCGTACACCGGCGTCTACCCGAGCTCCTCCCCCGGCGGCTGGCAGCTGATCGGGCGCACCGGGCTCGTGCTCTGGGACACCGGGCGCGAGCCGGCGGCGCTGCTGGCGCCCGGGGTGCGGGTGCGGTTCACGGCGGAACGGGCGTAGCGGCGGTGCGGGCCCACGGCGGGCGGCGCGCGGGCCCCGGACGGAGCGGGACGGGACGGCGGGGGACGGGGCGGGGGCGGACGGGGTGGGGGCGTTGAGCGGTTTGCTGGTGGTGCGGCCCGGGCCGTTGACCACCGTCCAGGACCTCGGGCGGCGCGGTGTCGCCCACCTCGGGGTGCCCAGGGCCGGGGCGCTGGACGAGCCCGCGCTGCGGGCCGCGAACCGGCTGGTCGGCAACGAGCCGGGCGCCGCCGGGCTGGAGACCACGCTCGGCGGGGTCGCCCTGCGCGCCCTCGGGCCGGTGGTCGTGGCCGTCACCGGGGCGCCCTCGCCCGTGCGGGTGGACGGGCGGGCGGCCGCGTGGGGTGCGCCGGTCACGGTGCCGGCCGGGGCGGTGCTGGAGGTGGGGGCGGCAACCGCCGGGGTGCGCGGCTACCTGGCGGTCGCGGGCGCGATCGCCGTCGCGCCGGTCCTGGGCAGCCGCTCGACGGACCTGCTCTCCGGCCTCGGACCGGCCCCGCTCGCCGCCGGCGACCGGCTGCCGGTCGGCCCGCCTCCGCCCGACCGCCCCCGACCCGACCTGGTACCGCTGCCCGCTCCCCCGGCCGAACTGGTGCTGCGGCTGCGGCTCGGCCCGCACGCGGACTGGTTCGAGCCTGCGGCGCTGACCCGACTGGCCCGCGACGGGTACCTGGTCTCCCCGACCGGCAACCGGATCGGGCTGCGCACCGAGGGCCCGCCGGTCACCCGCGCCCGGGCGGGTGAACTACCCAGTGAGGGCATGGTGTTGGGCGCTGTGCAGATCCCGCCGGACGGACGGCCGGTGGTCTTCCTCGCCGACCACCCGACCACCGGCGGCTACCCGGTGATCGGCATCGTCCCCGCCGCCGACCTCGCGGCGGCCGCACAGGCGCGCCCGGGGACGCCGGTGCGCTTCGTACTGCTGCGGGAGCGCTGAGCGTCCGCCCGCACACCCCCGGCGCTCCTGGCGCGATGGCCGTTCGCACGTCACCGCGGCCGCCGTGGTGCGATCAGACGGCGGGGGCCCCGAACCACCTGGCCAGGTGGCCGCGCAGACCCTGCTGGTCCTCGCCGACCCAGGCCACGTGGCCGTCCGGGCGCAGCAGCACCGCGGGCACGTCCAACTCGTCGCTGACGTCGACGACATGGTCGACCCGGTCCGCCCAGCCCGCCACCGAGAGCCCGCCGGTCTGGTCGAGCAGCAGCCCGCGGCCGCCGTGCATCAGCCCGTAGAGGCGGCCGCGCTTCAGCTCGACGTCGCGCAGCCGGCGGCCGAGCAGTTCATGCCCTTCGCCGAGGTCGTAGCGGACCCCGATCGCGATGATCTTCTCGATCAGGTACCGGTTCACCTCTCCGAACTCCGCCAGTTCCGCCAGCAGCCGGCGCACCGCCTGGACACCGGGCTCCAGGGACATCAACTGGATCTGCGCGCGGGTGTTGTCCAGCACATCGGCGGCCACCGGGTGCCGTTCGGCGTGGTAGCTGTCCAGCAGCCCCTCCGGCGCCCAGCCGTCGACCTCCGCGGCCAGCTTCCAGCCCAGGTTGAACGCGTCCTGGACGCCGAGGTTGAGCCCCTGCCCGCCGGTCGGCGGGTGGATGTGCGCCGCGTCGCCGGCCAGCAGCACCCGGCCGACCCGGTAGCGTTCGGCCAGCCGGGTGGCGTCGCCGAAGCGCGAGAGCCAGCGTGGTGAGTGCGCCCCGAAGTCGGTGCCCGCGACGGCCCGCAGCTGGTGCTTGAACTCCTCGAAGGTCGGAGCAGCCGTACGGTCCTCGGCCACCCCCTCGGCGGGCACGATGACGCGGTACGCCCCATCCCCCTCGCGGATGGCGCCGAATCGCAGCTGGGTCTTGCGGACCTCCGCCATGACGGCGGCGATCGTCTCCGGCTGCTCGGCCAGCTCCATGTCGCCCAGCAACGTCTCCACCCTGGAGGGCTCGCCGGGGAAGCCGACGCCGAGCAGCTTGCGCACCGTACTGCGGCCTCCGTCGCAGCCGACGAGGTAGCGCGAGCGCAGCCGCGTGCCGTCGGCCAGTTCGGCGCTCACCCCGTCCTCGTCCTGGCTCAGCCCGACCAGTTCGCAGCCGCGCCGGAGCTCGGCGCCGAGTTCGGCGGCGTGCTCGGTCAGCAGCTGCTCGGTGACCGCCTGCGGGATGGCCAGGACGTATGCCTGGGTGGTGTCCAGCCGCTCCGGCCACTCCTTGCCGATGCCGGCGAAGAAGCCGCCGACCGTGAACTTCCGGCCGAGCGGGAGGAACCGCTCCAGCAGCCCGCGCTGGTCCATCACTTCAAGACTGCGCGCGTGCAGACCGCGCGCCCGGGCCTCCAGGGGCCGCTCCGTCTCCTTCTCCAGCACGAGCACCCGCACGCCGTGCAATCGCAACTCGCCGGCCAGCATCAATCCGGTCGGCCCGGCGCCGACCACGATCACGTCAATCATCACAAACCCCCAGGTATGCCCGCAGATCCCGGCTTCGGCCGGTCATTCTGCGGCACGACCGGGGCCTTGCGGCAAGCCCCCCGGTGCGCTATATCTTGAGAGTGGCAAGGAGAGTCGACGACCTCCTTGCCTTCGCTGTTTCCGGCCGCTGCCTGCCGCTCGCCGTTTTCCGCTCAACGCCCCGACAGCAGTTCCGCCACCGTCCGCTGCCCCGGGTCGAGCGCCGACTCCCCGTCCTCCGCCGCCCAGACGGCGTTCTGCAGCACCCGGGCGAGCGTCCAGGCGACCGCGGCCGCGCGATCCAGTTCCAGGGTCTCCACCAGGATGTCGAACCGCCACCGCAGCGCCCGGGCGACGTCGCCGGTGGCCAGTACGTCGGCCCAGCGATTGCGCAGCGCCGGGAGGAGTTCGAAGCCGGGGTGCCCGATGAGCGGCTTGGGGTCGATGGCGAGCCAGGGGGCACGGCCGCCGCCCTCGAACGGGGCGAGGACGTTGCCGTAGTGCAGGTCCCAGTGCAGCAGCCGGTCGCCGGGCTCGGCGCGGACCTCGCGCAGGGCCGCGGCGCAGTCGGCGAGCAAGCGCCGCTCGGCCGGGTCGACGAGGGTTGCGGCCGCTTCCGGGGCCCGCGCGAGCAGACCGTCGGCGACGTCCGCCAGCCGGCGCAGGCCCGGGACATCGACCTGACGTCCGGTCAATTCCCTGAGCAGGATGGCAAGGACGCGCAGCGCCTCCCGGTCGTCCGCGACATCCAGCAGCGAACGCCCCGGGTCGAGTCGTTCCAGCAGCATCGAGCCCGAGGCCGGTTCGTGGCCGAGGAGTCGAACCGCCCCTCGCCCGCCCCAGGCCCGGAGGGCGACCGGCTCGCCCTCCGTCTCCTCGTCCACCGGCTGGAGCTTGAGCGCCGCGGGCGTGCCATCGGCGCACCGCACGGGCAGCACCAGTGCGACGACGCCGTGCGCCGGGGGGCCGTCCGGGCGCAGCTCCCAGCGGTCGAGCAACTCGCCCGCCAGGGAGGGGAGTCGGGACGCCCAGGCGCGACCGCCCGGGCCGAGGGACTGCTCCAGCGACGCGGCCAGCGCGGGCGGGACCTCAACGGGCGGGACTTCAAAGGGCATCGCGCGGGTTCCTCTCCGACTCCCCCAGCCTACGGTCGAGGTTCGAGGCCGGCCGCCGAGACGAAGCCGTCGAGGTTGTCGAGGTTGTCGAGCATGATGTTGTGCCCGCAGTCCGGGACGGCCGCCAACCGTACGCCCGGACTGACGGACTGACGGACCTGCGGGCCGAGGAGACTGACGGACTGACCGAAAACCCGCTGCGGCGCCTTCCCTCCCCACCCTGCCCGTGTTCCGATGACGCCCATGGGTAACGACACGCACGCCGGCAACGTACGACGCGAGGGGCACGACGGAACGGGCCCGGGCGCGATCACCCCGGACGGCTGCGCCGTCGAGCTCTGGTCCCGGCTCCCCGTCGGCGACGCCCCGGACGTCATCGAGGCCGCGGTGCCCGCCGGCGCCACCGTCCTCGAACTGGGCTGCGGCGTCGGCCGGATGACGCACCCGCTGACCGACCGCGGCTTCACCGTGACGGCGGTGGACGAGTCCGCCGAGATGCTGGCCAGGGTGCGCGCGGACGTCCGCACCGTGCGCAGCCCGATCGAGCGGCTGGACCTCGGCGAGCGCTTCGACGTCGTCCTGCTCGCCTCCTTCCTGATCCACGCGGGCGACGAGGCCGTCCGCCAGGGCCTGCTGGAGACCTGCCGCCGCCACGTCGCCGCGGACGGCTGCGTGCTGATGCAGCGGGAGGGCGAGGACTGGCACCTCAACGTGCCGCGCGAGGGCAGGCTCGGCACCGACGGCGTGTCTCGCATCGTCTCCTCGACGCCGGTCGGGGACGGCGTGAACTCCGTCCACGCCGAGTACGAGTTCCCGGACGGCCGCTGGACGCACACCTTCCGCTCCCGGCCGCTCACCACCGCCGCGTTCGACCGGGCGCTGGCGGACGCCGGTCTGACGGTCGAGAGCTACCTGACGGAGGACCGCACCTGGGTCCGCGTCCGGCCCACCGGCTGAGTGGCGGAAGGGCCGACGGAAGGGCAGGCGGAAGAGTCAGCGGGGCAGCAAAAGGTCGGCGGGCAAAGCCGGGTCAAAAGGTGAACAAAGAATAGTCATCTTCACCCCGTACCATCGGCCGCGCGCCCGCCCGTGCGCGGCCCGACGGCCGTGCGGGTCGCGGCCTGCCCGCCTGCCCGCACGCCCGCTCCGACCTGCGAGGACCGCACATGTACGACGACTCACGGATACCCCTGGTGGGTGTCTGGTGATCGACTGGTTCCACGGGGCCGTTCTCGGCCTGATCCAGGGGCTCACCGAGTTCCTGCCCGTCTCCTCCAGCGCCCACCTGCGGGTCTTCTCCGCCCTGCTGGGCTGGGACGACCCGGGCGCGGCCTTCACCGCCGTGACTCAGCTCGGAACCGAGACCGCGGTGCTGATCTACTTCCGCCGGGACATCGTCTCGATCGTGCGGACCTGGACGCTGTCGCTGTTCCGCCCGGCGCTGCGCTCGGACCCGGACGCCCGGATGGGCTGGTTCGTGATCATCGGCACGCTGCCGATCGGCATCCTCGGCAAGCTGTTCCAGGACACCATCGAGACCCACCTGCGCGATCTGCGGATCATCGGCACCACGCTGATCGTCTTCGGCCTGCTGCTGGCCTTCGCCGACCGCACCCGCGCGGTCCGGCACGCCCGGCCGATCACCGACCTCACCCTGCCGCACGCGGGCGTCTACGGCATCGCCCAGGCGCTCGCACTGATCCCTGGGGTGTCCCGCTCCGGCGGCACGATCAGCGCGGGCCTGCTGCTCGGCTACAGCCGGGAGGCGGCGGCCCGCTACTCCTTCCTGCTGGCGATCCCGGCGGTGCTCGCCTCGGGGGCGCTGGAGCTGTTCAAGATCGGCGAGGGCCCGGCACCGGCCTGGGGGCCGACCATCCTGGCCACCGCGATCGCCTTCGCGGTCGGCTACGCGGCGATCGCCTGGTTCCTCAAGTACATCTCGCACCACAGCTTTCTGCCGTTCGTGGTCTACCGGGTGCTGCTCGGCGTCCTGATCATCGGACTGGTGGCCGGCGGCGTGCTGGCCCCGGACGCGGGCGTCGTGAAGTAGAACCGCGTTCTACCAGGACAGCGTTCCAGCGCGACCCCGGAACAGCACCGCCCCGGAACAGCAGTGGGCCGGGACACCCGAGGGGGTGTCCCGGCCCGTCGTTCGCCAGAACCGGGAAGGCGGCCACCGGCCTGCGAGGCCCTACCGCCCGAACTCCCGGGCCGCGGTCAGCCGGCCACGGACGGCGGCGTGGACCTCGGCCTCCTCGGCCGGATCGGCCGCGAGCCGGCGCAGGCGCTCCAGCACGCGCGCGTCACCCGTGGTGGCGACATGGCGCGCGGCGAGCTCCCGCGTGGACTCCTCGCAGTCCCAGAGGCACTCGACGGCGGGGCCCTCGGGGAAGTGCACATCCGTCACGGCGAGCGCCCGGGCGGCGCGGCCGCGCAGTTCGGAGGAGGCGGCCTCCCCGTAGATGTGGCGCAGCACGGGGACGGCGTCGGCGGCGACCAGCCGCCCCGCACCGTCGACCAGCGAGCCGAGCCCGGTACCGCTGACCCCGCGGACGGATACCCAGCGGCGCAGCCCGTCGACGACGAACGGCGCGTCGGCCGGCTCCCCGGCGTCGGCGAGCAGTTTGACGGCGGCCTCGCCGAGCGCGCTGTCCGCGCCCCCGGTGGCCGGATCGGCCCAGCGGCGGGCCTGCGCCAGGACCTCGGGGCCGCGCATCCGGCCGACCAGTTCCAGGGCGGCGCGCACGATCCGGTCGTCGACGTCGACGGCGGCGGCCTCGATCAGCCCGGCGGCGGCCGGGTCCCGCTGGTCGACCAGGTAGCGCAGTGCCGCCCGGCGCGC
This sequence comes from Kitasatospora sp. NPDC098663, assembly GCF_044760075.1. NCBI lineage: Bacteria > Bacillati > Actinomycetota > Actinomycetes > Kitasatosporales > Streptomycetaceae > Kitasatospora > Kitasatospora sp. NPDC098663. The sequence continues at coordinate 31,897 of NZ_JBIWAP010000048.1, read as the reverse complement.
ACCGGGCAGGCCGCCGCGGGCGGCCTCCAGGACGGCGGGGCGGTCCTCGGGCCGGACGACGGCGGTCAGGCAGCGGGCGGCCGCGGCGGCCCGGCGGTCCACGGCGTCGGGCGCGGCCGGATCGGGCTCGTCGGGCGCGGGCCGGCTGTCGGCTCCGCCGAGGAAGGCGCCGGCCCCGAGGGCGCCCAGGCTCCCCTGGTCGGCCCAGGCCAGGACGTCGGCGGTGGACCAGCCCGGGGTGACGCCGCCGCGGTTGATCTGGCGCTGCCAGAGGTCGAAGGGTGACTGCTCGCTGGCCGCCGCCACTCTCGGGTGGTAGGCCGCCCACAGCCGCCAGGGCCGGGGCTCGTAGGCGTTGCGGATGAACTCGCGCAGCTCGGCGTCACCCTCGGGGCCCGGGGCGAAGCGGTCCAGGACGGCGGTGCCGAGCAGCAGCAGGCCGCGGTCGTCGTCGCGCAGGGCGAGCTCGTCGAGGGCCCAGGCCCAGTTGGCGCCGGTGGCGGTGTACTCGCGCAGCATCAGCAGCGCGTCGCGCCGGCCGTACGCGGCGAGGTGGCCCAGGACGGACAGGGCGAGGCCGGTGCGGTTCTCGTCGTCGCTGACGAGGTCCTCGGCGGAGTGGAGGTGGTCCTCGATGCCGTCGAGGGGCGCTTCCAGCTCCATGTAGAGGCGGGCGTAGTAGAGGGAGCGGTTCTCGACCTGCCAGTCGGCTCGCGGATCCCTGGTGACGCACTCCTCCAGCGCGGCGATGGCCTCGGTACGGTCGGCGGCCAGCGCGTGGAGCTGCCCGTCACCGCGGCCTCGCTGCAGGAGGCCGAGGAGGCTGGCACTGGGTGCTATCACTGGCTCGAACATGAGGTCAGCATCCGTTGCGGCGGTCGTAGTGGCAACGGGATTTCCGTCGCCGGGGTCTCTGGTCGGTACTGCGGTGGGCGCCCGGGCGCCGGAATCACCGAAGGTTACCGCCTCGCGCCACCTTCCGCACACAGGGCGACGACGGCTCCTGCCACAGTGGCATATGCCAGGGGAATTTTGCCTGCGTTATGTCCAAATCGCCCGCAGGGGTGAGAGCGCTGTGCCACAGTCTTCTCACCACCGGCGGCCCGCACGCGGCGGGCTTCCCCTGAGCGATGGACCCGCCATGAAGATGCCCATAGGCGTCGCCCGCCCGCCGGACACCGCCACGGTGGACGGCGCCCCGGCGGGCGCGACGGACGACGGCGCGCGCGGTGAGCCGAGCGGCGACGCCGACAGCGGAACGGACGGCAGAGTGGACGGCACGGCGCAGGAGCCGTCCAAGAACCCCGACCTCGGCGACGGACCCGGCGCCGACGACGGCCTCGACCACCTCATCGGCTCAGCCGAATGGGACCTCCTCACCGACCGCGTCCGCTGGAACGCGGACACCTACCGACTCCTCGGCTGCGACCCGGGCAACGGCCCGCTCAGCCTCGACCGGCTGCCCGACCGCCTCCCCGAGGCCGACCGGCCCGTGCTGCGCCGGATGATGACCGACGCCCTGGTCCACGGCCGCACCTCCGCCGGAACCCTGCGGATCCGCCGCGACGGCGCCCCGCACGCCAGCGTCGAGTGCGCGGGCGAGCCCGTCCTCGGCACGGACGGCACCGTCACCGCCCTGCGCATGCTGCTGCGGCCGGCACCCCCGAACTGACCGGGGCCGCCGGGACCTCGGAACCCCCAAGGCTCAGGACCCCCAAGGCTCAGGACCCCCAAGGCTCGGGACCCCCGGGCCTCAGGACCGCTTCGGCCGCTTCTTCGCGTCCGCCGCCCGCAACTCCCGCCCCAGCTCGGCCCGGAGCTCGTCCACCACCGGCAGGCCCCGGTAGCGCGCGGTCAGCCGGTACATCTCGCGCAGCCGGTCCCAGGTCCGGTGCGAGGAGTTCTGGCCGATCAGGTTCATCACCATCTTGGCCTGGAACTCCGCCGCGTCCGGCTCGCCGCTCAGCCAGTGGACCGAGGCCAGGGTGATCCGGTCGAACAGCGCCGAGCGCAGCTGCCCGGTGCCCTCCCGCAGGGTGATCACCCGCTCCGCGTGCCGCTGCGCCTGCGCCGCCGCCGAGGGGTCGTGCTCCGCCAGCGTGCGCAGCACCAGCGCCTGCATGCCGCGCAGTTCGGCCTCGTCGAACACCTGCATCCAGGACGGCGGCGGCTCCGGCGCGCCCTCGGCGAACAGGTCCTCGGCCTCGCCGAGCAGCCGCCAGGTGTCCTGGGAGTGCCCGATCGAGGCGTGCGCCCAGGCCTCGACGGTGTTCAGCATCGCGCGCGTTCTCGGCAGCACCCGGCCGCCGGCCGCCTTGGCCGCCGACATCAGGTCGATCGCGTCGTCGGCCCGGCCCAGGTGGACCATCTGCCGCGCGGCCCGGGAGATCGCCTCGCCGGCCCGCGGTCGGTCGCCGGCCTCCTTGGCCGACTCCGCCGCGATCATGAAGTACCGCTGGGCGGTGGGCTCCAGGCCCACGTCGTGCGACATCCAGCCCGCCAGCACCGCCAGGTTGGCCGCGACCAGCCACAGCCGCTGCTCCACCGCCGGGGCGTGCCGGTGCGTCAACAGGCCTCCCACCTCGTTCAGTTGACCGACCACCGCCTTGCGCTGGAGCCCGCCGCCGCGCGCCGCGTCCCAGGCGCGGAACACCTGGACCGAGCGCTCCAGCGACTCCACCTCGTCGAGCCCGACCGGGCCCGCGTCGTACACGTCCACCGCGGGGCGCGCCCCGCCCTGGGTGATCACCTGGCGCGGCCCGGGGACCGAGGCCGCGTACGCGACCGCGTCCCCCCCGAGCCAGCCCTTCAACGAATCGGCGATGACCGTTCCGGCCGTGAGCGCGGCACCCGCGCCCACCAATCCACGTCGGTTCAGCATGAGGTCCATTCCCGTGAACTCGGTGAGGACCGCGGCCGTTCGATCCGGCGACCATGGCACTGCTGCGGACTGCGCCGCTCCGGACCTGGTGGGCCGGTGTCGTTCCAGACCGAGGTCCTCAGTGGTGACGACACGGCCGAGCCGCTCCGTGAACACGGCCGCCAGCACCCTCGGCACCGGATCCCGGGGGATCTCCCCCTGCTCGATCCAGCGCCGTACCCTCGACGTGTCGGTGGACAGCTGCTGCTGCCCCATCGCGGCACCCCTACGGTTGACCAGCCGCGCGAGCTCGCCCTTCGACCAACCGGTCAGGACGAACAGATCAGCGAGTCGGGTGTTGGGTTCCCTGCTCAACGAAGCCCCCAGGTTCCTCGGCTGATTCGAGGCTAGAGGCTCCGGCAAGTGCCAGGCGAGCATTCGCCACCGTTCGCCAGGGCCCGCCAGACTACTAAGCCAGTGCGCGGCGGGTGTGTTGTAGGGGTGCGCCACCTCGCCCCCGGGTCGGGCGGCGTCCCACCGGCGTCGGGGCAGTCCCCCGACCGTGGCACGGGACGCTCCCGGTCCTCACCCGAGGGGGTGGCGCGGCCGGGTGGCGCGGGGGCGCCGGGCACGGCCACGGCAGTCCGGCCGACCGTACTCCCCAGGGTGCGGACGGCCGGAGCACCGCCGTCGTCCGGGTCTCACGACCCCGCGTCCGTGCCCGGCGCCCGCGCACCACCCACCGCACCGAGTCAGGGCCGCCGTCACGCCAGGAAGCACGCGGCACCGGCCCTCCCCGCACCGCGGGGCGCACCTGCCGACGGACAGAAAGGGACCACCCTCACCCCATGTACTCCTCAGCGACGACCCCCTCGCCGACCGCGACCCGCACCGCGCTGCGCCCCCCCACCGCGGCCGCCGGGCGCCCCGGGCCGAAGCAGGTGCCCCCGTCGAGCCGCCCGGTGGCTCCGCACGGCACCGACGGCCGGTCCACGGACGCCCGGGTCCCGTCCGGCCGTGCGGCGCTGGGGCTCCGCGGCCCCGAAGCGGCCCCGCCCGTCGGCGGCCGGCTCCCGCTCGCCCGCCAGGCCGACGGCCGGGTGCTGCGCCCGCCGCACCGGCCCGGCCAGGTCGGCGGCCCCGAGCGGATCGACCCGTCGGCGCTGCAGACCCCGGCGGTGCGGGCCGCGCTGGCGAGTGTCGCGCGGATATGTCCCGCGTTCACCCCGCGTCAGGTGCTGCGCGAGGGCAGCCGCCACATCCTGGTGGCGGGCACCATCGGGCGGGCCCCGGTGGTCGCCAAGTGCCTGGCGCCGCAGGCGGTGCGGAGTGGGTACTTCGAGCAGTTGGTGGCCGACTTCCACCACGAGGTGGCGGTCTACCGGGCGTTCGTCCGGCACCGCCCGCCGGTGCGGCTGCCCCGGCTGGTCGCCGCCGACCACGACCGCTGCGTGCTCGTCATGGAGCGCGTTCCCGGGCGCCCGGCGGCGCGGGAGCGCCACCCGGTCAACGCGCCCACCCCGGGCGAGGTGCGGGCGCTGCTGACCGCCGTCCGGACGCTCAACCTGTGGCGGCCGCCGACCGACGTGTTCCAGCCACGCATGGACTACCCGATGGAGATCGCCCGTTACCACTCGGTGGGGCAGCTCACCGACCGGGACGCCGGCGACCTGCGCGGCCTGCTGCACGGCCTCGGCCACACCCCGCTCCAGCTCTGCCACGGCGACGCCCTGCTCAGCAACATGCTGCTGGCGCCGTCCGGCCCGGTACTGGTCGACTGGGAGCAGGCCGGCTGGTACCTGCCCGGCTACGACCTGGCGGTGCTGTGGAGCGTGCTGTCCGGCGACACCGCGGCGCGCCGCCAGATCAGCCAACTCGCCCAGAGCGGCGGCACGCTGGCCCGGGACGCGTTCCTGGTCAACCTGGTGCTGGTGCTGATGCGGGAGATCCGGCTGTACGACGTGCCGGGCGCCGGCGAGGAGCAGCGGATCATGATCCGCCGGCTCTACGACGACGCCGCGCTCGCCCGCCGGGCCGTCCGGGCCGCGGTCGGCACCCGCTGAGGCTCCGGGCCCCGAGCCCCCGGGGCCCGGACTCCGCTACGGCCGGCCGCCGCGCTCCAGGGCGGTCCGGCCGGCGGCCTCCAGGACGGCCTCGTCCGGGGCGAGGTGCACCCGGCTGCTCAGCACGTCCCGCAGGTAGCGCTCCAGCGGGTGACGCCGGCTCAGGCCGGGGTTGCCGGTGAGCGAGATCGCCTGCTGGACCGCCGTCGTCGCGGCCCGGGTGGCCAGCAGGTGGGCCGGGCCGGTCCGGGCGACCGCGTCCGGCTCTCCCCGGTCCACCCGGGGGGCCAGCCCCTCGACCAGTTCCTCGGCGCCGATCAGCTGGGCCTCGATCTCGCCGAGGGCGCAGCGGTAGCGCGGCAGGGTGCCGAGCGGCTCGGTCAGATTGGCCGGAGTGCGCTGGTTGAGGAAGCGGATCAGCCAGGACTGGGCGGCGCGAGCCACCCCGATCGCCACCGCGGAGAGCGCCAGGTCGTGCCAGGCGAGGGAGAGTTCGGCGGCCCCGGCCCCATCCACCGCGCCGCCCTTGGGAGCGGTGAGGCCGAGCGCGAGCTCGGCCGGCACCCGGACCTGCTCCAGCACCACGTCGTGGCTGGCGCTGGCCCGCAGGCCGACCTGGTCCCAGGTCGGGTCGATCTCCAGGCCCTCGCTCTCGCCGCGGACCAGGAACGTCCCGACCCTCGGCTCCGGCTCGTCGGTCCGCGCGGTCACCGCCATCCAGGCCAGCGCCTCGGCGCCGGTGCAGTACGTCTTCCGGCCCGTCAGCGACCAGCCCTCGCCGTCCCGCCGGGCCACCGTGTCCGGCAGCGCTCCGGACCGGCCGCCGGGCTCCGCGCGCAGCGTGTTGACCAGGGCGGGCCCGCGCCGGGACTCGGTGAGCAGCCGCCGGTAGCCCGCCGTCGGCCAGACCGCCCGGCGGGCCTGCTCGGCGTGCTGGAGCAGCGTGAAGGCGGTGACCACGGCCACCGAGGCGTCCCCGCGCCCGAGTTGGGCCAGCACCCGGACGGTGTCGGCGAGCGTGCCGCCCGGTCCGCCGTACCGCTGGGAGACGGTCAGGGTGAGCAGTCCGGCCTCGTGCACCGCCTCGATGCCCTGGTACGGGAAGGTGGCGTCGCGGTCGTGCTCCTCGGCGCGGGCGGAGAGCAGGTCGACCACCCGGGGCAGTCCGGCGAGGGCGGCGACGACGGCCGAGCGGTCGGGCGCCGGGTGGCCGGAATCCGACGCTCCCGAGGCGGCGCCGGGCACGGCGGCGGCCGCGATGCCGGACGGGCGGTCCGCGGGCGAACGGTCAGCGGCGGTGGTCGTCATGGTGCTGGGGCCTCCGGGCGGCAGCGTGGGCGCGGCAGATGCGGGCGGCACGCCGGACGGGCGCGCGGTACCGGACGGGCGGCCCCGGAGGTCGGTTCACGGCCCGCCCCCGGATCCGGCGACGGCCACGAACGGCCGGCCGCATGCCGCCTCGGGGACGAATTCCCCCTCAGTGGCCCGGACACACCGCGCTGGCGGTGCGCCGCAGGTCCAGATAGCTGCGACGGGTCAGCAGCGGGAGACGGCACGACATGTCCGCGACTGTACGAACCCGTGATCGAAACCGTCAAGCGACGTCCGAGCCCTGGTCGAGGCCGGTCAGCCCTGCTGGAACATGTCGGCCGGGAGCGGCTTCAGCAGCTGATACAGGTCGTCCGAAATCGGTCGGTCCCAGGACGCGATGGTGACCTGGACGCCGTCGCTGCGCCCGAACTGGGCGCAGAACACCCGCTCCTCGCTGACCTTGACCTTCTTCACGATCAGCAGGTCGTCCCCGAGCATCACCGGGAAGTCCTCGGCCGAGACGAAGTCGACCGGCTCGTCGTTCTCCAGCGCCGCGAGCAGCTGCCGCACCTCGAAGGGCACGCTGTCGCCGGTCTCCCGGGCGGGCGAGCCCTCGGGGAGGTTGCCGATGAACATCGCCGGGCCTCTGCCGCCGAACAGGTCGTAGCGCAGGAAAATCCCCTGGCAGGAGCCGTCCGGGCCGGTCATCATGGCCGCACCGAAGTCGCCGGGCCAGTCACCCGGGTCCATCGCGAGCACGTCGAAGTCCGGGCCGGCGGGCTGTCCGGAGCGACGGCGGAGAAAAGACATGGGAACATCGTACGTGCCCGGCACACCACGCTCGCGAGGTGGGTGGGGCACCGTCGGGAGATCGACGCTCAGAGACCAATGTTGACTCTGAGCAACCGTCCGGGCTACGTTCGGTTCAGCACGACAGCCGTTCTGGGTTTCACCCTCCGGGGGGACGGCATGTCGCAACGCGGCCCTACACGCGTTTCCCTCACTGTGCACATCGTCGTGCCGAACTGCCGAGCACCCAGCTTCGTCGTCGCACACAGCACAGCACACAAGCCAACAGTTCCATCACCACAAGCCAGATCCGCGGGGCCCCGGCCCGTCGCTCCCGCGGATCTTGCTCGGGACGCCGCCGCGTGGGGGCGTGCGGGTCCCGAGCAAACGGTGTCGCCGCCGAGTCGCTCTCGGCGTCGACGCCAGCCTCCCGGCGACTGCCGGCCCCTCGTGGGCCGGGACCGGCCGGCGCACCCCGGTGCGCAGGGGATGACTGGGAGGATGGCCTGGCGTTGCTGCCGGGTCGCACAGCAGGCGCCGTGTCTGGCCGCGTGGGGGCGGTGGGCACGGCGTCTGCCTGTGCTCATACTCTGAGCTGCGTTTGTCTAACAGTCAACAGAAATTCTGACGGGGCACGTTCAATAGATCATCAGTTGTGATGTTCGGGGCCGGAATCGACCGCGGAGCGGGCCCCGTTCCGGCGGGGACCGCTCCGCGGTCGTGCGACGGTCGCCCGGGCTCAGGTGAGGTCGAACTCGCCGTCCCGGGCACCGAGCACGAAGGCCCGCCACTCCCCCGGCGTGAACACCAGGACCGGACCGTCCTCCTGACGGCCGTCCCGCATCCCGATGTACCCGTCCACGAACGCGATCTGGACATCCCCGACGCCCTGGCTGCTGCACAGCCACTTCGCGCCGGTGAAGTCCACCTTCGGCTTCCCGCTCGGCGCCAGCTGCGGCTCCGCGCCGCCCGCCTCCACGTCGATCCCGCTGTTGACTGCCACTACCCGGTCTCCTCCCGACGGCTTTCCCGGCCAGCCTAACCACACCCGCCCGCCCCGGTCAGCGGGTTGACGAGGACTCCACCAGCCGGGCCCGGACGCCGCCGGAGGCCCGCTCAACGCGTGTCCCGCCCGGCGGGGGCCACCGGAGCTGCCAGAGTGCTTGGCAGCGCGGGGGACCACCCCCCGCCGGCCGTACGCGGGCCCCCGACGGCCCGCCCGGGCCCCGCCCCGGCCCCGCGGAAGCCGATGCGCACCGGACGCGGCCCGCACCACCTCGCCCAGCACCGCCCACCACCGCCCAGAGGGAGCAGCCGATGAGCCGCCGGGACGGCACCCGCGCCGATGTCATCCCCATCTCCGACGCCCCCTCGGCCCACCCCCCGGCGCCCCGCACGCCACCCGCGCCCGCCACGCTGCCCCGGCCCGCCTCCGGCCGGCCTCCCGTGCACGGCCGGGTCGGGATCGTCCTGGTGTCGCACAGCCAGGAACTGGCCATCGCGGTACGCGCCCTCGCGCTCGCCTTGACCGGATCCGACTCCCCCGCCCCGGTCGCCGCGACCGGCGGGGACCAGGGCGGTCCCGGCATCAGCGCGGTCCTGGTGGCCGCCGCCACCCGCCGGGTCGACCAGGGCCACGGGGTCGTGGTGCTCGCCGACCTGGGCAGCGCCGTCACCACCGTGCGCGCCCTGCTGTCCGACGCCGACGAGCACGGCCTCCCGTTCCCGGTCCGCTTCGCGAACGCGCCGTTCGTCGAGGGCGCGGTGGCGGCCACCGCCACCGCCACCGCGGGCGGCGACCTCGCCGCCGTCCTGGACGCCGCGGAGGAGGCCTACCGGCAGCGCAAGGGCTGAGCGGCCTCGCGAACTCCGCCCACCCGGGGTGACCGGGCGGCTACCATCGGCGAAGGGTCCGGGCTCCCGGCCCGCCCGGGGAGGGGAGGCGAGGATGCGGACCGTCCGCCGTGCGCCGCTCAGGGGCGCTCCTTGCCCTCCCACACGAAGACCGTCGACCCCTCGCACTCCAGCGCGTGGCGCAGCCGCTCGTGCTCGACCTCGATCATCGGCGGCAGCCCGTCCAGCGGGTACCAGCCGACCTCCAGCGACTCGTCGTCGTTCACCCTCGCCTCGCCGCCGACCGCCCGGCACCGGAAGGTCAGCACCAGGTACTGCGTCACGTCGCCGTTCGGGTAGGTGACCTGCGGCGAGACGGTGACCGAGGCGAGCAGTTCGGGCACGGCCACCACCCCGGTCTCCTCCAGGCACTCGCGCACCACGCCGTCGGCGGGCTGCTCACCGGGGTCGAGGATGCCGCCGACCGGCGCCCACCTCCCGTCGTCGGCCCGTCGGCCCAGCAGCACCCGGCCGCGGTCGTCCAGGACGACGGCGACGACGGCGGTCAGCCAGAGCGGGCGGGTGCCCACCAGGGCACGGAGATCGGCGAGGAACGGGGGAATGGCCATGCGCCGCAGCCTAGGCCCTGTCCGGCGGGGCCCCGGGCCGACGCCACCGACGTGCGGTCCGCGGCACGCGGGCTCATCGCGCGAGGCCGCCCTCCGGGCGCAGCAGGGCCAGCACGGTCAGCCCGAGGATCCGCAGGTCGAGCCGGAGCGAGCGGTGCTCCACGTACCAGAGGTCGAGTTCGGCCCAGTCCGGCCGGGCGAGCGGGCGGCGGGCCTGGAGCTGGGCCCAGCCGGTCAGTCCGGGCCGGACGTCGAGCCGGCCGCGCTCGCGGCGGGAGTAGCGGACCACCTGGTCGGGGCGGACGGGCCGGGGGCCGATCACCCCCATCTCGCCGCGGGCGACGTTCCACAGCCGGGGCAGTTCGTCCAGGCCGGTCCGGCGGAGCAGGGCGCCGAGCCGCCCTCCCCGGCTGGTCCGGAAGCGGAGGACCTGGAACTCCCGGCCGTGCCGTCCGGCCCGGGTCAGCCGCAGGAGCACCGGGCCGGGCGCCGTACAGCGCAGCAGGCCGGCGATCACCAGGGCCAGCGGGAGCGCGACGATCCCGGCCAGGGCGGCGAGGGCGAGGTCCCCGCCGCGCCTCATCCGGCGGACACGGCGGTGCGCCGTGCGCCGTCCGGCTCACCGCCGGGTGACCCGCCCGGATCCCCGACCGCTTCTTTGACCGGATCGGACGTGGCGCTGCCGCCCATCTCTTCCCCTCCGCGGCACCGTCGAGTCCACGGCACCGTCGAGCCGCAAGAACGCATTCACAGTAGAGGCGCCTCGGAGCCGTGGCCCGGGAATGGTGAAAGAAGTGCGCAGAGGATTGTCCGACAGGCCGAAATTCGGTCGATCTGACCAATATTGCTCGATCTGCTGCTCGACCTACCGCCTGAAATGCCGAGGGCAATCGAAGTACAGCCGTCCACCGAAGGCCGGCCGGTCGCCGAGGCGGTCAGAGCGCGGCGCGGCGGCGGTACCGCAGCAGCCCGAACGCGATCCGGCCGAGCAGCAGCACTCCCGCGGCCAGACAGCCCGCCACCGCCATCGCCCAGGCCGGACCGTCACTGTCCGGAACGATCACGGCCACCACAATGCCCAGCGCGAGGCAGGCCAAACCCACCATCGCCAGCGGAAGCTGGTGGGTGACCAGGGCTCCACCACTCCACGCACGGGCCATCCTGGTCGCGCCGTGCAGGTGGAAGGGATCACGGTCCGCATCTGCCATGAGCCCAAGGTACCCCCGGCGAACGCCGGAGGCAGCCCGCGGGCAGTGAACGTTCGGCCACCCGGTGCGGCCGGCCCGCCGGCCTTGCCCGAGCCCCCCGCGGCCCGGCCCCGGTCGTGCATTCCGGCTCCACAATCAGTCCACATCAGTTCACATCAGTCCACGAAAAATCCTCGTCCCCCCGGTACAACCATCCGCTAGGTGCAGCGGTCTCAATGGCATTGAGCGATCCAGGAGCCGTTCGCGGGAAGGGTGCGAGCCCCCCACCGCGGACCGGAATACCCAGGAGGCGGAGCCGCCGCCTCCTGGAGTCGGAGGCCGGGCTCCGTCCTCCGGCGGTACCGCCACGCCGCTCGGCGACCGAGGGGGAACCGTGCCGCAGTCCCAGTCCACCACGTCGATCTCCATGGCCCCCACCAGGCCAGTCCCGTTCGTGCGCCCGCTGCCGACGGCCACCCGCCGCCACCCGACCGCCGACCGGGGCCGGGCGGACGCGCGGGGCGAATGGCTGCGGTTCGCCCCCGTCCAACCCCTGTTCCGTGCCCGCGCCGCACAACGCCTCGCCGTCCTCGCCTACCACGGCGTCACCGACCACCGGTCCTTCGGCGCCCAGCTCGACCGGCTCCGAAGACTCGCCACCCCGGTCTCGCTCACCGCCGTCCTCCAAGCCGTCACCGAACAGCGGCCGCTGCCGCCCCGCAGCGTCCTGGTCACCTTCGACGACGCCGACCGCAGCGTCCTCACCCACGCCCTGCCCGCCCTCGACGCCCGCGGCATCCCCGCCACCGCCTTCGTCATCTCCGAGCTCATCGGCACCGAGCGCCCCTTCTGGTGGCACGAGGCCGACTTCCTCGCCCGGCACGGCGGCCGTGCCCGCTCGCTCGACTGCGGGCACCCCTCCCAGCTGCTCCCCCGGCTCAAGGCCATGCCCGACCCCGACCGGCGGCGCAGCCTGCACGAGCTACGGGTCAGCGCCGACCGCCGCCCGCCCCGCCAGGAGCAGCTCACCCCCGCCGACCTGCTCGCCCTGCGCGACGGCGGCGTCGCCATCGGCAACCACACCCAGGGGCACCCCTGCCTCGGCCGCTGCGACGACGCCACCGTCCGCGCCGAGATCACCGGCGCCCACGAAGCCCTCACCCGCTGGCTCGGCGAACCCCCGATCGCCTTCGCCTACCCGGACGGCGGGCACGACCCGCGGGCCGAAACCGTCCTCCAGGAGCTCGGCTACCGCCTCGGCTTCCTCTCCGACCACCGGCTCGGCCCCCGTATCCCCTCCCACCCGCTCCAGATCAGCCGTCTCCAGGTCGACTCCACCACCAGCACCCGCCGCTTCGACACCATCCTCTCCGGCCTCGAACCCGCCTATCGTCGCTGGCGCCGCCAAGCCGTCGCCTGACCGGTCGGGGCACGCAAGGGGACGCAGGGGTACCCAGAGGCCATCAGGGACAAAAATGAGCCCCGCCAGGGACTGGTACGGGACTCTTGGGGGCGAAATTTGGGCCTGCCTCAGCGGCCAACCAGCCGCCCGTAGGGCAAAGCCCTGCCCTACGGGCACAGAACGTCGGGCGGGCCGACTTCCCGCGTCGGCGGCTGCGGACGGGCAGCCGGCCGCCACGGACTCCTCAGCCGACCCCGGGGGCTGAGGGGCAAAGATTTGCCCCTCAGCTCATGACGGAGAACGTCGAGCGGGCCGGCTTCCGGCACCGGGGCAGGCGCCCTGCGCTCGGCTGCCCCGGATGGGGATCAGCTGCGGTGGCGTGCCGCGCGGGCCGAGGGGCCGACCGCCGTCGGGCGAAACCTGGCCCGGCCGCGGCTCGCCGGGGCCACGTGCTCCGCGAGGGCGGCGGCGGTCACGCCGGCAGCGTGCTGCGCATCAGGGCGGCGAGGGTGCGGCCCTGGGGATAGAGGAGTGCGGCCGGGGGGAGGGCGGCGGGAGCGCCGGCGTGGAGCACGGTGATGGTGCCGGCGCCGGTGCGGGTGGGGTCGGTGACGCGGCGCAGCGCCTGGGCGGCGACGGCGTCGGCGGAGCCGTGCAGGGTGAGCGCCGGGGAGGCGGCGGGGGCGACGGCGGCGCGGATGCGGTCGTCGACCAGTTCGTAGTGCGTGCAGCCGAGGACGATCGCGGCGGTACCGGCGGGGGTGCGGGCGGCGGCGTCGGCGATGGCGGCGGTGATGCCGGCGTCGTCGCCGTGTTCGATGGCGTCGGCGAGGCCGGGGCAGGCGACCTCGGTCACGTCCGCGGTGCCGCCGAAGTCGCGGATCAGGCCGCGCTGGTAGGCACTGCCGGTGGTGGCCGGGGTGGCCCAGATGGCGACGGAGCCGCCGAGGGCGGCGGCGGGTTTGATCGCCGGGACGGTGCCGACGACGGGCAGCCCGGGTTCGAGTTCGGCCCGGAGGGTGGCGAGCGCGTGCACGGAGGCGGTGTTGCAGGCGATGACCAGCGCGTCCGGTTCGAGCGCCGCGGCGGCGAGCGAGCAGCCTCGGGCGAGGTCGGTGACCTCCTCGGGGGTGCGCGGCCCCCAGGGCATCGAGGCCGGGTCGGAGGAGAGCACCAGATCGACGTCCGGGCGCAGCTTCCGAAGGGCGGCGGCGGCGGCCAGCAGGCCGATTCCGGAGTCCATCAGTGCGATCTTCACGGGGCAAGACTTTAGTCGATCCGCCCGATCCGGCCGGTTCTGCGGCAAACTGCGGGAGTGACCGTCCTGGTGTGGATCGCCGCGTTCTCCCTGCTGGTCTGGCTCTGGTTGGCGTGCTGCCACGGGCTGTTCTGGCGCACCGACGTGCGGTTGCCGCCGCGCCGTCCGCCGGTGCGCTGGCCGCAGGCGGCGGTGGTGGTGCCGGCCCGGGACGAGGCGCAGGTGCTGCCGGTGAGCCTGCCGACGCTGCTGGCGCAGAAGTACCCGGGGCGGGCGCGGGTGATCCTGGTGGACGACCACAGTTCGGACGGCACGGGCGCGGTGGCGGCGGGGCTGCGGACGATGGACGGGCTGGAGCTGACCGTCACGACCCCTCCCCCGCTGCCCCCGGGGTGGACGGGCAAGTTGTGGGCGCTGCGGCACGGGGTGGAGCTGGCCGGTCCGGACGTCGAGTACCTGCTGCTGACGGACGCGGACATCGCGCACGGGCCGGACTCGCTGGCGGAGCTGGTGGCAGCGGCGGAGGGCAACGGGCTGGACCTGGTGTCCCAGATGGCCCGGCTGCGGGTGGAGACCGGCTGGGAGCGGCTGATCGTGCCGGCCTTCGTCTACTTCTTCGCCCAGCTGTACCCGTTCCGCCGGAGCAACCGGCCCGGTGGGCGGACGGCGGCCGCGGCGGGCGGCTGCTCGCTGGTGCGGCGGGAGGCGCTGGAGCGGGCCGGCGGGGTGGCCGCGATCCGGGGCGCGGTGATCGACGACGTGTCGCTGGCGCGGGCGGTGAAGTCCTCGGGCGGGCGGACCTGGCTGGGGCTGGCCGGGGCGGTGGACAGCGTCCGGCCGTACCCGCGGCTGGAGCAGCTGTGGCGGATGGTGTCGCGCAGCGCGTACGCGCAGTTGCGGCATTCGCCGCTGCTGCTGCTCGGGACGGTGCTGGGGCTGGCGCTGGTGTACCTGGTGCCGCCGGTGGCCACGGCGACCGGGCTGGTCGCGGGGGCGCCGGCGGTGGCGGTGGCCGGCGGGGCGGCCTGGGCGCTGATGGCGGGCACCTACCTGCCGATGGTGCGGTACTACCGGCAGCCGGCGCCGGCCGTGCTGCTGCTGCCCTTCACGGCGGGCCTGTACCTGCTGATGACGGTGGACTCGGCGGTGCAGCACCGGCGGGGCCGGGGCGCGGCGTGGAAGGGCCGGACGTACTCACGGACCTGAGCGTTCCGGGGCCCGAATTCGCGGGCGCGGCAGTCCGGTCGGCTCCATACTGCTCGAATGGACCGTCAGAGGATCTCCCGTCTCGCCCATGCCCACCACCCGATCGCGGCGCCGCTGACGGACGAGTCGGTGGCCGTGCTGCTGGAACGCGCGACCGCCGGGTCGGCGGACGGCCGGGCGCTGGACCTCGGCTGCGGCGAGGGGGCGTGGCTGGTCCGGGCGCTGGCGGCGCGTCCGCGCTGGCGGGCGGTGGGGGTGGATCTGGACGCGGCGGCGCTGACCCGCGCCAGGGAGGCGGCGACCGCGCTCGGCGTGGTGCGCCGGATCGGCCTGCACCACGTGGACGCACGGGAGTTCGGCTCGGTCGAGCCCTTCGACCTGGTGCTGTGCGTCGGTGCCACCCACGCCTTCGGCGGGCTGCTGCCGACGCTGGCGGCGGCCCGCGAGCACCTGGCCCCGGGCGGTCGGGTGCTGGTCGGCGAGGGCTTCTGGGAGCGGGAGCCGTCCCGGGCGGCCCTGGACGGGCTGGGCGCGGCCCGGGACGACTACGCGGACCTGGCGACCACCACGGACCGGGTGCTGGCGGACGGCTGGACACCGGTGTCCGGGTACGTGAGCAGCCCGCAGGAGTGGGACGACTACGAGTTCGCGTGGACGGGCGCGCTGGCCGAGTGGGCGCTGGAGCACCCGGACGACCCCGATGCGGCGGCCGCCCGGGAGGCCGCGGACCGGCACCGGCGGGAGTGGCTGCACGGCTACCGGGGGACGTTCGGCTTCGTGACGTACCTGCTGCGCCAGGGCTGAACACCCCGGCCGGGCGGGCCGCCGGAGGGCTGTTCGGCCCCGGCGCGCGGCGGGCTCAGTGCCCGCGCAACTGCTCCTGCTGCACCAGGTAGTCCAGCACCTCGGGCATCGCCTCGACGCCGCCGGCCTTGCTCGGCGAAGTCCGGTACTCGCCCTGGACGACCACCGTCGGCAGCTCGTTGACGCCGTAGCGGACGAACTCGACGGCGGCCTCGTCGACCGACCGCGCCACCTCGTCGGAGCGGTACGTCCGGCCGAAGAGCTGGGCGTCCACGCCGTGGCGCACCGCCCAGTCGGTGGCGGTGGCCTCGGTGGTGAGGTCGGTCTGGTCGGTGTGCACCGAGCGGAAGACGCTGCTCTGCAGGCGCTCGACCAGGCCCAGGCGCTCCAGCGCGTAGTACAGGCGCGCGTGGCCGCGCTGGGCGCCCTCGTCCGGGCTGCCCGGCCAGATCGCCGGGACGCGCCGCAGCGCGACGTCCGCGCGGTGCTTCTGGGCCCAGGCCTGCAAGGGCTCCTCAAGCTGCTGGGAGTGGCTGCAGTCGTACCAGAAGAACTCGGCCGCCTCCGTGCGGACGCTCTCGCGCACCGGCTGCGGATGATCGAGCTTGACGAACTGGGTGCCCTCGGAGGGGGGTTGGTGACTCACCGCACCGGCCTGGAGGGGGGACACGGCGATCCCGGCGGCGATGGCGAGCAGGACGGTGGACCGCAGCAGCGACTTCGAGTTCACACCGGGCAGTGTGCTGTCGGCGGTTCGTTACCGTCGAGTTCGGCCGGGGCGCGCTGGCCCGGATTCGCCCGATCGGCCCAACCCAGCGCCCGGCCCGGCGCCGCAGGTCGGTCACGGACCGGTGCGCGCCCCCGGGCCACCCCCCGCCCACACCTCGGCGACCAGCCCCTGCCAGGCGTCCACCACGGCGCCGAGCTCGAAGTGCTCCAACGCGTGCGCCCGGGCGGCCGCGCCGAGGCCCGCACGGTTGCACGCCAGCACCTTGGCCAGCGCCTCGGCGAGGGCCAACGGGTCCCCGGGGGCGACGAGCGCGCCGGTGGCACCGTCCCGGACCACCTCGCGCACCCACCCGACGTCGGTGGCGACGGCTGGCACACCGGCCAGCGCCGCCTCGATCAGCGCGCCGGGCACGCCCTCGCTGTCGCTGGTGAGCAGCAGCGCGTCGGCCGCCCGGTAGAGCGGCGCCGGATCGGGCAGGGCGCCGAGGAAGTGGGCGCGGGCGGCGGCCGGGTGGCGGGCCAGCGTCTCACGCAGCGGGCCGTCCCCGGCGATGGCCAGCCGGACGTCCGGCAGCCGGTCCAGGACGTCGAGAGCGAGGTCGAGCCGCTTCTCCGGGGCGATCGCCCCGATCCAGGCGACCAGCAGGACGTCGGCGGGCAGGCCGAGCGCGTGCCGGGCGGCACGCCGGTCGGCCCGGCCGTCGGCGGGCGGATAGCTCTCGGCGGCCCGGGAGTTGGAGATCACGTGCACCTTTCCGTCGGGCAGCCGGAACTGCCCCTCCAGGACGGCGCGGGCCTCGTCGGTGAGCGTGGTGACGGCGGCCGCGCGGTGCATCAGCGCGCCGCCGCGCACCCGGCGCAGCCGGTTCGCCGTCCAGTAGCGGGGGTGGCCGACGGAGACGTAGACGAAGGGGGTGCGGGTGCCGGCCAGGGCGAGGGCGCAGGCCGCCAGGGTGTCGGAGCCGTGGGCGAGGACCACGTCGGCGCCGCGGGCGGCCGCGCGCAGCGCGCGCAGGGTGCCGGGGCGCAGGCGGCCGGAGCCGAGGACGGCGGCGCGTAAGTCCTCCTCGTCGGCGCAGGCGCCGGGGTGCGGGTCGGGCTGCCGGTCGAGCCCGTCGGGGCGGGCGCCCGGACCGGCACCGGCGTGAACCCCGGTGCGGTCCGCGGCGCGGGGCCCGGGGAGGGCGGGCCCGGCGGCCGGGTGCGGGGCGAGGGCGCACAGGGCGGAGGCCTGGCCCCGGCGGCGCAGCTCCCGGTGGAGGTCACGGGCGAAGTTCTGGGCGCCGCCGCGGCGTGGATCACTGATCAGGTGCAGGACGCGGGGACGGGTTCCGGCCGGGTCGGCCGACGTATGGTCGGGCATGGACCGACCTTGGCACAGCGCCCCGCGCCGTACAGCCCCTTCGCGCAACCTGGTGGTGGCCCGTGCGCCCGCGTGAATACACCTGATGTGCGCTGGTCGACTGCGGCCGTGCGCCGGCTGCTCCCGTCGTGCGCCCCGTTCCGCCCCCTCTCGCCCTGCCTCGCCCCGCCGCACCCCGGCGTCCGACCCCGGCCGCCCCATGGCTGGCGGGCCTGACGGCCACCTGCGATGCTGATCACCAGTCAGGGGGCGTCCGGCACGGGAGAACGGACGCGCCCGCAGCGGGCGGGGGTGGCCGGTGCAGGTGCTTCTGGTGGTCGACAGCGTGAACCGGACCGGCGGGGCGGAACGCGCCCTGGTCTCGATGGCCCCCCAACTGGTGCGCGCCGGCGTCACCTTGGACGTCGCCTACCTCTACGACTCCCCCGGCGGCTGGCAGCCGGAGCTGACCGCGGCGGGCGCCGCCGTGTTCGGCGTCGGCCGGCCGACCGGGGCCGCCACCGCCGCCGCGCTGCGCCGGCTGATCCGCGAACGCCGGCCCGATCTCGTCCACACCGCCCGCCACGCCTCGGACGTGCTCGGCCGGGCCGCCGCCCTGGCCGCCCGCACCCCGGTGGTTTCCAGCCTGCTCGACCCGGCGTACGGACCGGAGCAGTCGGCGGCGCACGGGGCGAGCCCCTGGCGGATGCGCACCGCGCAGGCCCTGGACGCGGCCACCGCCCAGGGCGCCCGCCGCTTCCACGCGCTCACCCGGCACGTGGCCGGCACGATGGCGCGGCGGCTGCGCGTCCCCCGGCGGCGGATCGACGTGGTGCCGCGTGGGCTCGACCCGGAGCTGCTGGGCACGGCCACCCCGGAGCGGCGGGCCGCCGTGCGCGGTGCGCTGGAGCTGGCGCAGGACGTGCCGGTGGTGCTGGCCGCCGCCGGGCAGCACCACCGCAAGGGCCTGGACGTGCTGCTGGCGGCCTGGCCGGCGGTCCGGCGCGCGCAACCGGGGGCCGTGCTGCTGCTCGCCGGCGCGGCGGGCCCGGAGAGCGCACGGCTGCGGGCGCTCGCCGAGTCCGCCGGGAGCGTCCGCCTGCTCGGGCCGCGCGAGGACGTGGCCGATCTGATGGCCGCCGCCGACGTGCTCGCCGTGCCGTCCCGCTGGGCGGGCCAGGGCGGCACGGCGATCGAGGCGATGGGCGTCGGGGTGCCGCTGGTCTGCGCGGACGTGCCGGCGTTGCGCGAGACGGTCGGCTCGGAGGACTACGCCCGGCTGGTGGCGCCGGAGCGGCCGGCCGAACTGGCGGCGGCGGTCGTCGACACACTGGACGACCGGGCGGCGGCGCGGGTGCGGGCGAAGGCCGCGCGGGCGCGGTTCCTGGCCTCGTTCACGCTGTCCCAGGTGTCCGCGCACATGGTCGAGTTCTACGAGCGCGCGCTGCGGGTGCGGCCGCTCTGACCCCTCCGGCCCGGCGGCGGCCGGATCGACCCGTACGCGCAGCGCCCGGGCTGCGCCCGGAACCGGCCGGCGCGTCCTGCGGCCGGTTACGCGGATCGGGTGAACGCGGTTGGACCTCGGCCCGGCCCGGTCGGCAGGATGTCCGGCCGGGGCGCCCGTCACGCTGCCTCATCTCCCCCTCCCCCGTACGGATTTGGAGTCACCCGGTGTTCAAGGGATTCCGCAGCTTCCTGCTGCGCGGCAACGTGGTGGACCTCGCAGTCGGCATCGTGATCGGCGCGGCCTTCACCGCCGTGGTCACCGGGTTCGTCACCGCCTTCCTCACCCCGCTCATCGGGGTCGCCACCGGCGCCGTCGGCGACTTCACCCAGAAGACCTTCGAGGTGGCCGGCACCCGGTTCCCGTACGGGGTCTTCGTCAACGCGCTGATCGGGTTCGTGCTGGTCGCCGCGGTGATCTACTTCGCCGTGGTGCTGCCGGTCGGCAGGCTGCAGGCGCGCTTCGAGTCGGCCAAGCCGGCGCCGGTCGTGAAGGTCGACTGCCCGGAGTGCCTGAGCCCGATTCCGGCCGCGGCGACCCGCTGCTCCTTCTGCACCTCGGAGGTCGCGGGCCGGCCGGGCCTCCCGGCGCAGGCGCAGGCGTTGCAGGCGAGCTGATCACGGGCCCGAGGCCGCTGACGGGGATTTTATTCCCGAAACATTCACGAGCCCTCGTCGGACCGTCGGCGGGGGCTCGAATGCGCCGGCGCACGCCCTGTCCGCAAAAGTTTCTCCGGCGGGCCCCGAACCGTCCACCGCCCGGTCACCGCAAGGGTTCGCCGCGCCGCCGTCCGGGTACTGTTCGATCACTGACGGCACGCCGAGGTTGTCCGGAAGTGAACGCCGGTATGTCCGTTCTTCCTACTTTCGAAACCTTTGTGCGAGCGAAGACTGTGTAAACAGTCGAACTGCTCCCCCTCCCGCTCTCCTCAGCAGGCGCGTTGTGGGCTTACCGTATGCCCCATGACCTCGCCCCGCTCCTACGACGGAGTCGGCTACCCCTCTCCGTCCTTCTCCTCCGGCACGCCGATCTACGACAGCCTCGTGGCTGAGCGCGGCGTCCCCCAGATCGCACCCATCAACGTGCCGGCGGCCCTGCCGCCGGCCATGTCGTCCGGTTACGGGGCCAGCACCGGCCCGTCCTACGAGAACCGGTACGGCAACGGGTACGAGAGCGCCGGCAGCAACCTCCCCGCGCTGCCGCCCGCCCGCCTCGCTCTGGGCCCCGGCCCGAGCAGCACCCCCTCCGCCGGTCCCGCCACGGCGTACATCCCCGCGCAGCCCGCGCCGGCGTACGCCTCCGCGCCCCAGCCGCCCGTCCCCGGCTACGGCGCCCCCCAGCAGTACCAGCGGCCGCAGCCCGCCGCACCGGCCTTCGCGCAGACCGCCAGCGGCGGCTACCAGCCGACCGGCGGCCAGAGCTTCGGCGGCCAGAACACCTTCATCGGCGGCCAGGGCGGCCAGCAGTCCTTCGGCGCGCAGCCGATCGGCGGTCCGGGCGCGTTCGGCCCCGGGCAGCCGGGCGGCCAGCCGCAGGGCGGTCCGCAGAGCTTCGGCGGCCAGCAGTCCTTCGGCGGCCCCGGCCAGGCCGGCCCCGGCTTCCAGGGCCAGGGCGGCGACCAGGGCTTCGGCGGCGCCCAGCTGCGCCCGGCCATGGCGCCGGTCCGCCCGATGCAGCCGCAGCGCCCGGGCCCGTACGGCGAGCCCGGCAACAACGCCTACAACGCGGGGGGCCAGCAGGGCGGCTACCAGCAGCAGGGCCAGGGCTACTGAGCCACTGACCTCCAGGGCCGGACCCCACCCGGCCCGCACCCGCACCACCTGAGCACCACCCGGCGCGCTCCCCGCGCCGGGCGTACGGAGAAACGGGTCATCCACGGACCGCCCGGAACGCCCCCCACGGCGTCCCGGGCGGTCCGTGCGCGTACGGGGCTCCCGCCGAGCACCGGGAACCGGCTGGCAGGATGGGGGAATGCAGCTCACCGGACTCCACGTCTACCCCGTCAAGTCCATGTACCGCCTGAGCCCGGACACCGCCGCCGTCGAACCCTGGGGCCTGGCCGGAGACCGCCGCTGGATGCTGGCCGACGCCACCGGACGCTTCGTCAGCCAGCGCGAGAACGCCGCCCTCGGCCAGATCCGGCCCGACCTGCTGCCCGACGGCACGCTCTCCCTCACCGCCCCCGACGGCTCCCGGATCGAGGTCCCCGCGCCCGCCGTCGCAGCCGGCGACCCGCTCGCCGAGGTCGAGGTCTGGGGCACCCGCTTCCGCGCCGCCGAGGCCGCCAAGGAGGCGCACCAGTGGATCGCCGAACACCTCGGCGACTACCGCCTCGTCCACCTGGACGACCCGCACGCCCGGCCGGCCGACCCCGCCTACGCCGAGCCCGGCACCACCGTCTCGATGGCCGACGGCTTCCCCCTGCTGCTCGCCACCACCGCCTCGCTGGAGCGGCTCAACGAGCTGATCGCCGCCGAGCACCCCGACGGCCACGAGCCGCTGCCGATGGAGCGCTTCCGCCCCAACGTCGTGGTGGGCGGCGCCGAGCCGTGGGCCGAGGACGGCTGGCGCCGGATCCGGATCGGCGACCTCACCTTCAAGGCGGTCAAGCCCTGCGGCCGCTGCGTCATCACCACCACCGACCAGGAGAGCGGCGAGCGGCGCGGCCCCGAGCCGCTTCGCACCCTGGCCCGGCACCACCGGCTGCTGAAGAAGGCCGCGTTCGGGCAGAACCTGATCCCGGAGCGGCCGGCCGGCACCACCGGCGACGTGCTCGGCACGCTGCGCGTCGGCGACCGGGTCGAGGTGCTGGAGGACGGGGCGCAGTGGCCCGCCGACGCGCGGGGGTGAACCATCGGCGCGCCGGTTCACCGGCTCCCCCGGACGCCCCCACGGCGCGCCCCCGGCTCGGAACCACGGGTGTGCGCGCTCGTTGAACAAGTGGTCGGAACCTGTGGCGAAGGCGCGAGCCCCCGGTGCCCGCGCGACCGCGGCCGACCGGACCACCCATCGAGGCGCGCTACGGTGGGCGGGCGGCCCGCGCGTACGGCCCGTTGAACGCCGGCTCGACGAAGGTGGGGACGACAGACCGTCATGGCAGAGCACAGGGTCCGGGTCACCCAGGACAGCGCATCCCGCTGGCGCCGACGCGCAGGCGAGTACGACACCCTCGCGGAGGCCCTCGCGGCCGCCGAACCGGGCGACACCGTGACCGTCCGGCCGGGGACGTTCCGGGAGAACGTGCTGCTGGACAAGCCCGTGACGATCGTCCCGGCCCAGGGCCCGGGCACCGTCCGGATCGACCCGCCGTCCGGAGTGGCGCTGACCGTCACCGCCGACGCCACCGTCCGCGACCTCGTCGTCGAAGGCGGCGACAGCTCCACCCCGGCCGTCCTGATCACCGGGCCGCAGATCGCCCCCTCGCTCAGCGGCTGCCGGATCGAGACCCGCTCCGCCACCGGCATCGAGATCACCGACGGCGCCCGGCCCACCCTGCGCGGCTGCGTCGTCGCCAACCCGGCCGGACTCGGGCTGCGCCTGCGCGGCCCCGGCACCGCCGCCGCCCTGGAGGACTGCGAGGTCGCCGCCGCCGGGCAGGCCGGACTCGCCGTCCTCGGCGGCGCCACCGCCGCCCTCGACCGCTGCAAGGTCCACCACGCCGCCGGCGCCGGCGTCCTGCTCTCCGACCCGGGCAGCGCCGCCGAACTGACCGGCTGCGAGATCTACGAGATCCGCGGCAGCGGCGTCCAGGCCGAGGCGCAGGCCCGCGGGCGGCTCGTCGACTGCGAGATCCACCGGGTCACCGGCAACGGCCTGACCCTGGACGGCGAGGCCGAGCTCGTCCTCACCGGCTGCCGGGTGCACGACCTGCCGGAGAACGGCGCCGACCTGCGCGGCCGCTCCCGGCTCAGCCTCAGCCACAGCACCGTCCGGGACTTCGGGCGCGGGGCGCTCTCGGTCTGGGACCAGGGCACCGAGGCCGTCGCCGAGTCCTGCCAGATCCACGGCTCCACCGGCGAGTACCCGGCGCTGTGGGTCAGCGACGGCGCCCGGCTCACCCTCACCGACTGCTCGCTGTACGACCTGCCGGACGCGCTGTTCGTGCTCGACCGGGACTCCGCCGCGATCGCCGCGGACTGCTCCTTCAGCCGGATCCGCAGCTCGGCGGTCTCGGTCAGCGGCGGCGCGGCGGTGACCCTCACCGGCTGCCGGGTCCAGGAGGCCGGCACCGGCCTGTGGTTCCGCGACCACGGCAGCGGCGGCCTTCTCACCGGCTGCGAGATCTCCGACGTGGCCACCGGGGTGATCGTCACCAAGGGCGCCGACCCGGTGCTGCGCGACTGCACCGTCCGGGCCAGCACCGACGCGGGCGTGTACGTCTCGGCGCAGGGGCGGGGCACCTTCGAGGACTGCCGGGTCTCGCACGGCAAGGGCTTCGGCTTCCACATCATCGACGGCTGCCGCACCCAGCTGACCCGCTGCCGGGCCGAGCAGAACGAGCGGGCCGGCTTCGAGTTCTCCGAGCCCGGGCCGGTCGCCGAGGGCTGCACCTCGGACGACGTCGGACCGGCGGCCGGCGCGGCCGAGGTGCCGGGCCCGCGGACCGCCCAACCGGCCTCCGCCACCGCCCCGTCGGCCGGGAGGGCCGGTGTGGGCGGGGTGGCCGGCACCGCCGTCGCCACGTCCGCCGCGGCCGCCGCCACCTCGGCGATCGCCCCGATCCCGGACTGCCGGCCCGCCGACGAGGCGCTCGCCGAACTGGACGCACTGGTCGGGCTGGCCACCGTCAAGCAGGAGGTGCGCACGCTCATCGACCTGATCTCCGTCGGCAAGCGCCGCCGCCAGGCCGGGCTCAAGGCGCCCTCGCTGCGCCGGCACCTGGTCTTCACCGGCGCCCCCGGCACCGGCAAGACCACCGTCGCCCGGCTCTACGGCGAGATCCTGGCCTCGCTCGGGGTGCTCCAGCGCGGACACCTGGTCGAGGTGGCCCGGGTCGACCTGGTCGGCGAGCACATCGGCTCCACCGCGATCCGCACCGCCGCCGCCTTCGACCGTGCGCGCGGCGGGGTGCTCTTCATCGACGAGGCGTACGCGCTCGCCCCCGAGGACGGCGCGCGCGACTTCGGACGGGAGGCCATCGACACCCTGGTCAAGCTGATGGAGGACCACCGGGACGAGGTGGTCGTCATCGTGGCCGGCTACACCCTGGAGATGGAGCGCTTCCTCTCCGCCAACCCCGGCGTCTCGTCCCGCTTCTCACGCACCATCACCTTTCCCGACTACACGGCGGACGAGCTGCTGGAGATCGCCCGGGCCCAGTGCGCCGAGCACGAGTACGCGCTCGCCGAGGCGACCGAGGGCGTGCTGCTGGACCACTTCGCCCGGCTGGAGCGCGGCCCCAACTTCGGCAACGGGCGCACCGCGCGGCAGGTCTTCGAGACCATGGTCGAGCGGCACGCGATGCGGGTCGCCCACCTCGCGGACCCGTCGACGGAGGAGCTCCAACTCCTCGTCCCGGCCGACCTGCCGGGCGGACCACTGCCCTGACGGCGGGGACCCGGCGCCGTGACGTCGGGCGGGGGCGGGGGCGCCGGGCGGGCGGCGACCTCGGCGGACGACCTCGGCGTCAGCCCGTCCAGGCGCCGCCGACGAGGAAGGACTCCAGCACGGCCCGGTACGGCGCGATGTCGATCCGCTCGCCGGCCAGCCAGTCGTCCGAGTAGTACTTGTCCAGGTAGCGGTCGCCCGGGTCGCAGATCAGACCGACCACGCTGCCCCGCCGCCCCGCCGCCCGCATCTCGGCGACGATCTTCAGCGCGCTCCACAGCCCCGTCCCCGTGGACGCCCCCGCCTTCTTCCCGAGCACCTGCTCCAGCACCCGCACGGCGGCGATGGAGGCGGCGTCCGGCACCTTCATCATCCGGTCGATCGCCCCCGGGACGAAGCTCGGCTCCATCCGGGGCCGTCCGATGCCCTCGATCCGCGAGCCCCGCTCGCAGACGGCGTCCGGGTCGTGGTGCACCCAGCCGTCGAAGAAACAGGAGTTCTCCGGGTCGGCGACGCAGATCCGGGTGTCGTACTGCATGTAGTGCACGTACCGGGCGATGGTCGCCGAGGTGCCGCCCGTCCCGGCGGTGGCGACGATCCAGGCCGGCTCGGGGTGCGGCTCCAGGCGCAGCTGGGCGAAGACCGACTCGGCGATGTTGTTGTTGCCGCGCCAGTCGGTGGCCCGCTCGGCGTAGGTGAACTGGTCCATGTAGTGCCCGCCGGTGCTCTCGGCGAGCCGGGTGGAAGCCTCGTACACCTCGTCCGAGCGGTCGACCAGGTGGCACTCGCCGCCGTGGAACTCGATCAGGTCGATCTTGGCCTGGCTGGTGCTCTTGGCCATGACCGCGATGAACGGCACCCCGACGAGCTGCGCGAAGTACGCCTCCGAGACGGCGGTGGAGCCGCTGGAGGCCTCGATCACCGGCTTGCCGGGGCGGATCCAGCCGTTGCAGAGCCCGTGGAGGAAGAGCGAGCGGGCCAGCCGGTGCTTGAGCGAGCCGGTCGGGTGGGTGGACTCGTCCTTGAGGTAGAGGTCGATCCCCCACTCGCCCGGCAGCGGGAAGCGCAGCAGGTGGGTGTCGGCGGAGCGGTTGGCGTCGGCCTGGACCTTGCGCACCGCCTCCTTGAGCCAGGCGCGGTACTGCGGGTCGGTCCGGTCGACGTCGACGGTCGGCTCGACGCCCGCCGTCGGCTCGGTGCCCGCCGTCGGCTCGGTGCCGCCCGCTCGGCCGGACTGGGTCCCGCCGGGTTGGGTGCTCATGGCCACTCTCCCTCGTTACGCCCCCCACTGCTCACTACGAGTGTAAGAGAGTCACGATAAGTGACCGTTTTCGCAGTCCCAGCTTCCGCTTATCGTCCCTGGTCCGGCCTGCCGACCCCGGACCGGACGCCCGGCTCCGGGTTCAGCCCGCCGTCACCGACTGCGGGTCCGCCAGGTACGGCCCCCAGCCCAGCTCCGCCGCACCCGCGAGCGCACCGTGCGCCAGCTCCGCGCCGACGATCGGCACCCGTCCGCTGCGCCCCCACAGGCTGCGCTCGGCGACCACCGCGCGCAGCCGCTCGGGCGCGGCCTCCAGCAGGTCCAGGTGGAGCCCGCTGAGGACCACCCGGTCCGGGTTGAGGATGTTGGCGACGCCCGCGAGTCCGAGCCCGAGCCGGTCGATGACGTGTTCCACGGCGGCCCGCGCGCGTTCGTCGGTGGCGGCCGCCCGGCACAGTTCGCGCGCCTGGTCGAGCAGCGGGCGCCCCGGTTCGGGGGTGAGCCCGGCGGCGGCGAACAGAGCGTCGGGGTCGGTCTCGGAGTTCAGGCAGCCCCGGTTGCCGCACGGGCAGAGCCGGCCCTGCGGGTCGACGGTGAGGTGGCCGACCTCCAGGGCCAGCCCGGCGCTGCCGGTGTGCAGGTGGCCGTCGATCACCAGCGCGCCGCCGACGCCGCGATGGCCGGAGGTGACGAGGAGCAGGTGCCGGGCGCCGCGCCCAGCGCCGTGCCGGTACTCGGCGAGCGCGGCGAGGTTGGCGTCGTTGGCGAGGGCGGTGGGCAGCGGCCGCCGGGCGCCGGGGCCGTGGTCGGCGCGGCCCACCTCGACGTCGTACAGGTCGGCGACCGGGGTGCCGCTGGGCCAGGCGAAGTGCAGTGCGGCGAGCGCGGCTCCGTCGGGTTCGGTGACCGGGTTGGGCAGGGCGAGCGCGGCGGCGAGGCACCGCCGGCTGGTCGCGCGGGCGAGTTCGGCGCCCGCCTCGGCGACGGCGCGCAGCATCCGGACCGGGTCGGTGGCGGCGGGCAGCGGCAGATGGACAGGCGGGTCGAGCAGGCCGCCGAGGCCGGCCAGGGTGACGCTCAGCCCGTCGGCGTGGATCTGCCCGGCGACCACGACCGGGCCCTGCGGGTCGATCGCGAGCCGGTGCGAGGGGCGTCCGCGTCCGCCGCCGGCCGGGCGCGAGTCGACGGTGATCAGCCCGAGCGCCTCCAGTTCGGCCGTGACGGCCCCGGCGGTGGCCCGGGTGACGTCCAGCGCGCGGGTGAGCGCCGAGCGGGTG
Source organism: Kitasatospora sp. NPDC098663 (assembly GCF_044760075.1). NCBI lineage: Bacteria > Bacillati > Actinomycetota > Actinomycetes > Kitasatosporales > Streptomycetaceae > Kitasatospora > Kitasatospora sp. NPDC098663. Next base: position 4,895 of record NZ_JBIWAP010000048.1, on the reverse strand, counting down.
GGCGTCTGTCCGGTGTGGATGAGCGAGAGCGCGGGGCCGAGCAGCGTCCGACCGCGATCGGGGGCCGCGCGGCGGTGGGCGTCGCGCTGCGCTTCGAGGTCGGTTCCGGAACCTGGTCGCGGACTTGAAGGTGAGAGCTGCACGCCCCTATTGTGACTTTGTGCCGCTTCGAAACAAAATCCGCCCGCGTCCCCGACCCGACCAGACCTCCCCCCAGTCTCGCAGCACACCCCCCGGAACGGACAGCCCCTGGGGCTCGGCACGGCTCGCGCTCACCGCGTTCTTCGCCGTCGACGGCTTCCTCTTCGCCGCCTGGGTGGTCCGCATCCCGGACATCCGCAGCCAGGTCGACGCCTCGCACAGCGCCCTCGGGCTGGCCCTGCTCTGCCTGTCGATCGGCGCCGTCCTCACCATGCCGCTCGTCGGGCGGCTGTGCCTGCGGTACGGCTCGCGCCCGGTGACCGTCGGCTCGCTCGCCCTGCTCAGCCTCGCCGTCCCGCTGCCCGCGCACGCCCACTCGGTCGCCGCGCTCGGCGGCGTGCTGCTGCTCTTCGGCGCCGGGTACGGCGGCGCCAACGTCGCGATGAACAGCGCCGCCGTCGACCTGGTGGCGCAGCTGCGACGGCCCGTCATGCCGAGCTTCCACGCCGGGTACAGCCTCGGCGGTCTGCTCGGCGCGGGCCTCGGCGGGCTCCTCGCCGGTGCGCTGAGCACCGCCTGGGCGCTCGCGCTCGGCGGACTGCTCGGCCTCGCCGTCACCGCCGGCGCGGGCCTCGTCCTGCTGCGCAGCCCGGCCGCACCGCTGGTCGCGCCCGGCCGCGCGGGCGACGGCGGCACCACCGGCGACACCACGAGTGACCACGGCACCCCCAGCACGGCCGGCCGCGCCGCCCCGCACCTGCGGCTGCTCGTCCTGCTGCTCGGCCTCACCGCGCTGTGCACCGCGTACGGCGAGGGCGCGATCGCCGACTGGACCACCCTCCACCTCACCGACGACGTCCACGCCAGCCCCGGGACGGCCGCCGCCGGGTACGCCGCGTACGCCTTCGCCATGACCAGCGGACGGGTCGGCGGCACCTGGCTGTCCATCCGGCTCGGCCAGACCCGGCTGATGCTGCTCGGCGGCCTGACCGCGGCGGCCGGCATGCTCGTCGCCGCCCTCGCCCCGGTGGTGCCGCTGGCCGTCTGCGGGTTCGTCCTGGTCGGCCTCGGCCTCGCCAACCTCTTTCCCCTCGCGATCGCCCGGGCCGGTGCGGCGGGCGGCCCGCAGGGCGTCGCGTTCGCCTCGACGCTCGGGTACGGCGGCATGCTGATCGGCCCGGTGGTGATCGGCTTCCTCGCCGACGCGGTGGGGCTGCCGATGGCCCTGACCACCGTCGCGGTGGCGGCCACGGCGGGAGCGCTCCTGCCGCTGGCCGTCCGTCGGCGCTGACCATCCCTCGGCGCTGACCATCCGTCGGCGCTGACCGTCCGTCGGCGCTGACCGTCGGTCGGCGCTGACGGGAGCACCCGGGTCGTCGGCACGGCCGGTCCGACCGTGCCCACCGCCGACGGCCCCGGGCGGCACCCGACGCGGCCGCGTGCGGACGTGGTGGCAGGATGCGGGCCATGACGAGCAGCGGACGGATCCAGGTACTGCGGGCGGACGAGCGCCCGGCCACGGCGTGGCTCAACGGGGGCGGGGTGACCAGGGAGGTCGCTGGTTTCCCGGTCGGGGCCGGGCTGGACGCCTTCGACTGGCGGGTCAGCCTCGCGGACGTCGCGTCGGCCGGGCCGTTCTCGCCGTTCCCCGGCGTCGACCGGGTGATCACCCTGGTCGAGGGCCCCGGCATGACGCTCACCGTCGACGGCGCCGAGCATCCGGTCGACGCGCCCTTCCGCCCCTTCGCCTTCTCCGGTGACGCCGTGACGGACTGTCGGCTGTCGGCCGGCCCGGTGGTCGACTTCAACGTGATGACCCGCCGCAGCCGGGTCGTCGCCGCCGTGGACGTGCTGACCGCACCGGCCGCCGTGGACGTCCCGCCGGAGGCGACCGTCCTGCTGGTCTGCCTCACCGGTTCGGCCGCCGTCGACGGCGACGCGGTGCTGGAGCGCTACGACGCCGCCCTGCTGGAGGGAGCCGGCCCGCGCGAGGTGCGGATCCGGGCCGGCGGGGTCACCGCCGTGGTCACGCTCCGCCCGTCGCGCTGACGCCGGGGGACCGGGGCGCCCGGGCACCGGAACGCCGCGGCCCGGGAGGTCCCCCTCCCGGGCCGCGGCGTTCCGACGGGTGCGGCTCAGCCGCAGAACACCGGGGTGGCGTGCGCCGGATCCAGGGCGTTGGCCACCAGGTGCAGCGCCGTCGGCGAGAACGCGATCGCCACGTGCTCGGCGAGCGTGATCGGGCAGTGGTTCTGCAGCACCTCGTTGTCGACGGCCGGGCCGGTCAGGAACTGGGTCCGCCACGGGGTGACGACCTCGTCGTACACGGTCGAGATCACCGTGTAGCTCACGCCCGGCACGGTGTCCGGGCGGGAGGCCATCGTGCGGTTGAAGTCGGAGCCCACCGCCTGGTCGCGGCAGGCCTGGCAGACGGTGTAGATCAGGTCCGCGACGCCGGGGAAGTACGGCACGAGGTTGGTGATCCCGTCGAGCGTCGTGCCGTGGTTGGACGGCGCCAGGCCGACCACCCGGCCGACCTTCGCGGCGCCGCCGAGGAACTTCAGGTAGTAGTTCGGCAGCATGCCGCCCTGCGAGTGCCCGACGATGTCGACCTTGGCCGCGCCGGTCGCCTTCAGCACCAGGTCGACGAACCGGCCGAGTTGGGCGGCCGACTCGGGCACCGGGCCCAGGCCGCCGATCGGTAGCAACAGACCGCTGCCGCTGGAGGTGACGCCCGGGATGGTGCCGTAGTCGAGCGCGAAGACGCAGTACCCGAGGCCCTTCAGCAGCGGGGAGAGGGCGAGCCAGTTCTCGTAGCGGTTGGCGAAGGTGCCGTGCACGAGGACCACCGGATCGGGGTGGGCGGCGCTCGGGCGGCAGGTCCAGTCGTTGGCGCCGGGCGGCGAAGCCACCGAGTCGCCGTCGGGCGGCAGTTCGGCGGAGGTGGAGGTGATGGAGCGGGCGGCGGCGGGCGCGACGGAGGGGGACGTCGCGGCGCTCGCCGGGGCGGCCGACGCGCCGACCAGCAGCGCGCCTGCCAGGACGGTCGCGCCGATGGCCCCGCCGAGCCTGCGGCGCAAGGGAGTTGCGGAGAAGCGGAGAAGTGGGGTTCTCAACTGTTGCCTCCATGGCGGAAGTTTGTTACCAACAGGTAACCCGAGTGGCTCCATCATGCGGTCGCCCCTCCGGCCCGGCCCTTGGGCGTTCCCCAGACCTGGACGGTGTTCTCTGTGACCGGTCACAACGCACCCGCCGCCTCGCCCGGCCGCTCACCCGACGCCACACCCCGCTCCGAGCCGCACTCCGCGCCCACCGCCGCCCCCGACCGCACACCCGACCGCACCGCCGACCGGACGCCCGGCTGGCGCGTCCCGGTGATCGGCGGCCGACCGGCCGACCAGCGACTCCTGTGCGGTGTACGCGAGTTGGCCGAGATCGTGGTCGCCGCCCTGCTGGACCGCGTGCCGGTGTACCACCGCCTGCCCCGCGAACAGCTCACCGGCGAACTCACCCGCGACACCGAGCGCCGGATCCGCGCCCTGGCCCACGCCGTCCGCACCGGACTCCCCGCCCCCGACGAGGAGTTCGCCGCCGTCCGGGAGGCCGCCGCCCGCCGCGCCGAGGAGGGCCTGCCACTGGACGCCGTCCTGCTCGCCCACCACCTCGGGCTGGAGGTCTGCTGGGAGTTCGTCACCCGGCACGCCCGCGACGGCGACGCCGCCGACCTGCTCGTCCTCAACCGGCTGCTGCTCGACCAGCTCCGCCAGGCCACCACCGCCGCCGGCGCCGGCTACCTCGACGAACGCCGCCCGGCCGGCGACCGGCACACAGCCGCCCGGCAGTCGCTGCTCACCGCACTGCTCGCCGGCGCCCCGGCGGACGAGGCCGCCGCCCGGGCCGGGCTCCAACTGCCGCCCCGGTACGCCGTCCTGTGCCTGTCCGTCGCCGACCACCCCGACGAACACGCCCCCGGCGTCGACCCGGGCATCGCCGGCCGCCGCAAGCTCCGCCGGCTCGTCGCCGAACTCGACCACCGGACGCGACATTCGGCGATCACCGCGCTCACCCCCTCGGGCGGTCTCGTGCTCGTCCCGCTCGGCCCACTCGTCCCGCTCAGCCCACTCGTCCCGCTAGGACCGTCCCCGGAGGCCCGGCCGGAGCGAACGCCCGGACGCCCCGGCACACCCGCCGAGCTCCCGTGGCAGCACCTGGCCGCCACCGTCGCCGCGGCCGCCCGGGCCGGGGGCGTCCCCGTCCTGGCCGCGGTGGCAACCGCCGCACCGGGCGAGGTGCCGGGCGCGGCCGCACTCGCGTACGAAGTCCTGGACGTGGCCCGCGCGTTCGACCGCCCACCGGGCCTGTACCGGCTCGACGACGTCCTGCTCGAATACCAGCTCACCCGCCCCAGCCAGGCCCGCTCCCGGCTCGCCGCACTGCTCGAACCACTGGCCGACGGCGGCGAGTTGCTCACCACCCTGCGCACCCACCTGGCCGGCGGACTCAACCGGCGACACACCGCGGGCGCCCTGCACCTGCACCCGAACACCGTCGACTACCGGCTGCGCCGGATCGCCGCCCTCACCGGCCTCGACCCCGCCCGCCCCGCCGACGTCCTGCGGATCACCGCCGCCATCGCCGCCCGCGCCGCCGAACAGGCGCCCTAGAAGGCTCCTGAAGATCTTGTTGGTGGAGGGGCTGTCCCGGTTGGGGACAGCCCCTCCTGCGTTATGTGGTGGTGGGGGTGATGGCCCAGG
>NZ_JBIWAP010000047.1:0-70907 GCF_044760075.1 Kitasatospora sp. NPDC098663 | reverse complement strand
CGATGGTACTGCAGGGGGGACCCTGTGGGAGAGTAGGACGCCGCCGAACAATCATTCACAGAGAACCCCCATCCGGGAGACCGGATGGGGGTTCTTTGCATTTCCGGTGACGTATCGTCGGGGCATGGACGATCAGACAGCGGTCATTGCGAACAGTGCGCTCCGCCCCGAGCAGCGCGACGGCGCCCTGCACGTTCTGGCGGACGCCCAGGCGGTGGACGGCCGGGCCGCCGTGTCCGAGCAGGGCCGGCTTCGGCTGCGTTCCTCGGACACTCCGCGCCCCGGCGTGAGCCACTTCATCGAGAGCGAGCACGGCGCCGTCGTCGGTTACGGACAGCTCGAAGTCCAGGAGGGCTCCGCCTCCAACCCCGCCGCCGAGCTGGTCGTCGACCCGGCCGTCCGCGGCCGCGGCCTGGCCCGGCCGCTGGTGGACGCGGTGCTGGCACAGGCTCACGGGGCCGGCCGCGACGCGGTGGACTTCTGGGTGCACGGCGGTCACCCGGCGGCCCGGCACCTGGCCGGCCGGTACGGTGCCGAGCTGGTCCGTGAGCTGCGGCAGATGCGCCGCACCGGGCCGCAGACCGAGGCCGTCGCCGTCCCCGAGGGCGTCGAGCTCCGGACCTTCCGCCCCGGCGAGGACGACGCCGAGTGGCTGCGGTTGAACGCGCTGGCCTTCGCCCACCACCCGGAGCAGGGCTCCTGGACGGAGCGGGACCTGGCGGAGCGGCTGGCCGAGCCCTGGTTCGATCCGGCCGGCTTCTTCCTCGCCACCCGGGGCGGCAAGGTGGTCGGCTTCCACTGGACCAAGGTGCACCCGGCCACCGCCACCGAGCCCGCGCTCGGCGAGGTCTACGTGGTCGGGGTGGACCCGGCGGAGCAGGGCAGCGGTCTCGGCCGTGCCCTGACCGCCGCCGGTCTGCGTCACCTGACCGGTTCGGACGCCGGCGAGCGCGGACTGGAGACGGTCCTGCTCTACGTCGACGCCGACAATCCGGCCGCGGTGCGGGTATATGAACGACTGGGGTTCACCATCCACGAGGTGGACCTCATGTACCGCGTCCAGTACCGCGAGGACCAGGCGGCCTAGGAGCCTGACAGGACCGGACAGGACCTACAGGACCTAGCGGCTCCGGGTGGTCTGGGGCAAGGGGTCGGACGTCACCGGCCCTTGCCTCGACCGACTCAGCTTTCCTCCTGGCCATGCGGTGTTTACCGTGGATTCAATTGCTGCCGCGAAGATCACAGGATGAAGTCCGTAGTGTCTCGCTCGTGCAGAGTCGACCGCCACGCGCCGGCCGGCCCTGTACGGACCGCGCCCGGCGGGTGGGCGTTGGCCCTGGGCGAGGACGACGGCCCGCAGAGCCATTCGCGTCCGGACGACGTCCTGCTGCTGGAGGAGCTGGAGCCCATGAGCATCCCCCGCCCCGTCTCTGCCTCGCTGTCCCCGCCGGCCAGGATGTCCGGTGCGCTGGGGATACCGCCCGAGCTGCCGGCCGAGGACGAGCAGGAGTTCGACGCACTGCCGCAGGGCCGCTTCCTGGACCGCGAGCGCAGCTGGCTCGCGTTCAACGAGCGCGTTCTGGAGCTCGCCGAGGATCCGGGGATCCCGCTGCTGGAGCGGGCCAAGTTCCTCGCCATCTTCGCGAGCAACCTGGACGAGTTCTTCATGGTCCGGGTGGCCGGGCTGAAACGCCGGATCGCGACGGGCGTCGCCCAGCGCAGCGCGTCCGGGCTCCAGCCGCGCGAGGTGCTGGACCTGATCTGGACCCGCTCGCGCGAGCTGATGGCGCGGCACGCCGCGGCCTTCCAGCAGGAGGTGCTGCCGGACCTCGCCACCGAGGGCATCGAGGTGGTCCGCTGGCCGGAGCTGGCCGAGAAGGAGCAGGCCCGGCTGCACACCCTGTTCCGGCAGAAGATCTTCCCGGTCCTCACCCCGCTGGCGGTCGACCCGGCGCATCCCTTCCCGTACATATCGGGGCTCTCGCTCAACCTGGCCGTGGTGGTGCGCAACCCGGTGTCGGGGCACAAGCACTTCGCCCGGGTGAAGGTGCCGCAGTCGCTGGCCCGCTTCCTGGAGGCCTCGCCGCAGCGTTACGTCCCGCTGGAGGACGTGATGGGCGCGCACCTGGAGGAGCTGTTCCCGGGGATGGAGGTGCTCGCCCACCACGCCTTCCGGGTGACCCGCAACGAGGACCTGGAGGTGGAGGAGGACGACACCGAGAACATCCTCAAGGCCCTGGAGAAGGAGCTGATGCGGCGGCGCTTCGGCCCGCCGGTGCGGCTGGAGGTCGAGGAGTCGATCGACCCCTACATCCTGGACCTGCTGGTGCGGGAGCTGAACATCACCGAGGCGGAGGTCTTCCCGCTGCCCGGTCCGCTCGACCTGACCGGTCTGTTCGGGATCGCCGAACTGGACCGCCCGGAACTGAAGTACCCGAAGTTCGTGGCGGGCACCGCCCGCGGGCTGACGGACGTCGAGTCGGCGTCCCAGCCGGACATCTTCGCCGCGATGCGCGAGCGGGACGTCCTGCTGCACCACCCGTACGACAGCTTCTCCACCTCGGTGCAGGCCTTCCTGGAGCAGGCCGCCGCCGACCCGGACGTCCTGGCGATCAAGCAGACGCTGTACCGCACCTCCGGCGACTCGCCGATCGTGGACGCGCTGATAGACGCGGCGGAGTCGGGCAAGCAGGTGCTGGTCCTGGTCGAGATCAAGGCGCGCTTCGACGAGCAGGCCAACATCAAGTGGGCCCGCAAGCTGGAGGAGGCCGGTTGCCACGTGGTCTACGGCCTGGTCGGGTTGAAGACGCACTGCAAGCTGTCGCTGGTGGTCCGGCAGGAGGGTGACACCCTGCGCCGCTACTCGCACGTCGGCACCGGCAACTACCACCCGAAGACCGCCCGGCTGTACGAGGACCTGGGGCTGCTGACCTCGGACCCGCAGGTCGGCGCCGACCTCTCGGACCTCTTCAACCGGCTGTCCGGCTACTCGCGCCGGGAGTCCTACCGCCGCCTGCTGACCGCCCCGCGCGGCCTGCGCGACGGGCTGGTCTCCCGGATCCACAACGAGATCGCCCACCACCGTGCCGGCCGGCCGGCGTACGTGAAGCTCAAGGTCAACTCGATCGTCGACGAGGCCGTGATCGACGCGCTGTACCGGGCCTCGCAGGCGGGCGTGCCGGTCGACGTCTGGGTGCGCGGGATCTGCGCGATCCGGCCGGGGGTGCCGGGGCTGAGCGAGAACGTCCGGGTCCGCAGCATCCTGGGCCGCTTCCTGGAGCACTCCCGGGTCTTCGTGTTCGGCAACAACGGAGATCCGGAGGTCTGGATCGGCAGCGCCGACATGATGCACCGCAACCTGGACCGCCGGATCGAGGCGCTGATGCGGATCACCGACCCGGCCCACCGGGCCGAGCTGTCCGGCCTGATCGACCTCGGGATGTCGGACGAGACCGAGTCCTGGCACCTGGGGCAGGACGGTGCGTGGACCCGCCACTCGCAGGACGCCGAGAGCCGGCCGCTGCGGCACGTCCAGGATCTGCTGATCGACTCGCGCCTGCGCCGCCGGGCCGCCGCCTCGCGCTGACGCGACCACTGATGCGAGCCGCTGGAACCGCAGGGGACCGGTTCCAGCGGTCGGCCACCAGCCCCGGGGGGACGAACCCGGGGGAACGGGGATCTACCACGCCATGACCGATGCGCCGATGACGGCCCAGGCGGCCGCCACCACGACCGCCGGGGACATCCTCTCCAGCCACCTCACCGCCCAGGCCGGCGCGTTCCTGCGCGCCCTGCCGCTGACGGTGGGCGAGGTCGGCGCCAGACCGGGGACGGCCGCGGTCGTCCCGGCGGCCGGTACCGCCGACCTGCTGCGGGCGGTCCGGCGGATCGGCGGGCTGCTGCACACCTTCGGCTCCGTCTTCGAGCAGGCCTGGGCCCAGGAATCGCGCACCGAACTGCGCTGGCTGTTCAACCTGCTGGCGCTGGAGCCCGGTTACGTCCGCCGCTCGGCCCGGCTGCTGGGCGCGCTGGACTCGCTGAGCGGCAGCGATCCGGACGGGACGGGCATGCTGGCCGGGCACGTCGGGGCGCCCAAGGCGCGGGCGCTGCTGGACCGGCAGCTGACCCTGGCCCGGACCAGGGCGCACTCCTCGGTGCTCCAGGAGCTCCGGTCGGCCCGGCTGCACGCGCTGGCGGACCGGATGACGCTGCTGGTCGGCGACGCCCCGCTGCTGGAGTCGGCGGGCGGCCGGGCGTCGGCGGTGCTGCTGCCGCAGGCGGCCGCCGCGTTCACGGCGCTGTCGGCGAGCGCCCAGCAGCTGCCGCTGCACCGGGCCGCCACGCCGTACGGCGGCGACGGGCTGCGCCGGCTGGGCGCCGTCCCGGCGGCGCGCGGCGCGGTGGACGCGGACACGGCGCTGGCGGCCGACGACGCGCCGTGGGCGCGGACGCGGATCCTGGTGAAGCGGGCCCGGTACGCGCTGGAGGTGTGCGGCCGCGGATCCGCCGAACTGGACGAGCTGGACGAGGTGTTGGGCCGGCACCAGGAGGCGGCGGACGCGGCGGTCACCGCGGCCACCGCCGCGCGGACTCCGCGGATCACCCCGGCGACCGCCTACGTGCTGGGCGTGGTGCATGCTGATCAGCGACTGGAGGTGGAGGCGGCGCGGTACGCCTTCGGCCGCCGGTGGACCGACCTCCCGCCCGGCCTGGACGGCTGGCCGGACCTCCCCCCTGCCGAGGGCTGGGGGCATTCCCCCGCACCACGGACGGCCTGAATTGCGCGATCGCCTGAGCACCGGGCCGGCAGTGGACGCACCCGCGACCGGGGCGGGGCACGCCCGGGTGATCCTGGCGGCGGGCGCGGTGCTGTGGCTGCCGGGCCGGCCGAAGAAGAGCGGCCGGCTGGGGCGGCCGCGGATCGCGGTGATCCACCGGCCCAAGTACGACGACTGGAGCCTGCCGAAGGGAAAGCTGGACCCGGGGGAGGGGGTGGTCGCGGCGGCGCTGCGCGAGGTGCGCGAGGAGACCGGGTTCGCCTGCCTGCTCGGTCCGGAGCTGCCGACCCAGCACTACCTGGCGCAGGGCCGGCCGAAGGAGGTGCGTTACTGGGCGGCGGTGCCGTCGAGCGGGGCGTTCCGGCCGAACCGCGAGGTGGACCGGCTGGAGTGGCTGCCCGCCGGGAAGGCCCGCGCCCGGTTGACGCACGACCGCGACCGGTTGCTGGTCGACGCCCTGCTGGCGATCCTGGGTGCGAAGCCCGTACGGGCGGGCGGTCACCGTCGGTGAAGGAGCGGTGGGAGTGATCTCGTCGCGCCCTTGCCGTGACGCAACCGTGACTACCTGGCGTAGTTTCCTGTCATCCTTTCGAGGTTCACTCTCCGTTCACTTGTGACCGGCTGTCGTGTCACCTACCCGGCCTAACTTCGGGTTTACCGGAGGGCCGAACGGGCCCCGGACCACAGCAGAACCCGCGCCCGCCGTCCTCGCACGGCCCGCGCGACGGCAATGCCACAGAAAGGGACACCCCTGTGAAGCTCCAGCGGAACGGCCGCTCCAAGGCCCTCGCCATCGGTGCCATGGCGCTCGTCAGCTCGCTGTCGCTCGCTGCCTGCGGCTCGGACGACAACGGTGCCAAGGCGGCCGGTGGCTCCAGCGGCTCCGCCTCGACCGCCGCGGTCAACTGTGGCAAGGGCGGGACGCTGCTCGCTGCGGGCTCGACGGCTCAGGCCAACGCGATCGACGTGTGGAAGACCACCTACGGCGCGTCCTGCTCCGGCACCACCGTCAACTACAGCGGTGGCGGCTCCGGCGCCGGTGTGCAGCAGTTCAACCAGGGCAAGGTCGCCTTCGCCGGCACCGACTTCGCGCTCAAGCCCGCCGACGTCGACGCCTCCAAGGCGGTCTGCACCGGCGGCAAGGCGATCGACCTGCCGCTGGTCGCGGGTCTCGTCTCGCTGGTCTACAACGTCGACAACGTCGACAACCTGGTCCTGGACGGCCCGACCTCCGCCAAGATCTTCGACTCGCAGATCACCAAGTGGAACGACCCGGCGATCGCCGCCCTGAACCCGGGCGTGCAGCTGCCGGACGCCGAGATCCAGACCGTCCACCGTTCGGACGACTCCGGGACCTCCTACAACCTCACCTCCTACTTCGCCAAGACCTCCGGTGGCGCCTGGACCGCGGCGCCGGAGAAGGCGTGGAAGGGCAAGGGCGGCCAGTCCGCCCAGGGCAGCGCCGGCGTCTCCGCGCAGATCAAGCAGGTCAAGAACTCCATCGGCTACGCCGAGCTGTCCTACGCGCAGAGCAACAACCTCAAGAGCGCCAAGATCGCCACCGGTGCGGCCAAGCCCGTCGAGGCGACCGCGGCCAACGCCGCCCTCACCTTCGCCTCCTCCACCGTCGTGGGCACCGACGGCGACCTCGCCCTCTCGCTGGACTACGGGACCAAGGCCGACAACGCCTACCCGATCATCCTGGTGACCTACGAGATCGCCTGCGACAAGGGCAACAAGCCGGAGAACCTGGACAACCTCAAGTCCTTCCTGACCTACGCCGTCAGCGACGCCGCGCAGAAGGCGATCGGCGACAAGGGCTACGTCCCGCTCCCCGCCGCCATCAGCGACAAGGTCAAGGCCGCCGTCTCCTCCCTGGCCTGACCCGACAGGAGCACCGGTGGGACGGCCCCGTGAGCGAGGGGGGCCGGGGTCGTCCCACCGGAACGCACCGACCCAGCACGAACGTCCGGGGCACCGCCGCCATGGTGCCGTCCCCCTCCGGGGCGGCACCACCAGACCGGAGTAGACAATGACTTCATCCTCCCCTGCCGCCCCGCGAGGCAGGGAACGCCGACCGCGCGACAGCCGCTTCGGCGACAAGATCTTCATGAACCTCGCCCGCGGTTCGGGCATCCTGCTGCTGGTCATCATGGCCGCGATCGCCGGCTTCCTGGCCTGGCGCGCGGGCCTGGCCCTCAGCACCAACGAGGGCAACTTCCTCACCACCTTCGAGTGGACGCCGGACGCCACGAAGCCGGTCTTCGGCATCGCCGTCCTGGCCTTCGGCACCCTCGTCAGCGCCGTCATCGCGATGACGATCGCCGTCCCGGTGGCCATCGGGATCGCGCTGTTCATCTCGCACTACGCGCCGCGGAAGATCGCCCAGCCGTTCGCCTACCTGGTCGACCTGCTCGCGGCCGTCCCCAGCATCGTCTACGGCCTGTGGGGCGCGCTCTTCCTGGTCCCGCACATGGACGGCCTGACCAGCTGGCTCAACCAGTACCTCGGCTGGACGTACCTCTTCGACCAGACCAAGTCCGGCACCCCGCGCAACCTGTTCACCGTCGGCATCCTGCTGGCGATCATGGTCCTGCCGATCATCACGGCGGTCTCCCGCGAGGTGTTCCGTCAGGTGCCGCGGATGCAGGAGGAGGCGGCGCTCGCGCTCGGCGCGACCCGCTGGGAGATGATCCGCACCGCGGTGCTGCCGTTCGGCCGCCCCGGCATCATCTCGGCCTCGATGCTCGGCCTCGGGCGCGCGCTGGGCGAGACCATCGCCGTCGCGGTGGTGCTGTCCGCGAGCAACGTGCTCTCGCTGCACATCCTCGACGCGGGCGGCGGCACCTTCGCGCAGAACATCGCGCTGAAGTTCGCCGAGGCCGGCAACAACGGGCGTGACGCCCTGATGGCCTCCGGCCTCGTCCTGTTCGTCATCACCCTGCTGGTGAACGGTGCCGCGCGACTGATCATCGCCCGCCGCAAGGAGTACTCGGGGGCCAACGCATGACCGCGGCAACGACTTCCGTCACGGCCGACGCCCGGCCGCTCAGCCGGTCGCTGACCGCCAACCGGCTGCCCAAGTGGGCCCCGGCCGCCGTCGCGGTCGGCTCGATCGCGGTCGGCTGCGGGATCGGCGCCGCCGCGGGGCTGGAGAGCCACCTGCAGTGGGGCCTGATCTCGGCCCTGCTGTTCCTGGTGATCAGCTACGGCGTCTCGGCCCAGGTCGAGGGCCGCCGCCAGGCCAAGGACCGGTTCGCCACCTCGGTGGTCTGGGTCGCCTTCATCCTGGCCGTCGTCCCGCTGATCTCCCTGACGGTCTACACGATCCAGCAGGGCATCGGCGTGGTGAACGGGAACTTCCTGAGCCACTCGATGAAGGGCGTGATCGCCTCCGGCCCCGGCGGCGGCATCTACCACGCGCTGCTCGGCACCATGCAGCAGGTCGCCCTGGCCACCGCGATGGCCGCCCCGGTCGGTCTGCTGACCGCCGTCTACCTGGTCGAGTACGGCCGCGGCACGCTCGCCAAGACCGTCACCTTCTTCGTCGACGTCATGACGGGCATCCCATCGATCGTCGCCGGTCTGTTCGTCCTCTCGCTCTGGAACATCGCCCTGGGCTTCAGCTACTCGGGCTTCTCGGGCAGCCTCGCACTGGCGATCCTGATGATGCCGGTCGTGGTCCGGTCCACCGAGGAGATGCTCAAGCTCGTCCCGAACGAGCTGCGCGAGGCCTCGTACGCGCTCGGCGTGCCGAAGTGGAAGACCATCCTGCGGATCGTCCTCCCCACCGCGATCGGCGGCATCACCACCGGCGTGATGCTGGCGGTCGCCCGCATCACGGGCGAGACCGCCCCGGTGCTGATGCTGGTCTTCGGCGCCGACGCCATCAACAGCAACCCGTTCGACGGACCGCAGCAATCCCTGCCGATGTACATCTGGCAGCAGTACTCGGTGGTCAACAACGACTTCGGCTACGCCCGCGCCTGGGGCGCCGCGCTGGTGCTGATCGCCTTCGTGATGGGGCTCAACCTCATCGCCCGGGGCATCGCACGCTGGCGCTCGCCCAAGGGCGGACACTGACCGACTGACGTACGAAGACAGACGAGAGAAGCAACGATCATGGCCAAGCGCATCGACGTCAGCGGACTGTCCGCCTACTACGGCACCACCAAGGCCATCGAGGACATCTCGATGAGCATCGAACCCCGCTCGGTGACCGCCTTCATCGGCCCCTCCGGCTGCGGCAAGTCCACCTTCCTGCGCACCCTCAACCGGATGCACGAGGTGATCCCCGGCGCCCGGGTCGAGGGCAAGGTCCTCCTGGACGACGAGAACCTCTACGCCTCGAACGTCGACCCGGTCGCCGTCCGCCGCTCGGTCGGCATGGTCTTCCAGCGCCCGAACCCGTTCCCGACCATGTCGATCTACGACAACGTGATCGCCGGCCTCAAGCTCGCGGGCGTGCGCAAGAAGTCCGTCCTGGACGAGGTGGTCGAGCGCTCGCTGAAGGGTGCCAACCTCTGGAACGAGGTCCACACCCGGCTGAACAAGCCGGGGGCCGGCCTCTCCGGCGGCCAGCAGCAGCGGCTGTGCATCGCCCGCGCCATCGCGGTCGAGCCGCAGGTCCTGCTGATGGACGAGCCCTGCTCCGCGCTCGACCCGATCTCCACCCTCGCGATCGAGGACCTGATCGGCGAGCTCAAGTCGCAGTTCACCATCGTCATCGTGACCCACAACATGCAGCAGGCGGCCCGCGTCAGCGACCGCACCGCCTTCTTCAACCTGGCCGGCGTCGGCCAGCCCGGCAAGCTGGTCGAGCTGGACGACACCCAGCGGATCTTCTCCAACCCGTCGGTCCAGGCGACCGAGGACTACATCTCCGGCCGCTTCGGCTAGGCCGTACCCCCGCCCCCAGCCGACGGACCGCGGTGTCCGGAGGCGAACGGCGAGCACACAGGCTGCTCCGCGGTGCTGCATGGCGGTGCCGCCGTGGAGCATGAAGAAGGGCCCGCCCCCGAGATGTGGGGGCGGGCCCTGTCACGTGCGGGGCCGGTCAGCCCCAGAACAGGTGGGCGAACCAGTACACCAGCGCTGCGACGATGGCGGCCGCCGGCATCGTGATGAACCAGCCGAGCACGATGTTCTTGGCGACGCCCCAGCGCACCGCGCGGATCCGCTTGGTGGCCCCCGCGCCCATGATCGCCGCGGTGATCACGTGGGTGGTGGAGATCGGCGCCTTGAAGACGAACGAGGTGACGTACATGACCGTCGCGGCGGTGGCCTCGGCGGCGAAGCCCTGCGGCGGGTCCAGCTCGATGATCTTGCGGCCGAGCGTCCGCATGATCCGCCAACCACCCGCGTAGGTGCCCAGCGAGAGCATCGTGGCGCAGGAGATCTTCACCCACACCGGGATGCCCTCACCGGAGTGGTGGCCGGAGATGGTGAGCGCCATCACCACGATGCCCATGGTCTTCTGCGCGTCCTGCAGACCGTGCGCCAGCGCCATCGCGGCGGCCGAGGCGGTCTGGGCGACCCGGAAGTTGCGCTTGGCCTTGTGCGGGTTGGCCCGGCGGAAGATCCACAGGATCGCCAGCATCACCAGGAAGCCGCCGACCAGGCCGACGATCGGCGAGACGATCATCGGGATGACGATCTTGTCGAGGACACCGCCCCAGATCACGTCGATGCCGCCGGCCATGGCCGCGCCCACCATGCCGCCGAACAGCGCGTGCGAGGAGGAGGACGGCAGGCCGAAGTACCAGGTGACCAGGTTCCAGGCGATCGCCCCGACCAGTGCGGCGAACAGGATCACCATGCCCCGGTCGCCGGTGGGGGTCTCGATGATCCCCTGGGAGACGGTGTGCGCCACGCCGCTGCCGAGGAAGGCGCCGGCCAGGTTCATCACCGCGGCCATCGCCAGCGCGGCCCGGGGGGTCAGCGCACGGGTGGAGACCGAGGTGGCGATCGCGTTCGCGGAGTCGTGGAAGCCGTTGGTGTAGGTGAAGAAGAACGCAACGCCGACGACGGCGATGAGTGCTGCCATGTCCACGAGGGTCAGGACTCCTTGACGGCGATGGTCTCCACCGTGTTGGCGACGTGCTCGAACGCGTCCGCCGCCTCCTCAAGAACGTCCACGACCTGCTTGAGCTTGAGCACCTCGATGGCGTCGTACTGGCCGGAGAACAGGTGGGCGAGCAGCTTGCGGTGGATCTGGTCGGCCTGGTTCTCCAGCCGGTTGACCTCGATCCAGTACTCGGTGAGGTTCGACATGCTGCGCAGGTTCGGCATCGCCTCGGCGGTGAGCTCGGCGGCCCGGGCCAGCACCTCGATCTGCTGCTCGATCCCCTTCGGCAGCGTCTGGATGTCGTAGAGGACGACCAGGTCGACGGCCTCCTCCATGAAGTCCATGATGTCGTCCAGCGACGAGGCGAGGTTGTAGATGTCCTCGCGGTCGAAGGGCGTGATGAAGGACGAGTTCAGCTGGTGGAACACGGCATGGGTGGTGTCGTCCCCGGCGTGCTCGGCGGCGCGCATGCGCTCGACGATCTCCGCGCGGGCCGACACGTCTGATCCCAGCAGTTCCAGCAGGAGCTTCGAACCGACGACGAGGTTCTCCGCGGCGGCAGAGAACATGTCGTAGAAGCTCGTCTCCTTCGGGGTCAGGCTAAAACGCACGGAAATCTCCGATGTGCGGGGTAGGGACTGAACGATGCTAGGTGCAACCAAGCGCAATCGTGCAAACGGGGTGGTGATGGTGGAGGCGGAACCTCCTCTTCCGTTCGGCTGCCGCACCAGCTGACCCGGACCGCACACCCAGGTGCGGACGTGAGCCCCCAGTCTGACGGAACCTCGCCCGGATTGTCCCCGTGGGACGTACGGAAGACGGGGGCGCCGCTCAGACGGGTGAACTGCGCGGCGGCCCGCCCGCGGCCCGTTCGCAGACCGTCCGGAACCCGTTCGCAGACCGTCCGGAACCCGCCCTGAACCCTTCGGCACATGCCGCGTCGGCCGTCGGAACACCACGGACGGCCCCGGTGTTGGACACTGGTGGCCGACGCAGCCACCAGGCATCCAGACGAAGGCGGGCCGATGACCACGACGCAAGCGCGCACCGAGCCGGACCACGGGCACGGCACCGACGCGCAG
The DNA here is from genome assembly GCF_044760075.1 of Kitasatospora sp. NPDC098663. Taxonomy (NCBI): domain Bacteria; kingdom Bacillati; phylum Actinomycetota; class Actinomycetes; order Kitasatosporales; family Streptomycetaceae; genus Kitasatospora; species Kitasatospora sp. NPDC098663. Next base: position 58,980 of record NZ_JBIWAP010000047.1, on the reverse strand, counting down.
GCCGACGCACCCGCCGCCCCCGCGGCCGCCACGGGACATCAGGCCGGGCACGGCCCGCACGGCTACAGCGCGCAGAAGGACGCCCACCTCAAGCGGCTGCGCCGGATCGAGGGCCAGATCCGCGGCCTCCAGCGCATGGTCGACGAGGACGTCTACTGCATCGACGTGCTCACCCAGGTCTCGGCCGGCACCAAGGCGCTGCAGTCCTTCGCGCTGTCCCTGCTGGAGGAGCACCTGCGGCACTGCGTCGCGGCCGCCGCCGAGGAGGGCGGCGCCGAACTCGACGCCAAGGTCGCGGAGGCCACGGCCGCGATCGGCCGGCTGCTGCGCAGCTGAGGCCGGGCCGGGCGAGCGGGCCCGGGCCGCGAACGCCACCGGTCGCCGACACCACCCGGCCGGGAACACCCCCTGGCCGGGAACGCCCTAACCGTCGGCCTGCCGCCAGGCCTCGCCGTCGGTCCGCCCCGGCTCGATCCGGTCGAGCAGCACCTCGTCGATCCGCTCGGTCGGCAGCCGGTCGCCGGTGCTGGCCGTCGCGGCGATCATCAGCTCGCCGGCCAGATCGATCTCGTCGAGGGCCGCGTCGTCGTGGCCGCCGCTGCGGCCGCCCGTGGACGACACCACCTGCACCACCCCTTCAGTGCCTCGCCAGCCCGGGCGGCAGCCACCCGACGTCCAGCCTAGGCACTTCGGAGCCCGTCCACATGGCACGGACGGGCCATCTCGGCGCCGCCGAAACGGGTGACCACCGCTCCCCGGGCGGCCACCCGCTCCGGCGGCGCCCCGGTTCGCCCCGGCGCCGGAGCCCTGCCCCGGCGGCCTACTTCGGGCTTTCCGAGGGTTTCATCGCGTAGATGTCCGAGGCCGGCGGCTCGGCCGCCTCCACCGGCTTGCCGAAGTCCGTCACCGAGGTGGTCGACGTCACCTTCACCTGGTCCTTGGCCTCCTTCGAACCGGCCACCCCGGCGAAGGTGAACACCTCGACCACCTTGTGCAGCCGGCCCTGGTCGTCCAGCCAGGCGTCGTACGGGACCTCCTTCACGGTGAAGGTCTGGGCCCCCATCCGCAGGCCGTCCCCGCCGCGGCCGCCGGTCGCGTCGGCCGCCTTGGCCAGGTCCAGGGTGCCGCGGTAGTGGTGCAGCGCCACCCCGTCGACGGTCTCGGTGCCGACCGCCTCCGCCTTCTGCGCCCCGCGCAGGGCGCCCGCCGCCGAGGCCGGGTCGGTGGCGCCGCTGCTGACCAGGTTGCCGTCCGGCAGCTGGCGTACGTCCAGCTTGACCCACTTGCCCTCGGGCACCTTGGCGCCGCTGTTCTGCAGGTAGACGGTGCCCGGCAGGACCACCTCGACGATCTTCCCGGTGGTCGCCGCGCCCGGCGGCACCTGGACCTCCAGCCGGCCGACCCGCTTCACGTAGTCGTAGCCGCCCGTCCCGGTGAAGACGGCCTTCTTCTCGGACGACTCGGTGACCAGCTCGGTGGCGCTGTGCGCGGAGCCGGTGCGGCCGGTGATGTCGGCGGTGTTGCGCACCGCCGTCAGCGGGTCCGCGGCGAGCTGGTCGGGGGGACCGGACTGCCGGTCGGAGGAGCCGCCGCCGGTGCCGGCCGCGCAGCCGGCGGACAGGCCGGCCAGGGCGGCGGCGAGCAGGGCGGCCCCGGCCGCCGAACGCAGATGCGGCCGCGGACGGCGCCCCGGCCGTCCGCCACGCTGCTGGTCGGTCATCTTCATCCTCGCGACAACCCCCTCGGGCCCGACTGCCCTGCCGACACCACCAGGTGAACAGAGCTCTTTCCGGGCAAACGAGTTGAGCCGCGAAGGGTTACGCGGAAGAGGTCTTGTGGACGGCATCGCGCGCCCGGCGCCCGGCGCGTTACGGTGAACCACGTGCACAGTGAGCTGCCGGCCTCCCCCGGCACCGCCCGGATGCCCGAACACCGCGTCGCGGTCAGCGAGCGCGGTTCCTTCGCCTTCGCGACCTGCAGCTGTGGCTGGTTCTCACCGGCCCGCCGCTCGCGCGACCTGGTCCGGCGCGAGGGGGACGACCACCTCGCCCTCGCCGGGAACGGGGGCGGACCGGGGTAGCCGGGCCGGGCGGCTCACGCCGCCAGATCGGACTCCGGCGGCTGCTCCTCGGAGCGCACCGCCCCGCGCTCGCGCCCGCGCCGCCGACCGCGCGGGCCGCCGCCGGCGCGCTCCGGCGCCCGGATCAGCGGGGCGAGGGCGGTCCGGCCCAGCGCGTGGCAGAGCGGGACGAGCACCGCCATCGCGATCGGCGCCAGCAGCAGCACCACCGCGGCGGCGAGCGCGAAGCCGCCGATCACGTCGGTCGGGTAGTGCACGCCCATGAACATCCGGCAGAAGCCCTGCAACAGGGCCAGGCCGCCGGCGATCCAGCCGAGCCGCCGGTTCACCAGGAACAGCGCCACCGCCACGCCCATCGTCATGGTCGAGTGGTCGCTGACGAAGGAGTGGGTGCCGGCCTTGCCGTCCACCAGCACCAGCAGCCCGCCGTGGTCGACGAACGGGCGCGGACGGTTCACGATCGCGGCGATCGGCAGGTTGGCCAGCTCGGCGATGGCGACGGAGAGCGGCACCCAGAGCAGCCCGGCGACGGCCACCGGCGCGTCCGGGCGGCGTCTCGCCTGCAGCCAGGCCACCAGGCCCAGCATCGCCAGGCCGATCAGGATGCCGTACTCACCGATCCACGAGACCAGGTGGTCCAGCCACTGCGGGGAGCGCTTGGCCAGTCCGTTGACGGCGTAGAGCAGGCCGAGGTCGGGGTTGGTCGTGTCGGCAAGCGGCGTCGACACGCCGCACCTCCTTCTGGTCCGCTGCAGCTGTTCGATCCGGTCGGGGCCCTCCCCGTGCGGGAAGCTGACGGTGGGCCATCGGGACCAACGTCATCGCCGGGGCACAGCGTTCCACGGAAACGCGCGGTTATGGAAACTTGACTCAGCGTCCACAGGGCACTCACACCTCGGGGCCACGGGCGGCTCAGTTCTTCGCCGCCGGCTGCCCCGCCCCGGCGGGGTCCGGGCCGGTCGGGGCGGGTGGCGCGGTGGCCGCGGGCGGTCCGGCGGCGGGCCGGGTGGCGGCGCTGTCGGGGCTCGGCAGGGCTGCCGGGGCCACCGGGGCCGAGGGGGTGGTCGCCGCGGTCGGGCTGGTCGTGCCGGTCGCGCCGGTCGGTGCCGTCGAGCCCGGGCGGCTCGGGGCGCTCACGGAGCCGTCCGCGTTGCGGGCCGGCAGCGCCTGGGCGCCGTCCGAGGTGACCCGGGTCGCGCCGATGTACTCCCTGGTGTCGATCTTGTCGTAGCGGATCACCGCGCCGGTGTGCGGCGCGTTGATCATGTAGCCGCCGCCCACGTAGATCCCGACGTGGTGGATGCTCCGCGGATCGTTCAGGTCCGTCGCCCAGAACACCAGGTCGCCCGGCCGCAGCTGATCGCGCGACGGGTGCGGCCCGGCGTACCACTGGTCGTTCGCCACCCGGGGCAGCGTGATGCCCACGCTGGCGTACGCCGCCTGGGTCAGACCCGAGCAGTCGAACCGCCCGTTCTGCGAGGGCAGCCCCTCCCCGCCCCACAGGTACGGCGTCCCGAGCTTGCTCTGCGCGAAGTAGATCGCCCCGGCCGACTGCCCGGACACCTCCACCGGGGCCGTGGGCACCGAGAAGCTGCGGGCCATCGCCTGGATGTTCCTCACATAGCCCTGGGTCTCCTTGTACGGCGGCACCCCGTTGTACTTGGTCACCGCGTACGGGCCGGCGTTGTAGGCGGCCAGCAGGTTGGCCTGCCGGTCGCCCGGGACCTTGGCGACGTCCTTCGCGAGCGCGCAGTCGAAGGTGGCCGCCGAGGCGATCGCGTCCAGCGGGTCCCAGACGTCCTTCTTGCCGTCCCCATTGGCGTCCGTGCCGTACGCCGCCCAGGTATCGGGCATGAACTGCGCCATTCCCTGTGCCCCGACGCCCGATTGGGCCTTCGGATCGAAACCGCTTTCCTGGTAGAGCTGTGCCGCGAGCATCGGCGGCGAGATCTCCGGGCAGAGCGCGCCCCACTGCTGGATCGGCGCCTGGAACGCCGCCGGGACCGTCCCCGGCGAGAGTGCGGCGCGATTCGCCGACGGCTGCGGCGTCCCACTCGCCGCGAACGTCCCCACCGTCACCAAACCCAGCAACCCGAACGTCACAACTCCCGCAGCGGCGGCGGCCGTACCGGCCTTCCGGAGTACCATCAGCACCATCCCGACGAATCGTCAGTCGAAGTGTTCCGGAAGGCGTTGCTCACCGCAATCATCAGAGATACAAAGAGTGAGCGCTATCCTTCGTACGGTGGACATCCTCGCGTACGTGCCCGGTGCCTCACGACCAATCCGCGAGAAGTAGCCAAGTCGACATCAGATCTGGCCAAGAATAGGTACCGACCCTTCGCGCGGGCGGGGTCAGGGCCCTTGAATTTGCCTGATCGGGCGGTGAGATGGAAATGAACCTGAGCAGCGTGCACACGAACGCGATCGGCCACCTGGCCGAAGACCCTCCAAAGAAGCCGAATATCGACACCATCATCGGCGGGATCGCCCCGGACTGGGGCCCGTTCGCGACCCTCGGGTCGGAGGCCAGGGTGATGGTCGAGGTCATCATGGCCGTCGCCATCCTCATCTGCCTCGGCATCGCCGTCTGGGGGGCGGCCAAACAGCGAATCGGTGCGACCGCGATGCGCGACAGCTTCGGTGCCGAACAGGGCAAGGGGCTGATCGTCGCCGGTCTGACCGGCGTGTTCATCATTGGATCACTCGGCACTCTGTTCACCATTGTCTACGGCATGGCGATCTGACGATCGGACAGCAGTAGCCAGGCCCGCCCGCCCCGGGGCCAGGTCCCCGTCCGGACCGCCCCGAGCCCACCCGCCAGCAGTCCACCCCCCGTTCCCACCCTCCGTCCGCGCCCGCCCCCGGCGGAGGGCCCCCGGAGCCCCCCGGCTCCCCGCACCAGGAGGGCCGCCGTGCCGTTGTCCGACGACCAGCCGCACACCCGTACGCGGCTGCCGGTCGGCGAACAGCCCTCCTCCCAGCCGACCCAGCGTCAGGCCCGACCGCTCCGCACCCTGCTGGCCGTCCTCGTCGTCGTCACCCTGCTCGTTGTGGCCATCGCCATCGCCAACCGCGACAAACCCGACCCCGGCAGCACCGGCAGCTCCGCCGACCACGCCGCCCCCACCGCGCCCGCCGGCGCCGGCCCCGCCCCCAGCGGCGACCAGCCCGTCGGCACCACTACCAACGGCATCGGATCCGGCTACCCGCACACCGACCAGGGCGCCCAGTCCGCCGCCGCCAACTACGCGGTGGCGATCGGCTCCGCCGACATGTTCCGCGCCGACAGCCGCCACACCATCGTCGCCACCATCGCCGACCCGGGCGCGGTCTCGGCCCTGCAGAGCCGCCTGGACCAGGGGTTCGGCGGTGACACCGCCGCCCGTTACGGCCTCGACGCCCAGGGCCACGCGCCCAAGGGCCTCACGTTCGTCAGCCGCACCGTCCCGGTCGGCGCCAAGTCGACCGGCTACAGCGACGGCGACGCCAAGGTCGAGGTCTGGTGCACCGGCCTCACCGGCCTCGCCGGCGAACGCTCGGTCCAGCCCGTGACGACGAACTGGTTCACCCTCACGCTCTCGCTCCACTGGACGGGCAGCGACTGGAAGCTCACCGACTTCACCAGCAAGCAGGGCCCCGCGCCGATGCCGGGGGACCAGCAGGCCGCCACCGCCGACGAGATCACCGGCGCCGTCCAGCAGTTCGGGGGGTTCCGCTATGCCCGTTGACCAGACCTCACACCGTTCCACCGCACGCCGAGCGGGCACGCTGGCGGGCGCGTTCGCCGCCTTGCAGGTCGCGGCGCTGCTGGCGGCCCAGCGGGTTTTCGCCGAGCCGTCACCGACGGCCACGCCGACGCCGACCACGATGCCGAGCGCCAACTGCCCTGACCTGCCGATCTCCGGCAACGGCATCCTCTGCGTGGACAAGCCGGGCTCCGGCGCGCTCCCGGGCGGTGGGGCCATCGGGAGTGTGGCCGATCCGTTGGGGTCGTTGGCCAAGGGGTGTGCCCAGGCGGCGGCTTGGGTGGTGCGGAAGCTGTCGAGCGCGATCGACGGGACGACGCAGGTGGACTTCACCAACGCGTCGTTCCTGCAGCAGTACGCGGTGGTGTTCGCCGTGTCGACGGTGATCACGCTGGTGCTGTGGCTGCTGGCGGTGACGAAGCGGGCGGTGCGGGGGGCGCCGTTGGCGACGGCGTTCACGGAGGCGATCGGCTTCCTGTGGCTGACCGTCGTGGCGTCCGCGTTCACGCCGCTGATCCTCTACACCGTGGTGAGCGTGACGGACGGGCTGACCAAGGGGATCGCGGTGGGGACGAAGTCGGACACCGGGTCGTACCTGGGCGCGTTCGCCGACACCCTGGAGAAGGGTGACATGGGCGGCGGCCCGCTGATCCTGATCATCGTGTCGCTGGTGGCGGTGCTGGCGGCGGCGGTGCTCTGGATCGAGCTGCTGATCCGGGCGGCGATGCTGTACGTGGGCGCGCTGCTGGGTACGGCGGTGTACGCGGGGTTGGTGGACAAGCAGCTGTGGAAGCACGTGCGCCGGTGGGCGGGGGTGATGGTAGCGGTGGACCTGGCGAAGCCGATCATCGTGGTCATCCTGGGCCTGGCGGGCGCGGTGGCGTCGGGGGCCGGGGCCAGCGACGACTTCGCAAGGGTGCTGTCGGGGCTGGCGATCCTGTTCCTGTCGATCTTCGCGAGTGCCGCGGTGTACCGCTTCGTGCCGGGCTTCGGCGACGAGATCATGAACATGCGCCATGCCCGGGCGAGCGCGGTGTCGGCCGGATCGGCGATGATCAACGGCACCGCGAACCTGATGAAGCAGGGCATCACCACTCACGGTGACCGCGGGCCGGTCGGTGCGGGTGGTGGCGGCGGGGGTGCGGGCGGCGGTTCGGTCGCGCCGGGCATCGCCGCGCACGCCGGACGGACGCCGGCGCCACCACCGCAGGCCGGGCCGCCGCAGACCTCGGTTCCGATCCGGGACAGCAACTCAGCGAAGGGAGGGTGACGGGTAAGTGAGCAGTGAACCGCTCGGCCAGTACGGAGCCCAGTACGCCCAGCCGTACGTGCACCAGCGCCGCACCTACCTGATCGGCAAGGCCCGCCCGAACGCGCCGATCGGCCGCAACCGGGAGTCCGGCGAGATCGTCCTGATCATCTTCGGGGCGTTCCTCGGCATGCTCTGGGGCTTGCTGATGCCGGTCCTGCCGCTGCGGATCGGCGGCCTGATCGGCCTGCCCATGGTGGCCATCGCGGCGGTGTACGTGCCGTACCGCAGGCGGACGTTCTACAAGTGGGCGGAGATCAACCGCACCTACCGCCGGACGGTGCGGAGCGGCCGGTCGGTGTGGCGCTCGGACGTGATGGACGCCGGGACCCGGATGGACGGCCGTGAGGTGGAGGTCGGCCCGCCCCCCGGGGTGGGGCGGCTGCGCTGGCTGACCGCGCCGTTCGGGCCGGACGAGGTCGGGGTGCTGATGCACCTGGAGCGGCGGACGGTGACGGCCGCGATCGAGATCGAGGGCCCGGGTGTCGGCCTGCGCGACTCGGAGGACCAGGAGGCGCTGGTCGACCGGTTCGGCACGCTGCTGAAGCACGTCGCCAACGGGGACGGCTTCGTGACCCGGTTGCAGATCCTGGCCCGGACGCTGCCGGCCGACCCGGACGCGCACGCCAAGGACGTCGAGCGGCGCGGGGACCACGACGCGCCGCGCTGGCTGCAGGACTCGTACGACCAGTTGCAGTCGATGGTGTCGACCTCCTCGGAGCAGCACCGGGCGTACCTGGTGGCGTGCATGCACTACACCCGCGATCTGGCGGCCGAGGCGCACGCGATGGGCCGTACGGCGACCGGCCGGCGGGCCCGGGACGACGAGGGGCTGGCGGCCGTGATGGCGCGCGAGCTCACCGACATCTGCGCCCGGCTGGCGGAGGCGGACATCCGGGTGCGCCAGCCGCTGGGCCAGGCCCGGCTCTCCTCGCTGCTGCACTCGATGTACGACCCGGACCACCCGATCGACCACATCCAGGCGATGTCCCGGCGCAACGCCTGGCCGGCCGAACTGGACGCGACCAACCCGCAGCACCTGGAGGCGAAGACCCGCGAGTCGGCGACCCGGGAGCCGTGGTGCCACGCCACCGCGTGGATCAAGGAGTGGCCGCTGACCCCGGTGGGGGTCAACTTCCTGGCGCCGCTGCTGGTGCACACCCCGGACGTGATCCGGACGGTCGCGGTGACGATGGACCTGGAGCCCACCGACGTCGCGATCGAGCGGATGCTGACCGAGAAGACCAACGACGAGGCGGAGGCCAGCCGCGCGGCCAAGATGAACCGGACGGTCGACCCGCGCGACCTGGCCCACACCGGCCGGGTGGACCAGCGCGGCGACGACCTGGCCTCCGGCGCGGCCGGCGTGAACCTGGTCGGCTACATCACGGTGTCCTCGCGCAATCCCGACGCGCTGGCCCGGGACAAGCGCACCATCCGGGCCTCGGCCGGCAAGAGCTACCTCAAGCTGGAGTGGTGCGACCGCGAGCACCACCGGGCCTTCGTCAACACCCTGCCGTTCGCGACCGGCATCCGCCGCTGACACCCGGTCCGCACCGCTCCACCACCGCCCGTCGACCAGACCAGGAGGCCGTACATGGCGCTCGGCAACCTCTCCGAGGCGTTCACCAGCCTGATGTTCGGCAAGGTGGAGACCACCCGGCTGCCGGTGCGCACCTCCACCGGCCAGGCGCAGGCGGTCTACCTGCCCACCGCAGCACCGGGGCTGGGTGACTCGGGCGTGATCATCGGCCGCGAGGTGTACAGCGGCAAGGGGTACGTCTACGACCCCTTCCAGCTGTACGGGCAGCAGCTGCCGGCCCCGCACTGGCTGGTGCTCGGCGAGTCCGGCAACGGCAAGTCGGCGCTGGAGAAGACGTACGTGCTGCGGCAGTTGAGGTTCCGCGACCGGCAGGTGGTGGTGCTCGACGCGCAGGGCGAGGACGGCGTCGGCGAGTGGAACCTGATCGCCAACGCGCTCGGCATAAAGTCGATCCGGCTCGACCCGATGGCCGCCCGGGACGGCGGGGTGAAGCTCAACCCGCTGGACCCGGCGATCACCCAGACCGGCCAGCTGTCGCTGCTGCGCACCATCGTCGAGGTGGCGATGGGGCGGGGTCTGGAGGAGCGGGCCGGGTTCGCGCTGAAGGCCGCGCACGCCCATGTGGTGGCGACGGTGAAGGATCGTCAGCCGGTGCTCGACGACATCATCGACACCCTGCGCAGCCCCGAGCTGTCCTCGGTGGAGTCGCTGGGCGTGGCGGTGGACGAGGTGCAGTCCTGGGGCCTGGACGTGGCGCTGGTGCTGGACCGGCTGGTCGACGGCGACCTGCGCGGCATGTTCGACGGGTCGACCACCGACGGCATCGACCTGGACGCGCCGCTGATCGTCTTCGACCTCTCGCACATCGACCGGAACTCGATCGCGATGCCGATCCTGATGGCGATCGTCGGCGTGTGGCTGGAGCACACCTGGATCCGGCCGGACCGGAAGAAGCGCATCTTCCTGGTCGAGGAGGCCTGGCACATCATCAACAGCCCCTTCGTGGCACAGCTGTTCCAGCGGCTGCTGAAGTTCGGCCGCCGGCTCGGGCTCTCCTTCGTCGCGGTGGTGCACCACCTGTCGGACGTCGTGGACGGCGCGGCGGCCAAGGAGGCGTCGGCGATCCTGAAGATGGCCTCCACCCGGACGATCTACATGCAGAAGGCGGAGGAGGCGCGGGCCACCGGCCGGGTGCTGGGCCTGCCGCGCTGGGCGGTGGAGATCATCCCCACCCTGTCGCCGGGCATCGCGGTCTGGGACGTCAACGGCAACGTCCAGGTGGTCAAGCACATCATCACCGAGGCCGAGCGGCCGCTGGTGTACACCGACCGCGCGATGACCGAGGACGCGGTGGCCGAACGGGACCGGGCCGAGCGGCAGTTGGCGGCCGAGCCGGGGGTCTGAGCGGCCGGTCGGGGATCCGGGCGGTTCCGCCAGGTGGCCCGGGCGGTTCTGCCGGGCGGGGCCGGGGGGCCCGGACGGGGGCAGCGGCCCTGGTCGGACGGCGACGGTTCGTCAGGAGGTAATCCTCTCGTTACGTTCGACGTCCTGACAGCTACGCGCGTTGACTCTAGGCTTCACAGGCGAAACACATCGCCCAGACGCCCGGTCAAGTCCACAGCGGGCGCTCCTCCAAGGTGCAGGGGACCCTCATGCTCACCGTCAGATCCCGACGCGCGGCGCTCGCCGTCGTCGCCGCCGCAGGTCTGTTCGGCACGGTGGCCGTGCCGACGGCCGCGCAGGCCGCCGACGCCAACGCCAAGCGTCACAAGACCGTCAACCTCCAGCTGCTGGCGATCAACGACTTCCACGGCAACCTGGAGCCCCCGGCCGGTTCGTCCGGCACCATCCGGGAGATCGACCCGGCCACCGGCAAGGAGGTCTCGACCCCGGCCGGTGGCATCGAGTACCTGGCCACCGAGCTGCGCAAGGCGCGGATCCCGGCCGACGACTCGATCACCGTCGCGGCCGGCGACATCATCGGCGCCAGCCCGCTCACCTCGGCGCTCTTCCACGACGAGCCGACCATCGAGGCGATGGACAAGCTCGGCCTGGACGTCACCTCGGTCGGCAACCACGAGTTCGACGAGGGCGCGCAGGAGCTGCGGCGCATGCAGGACGGCGGCTGCCACCCGGTCGACGGCTGCTACGAGCCCGGCCGCACGTTCAAGGGCGCCAACTTCAACTACCTGTCGGCCAACGTCACCGACGAGAAGACCGGCAAGCCGCTGCTGGCCCCGTACTGGGTGACCAAGTCCCAGGGCGTGAAGGTCGGCTTCATCGGCGTCACCCTGGAGGGCACGCCGAACATCGTGACCGCCGAGGGCGTCAAGGGCCTGAAGTTCGCCAACGAGGTCACCACGATCAACAAGTACGCCGCCGAGCTCAAGGCCAAGGGCGTCAACTCGATCGTCGCGCTGATCCACGAGGGCGGCTACCCGGCCAGCAGCGTCTACAACTACGACTGCGGCCCGGCCGGCCAGGGCATCTCCGGTCCGATCGTCGACATCTCCAGGAAGCTCGACCCGTCGATCGGCGCCATCGTCACCGGCCACACCCACAACGCGTACGCCTGCACCATCCCCGACCCCAACGGTGTCCCGCGCTCGGTCACCAGCGCCGCCTCCTTCGGCCGGCTGTACACCGAGATCGACATGAAGCTGGACAAGACCACCGGCGAGATCGTCCGCCCGACGGTCAAGGCCGAGAACCACGTGGTGCGCCGCACCGTCGAGAAGGCGCCCGACATGACGGCGCTGGTCGACCACTACTCCAAGCTGGCCGCGCCGATCGCCAACCGGCCGATCGGCTACATCGCCTCGGACATCAACGGCCGCGGCAACAGCGACCTGGAGAAGCCGCTCGGCGACCTGATCGCCGACGCGCAGGTGGAGGGGCTCGCCCCGGCCGCCAAGGGCGGGGCGCAGATCGCCTTCATGAACCCCGGCGGCATCCGCGCCGACCTGGTCTACAAGGCCTCCGGCGCCGAGGGCGACGGCGTGGTGACCTACGGCGAGGCGTTCACCGTCCAGCCGTTCACCAACATGATGCAGGTCAAGACGCTCACCGGCGCCCAGCTGGTGCAGCTGCTCCAGCAGCAGGTCAGCGGCTCCAACGAGGCCGCGCCGAAGATCCTCCAGGCGTCCTCGGGCCTGCACTACACGCTGGACATGCGCAAGACCGGCGCGGACCGGGTGGTCGTCGACTCGATCCGGCTGAACGGCGCCCCGATCGACCAGGCCGCCAAGTACCGGGTCGCGGCCAACGAGTTCCTGGCCGGCGGCGGCGACGGCTTCCCGGCCTTCGCGGCCGGCACCGACAAGCTCGTCGGCGCCTCCGACCTGGACGTCTTCGCCGCCTACCTGGGCGCCCACAGCTCGGCGGCCTCGCCGCTGAAGGCCCCGGCGCAGGACCGGATCAAGGTCATCGGCCCGGGCGTCGACATCGACTGACCGTGAGCCGGTGGAGGACGGGCGGGGCGCTGTCGGGGCGCCCCGCCCGTCCTGCGTTGTCCGCCCGTCCCGCTCTACTCGGGGGTGGGGCCGCCGGGCAGCCGGACGGTCGCCAGCGCGCCCGGGCCGCCGTCCCCGGCCGGGCCCAGCGACACCTCGCCGCCCGCCTCCCGGACGCTCTGCGCGACGATCGACAGGCCCAGGCCGGAGCCGGGCAGCTGCCGCGAGGACGGCGAACGCCAGAACCGGTCGAACACGTACTGCAGTTCCTCCGGCGGAATGCCGGGGCCGTGGTCGCGGACGGTCAGCACGCCCTGCTGGAGCCGGACTTCGATGGTGCCGCCGGGCGGGCTGTACTTGACCGCGTTGTCCAGCAGGTTGATCACCGCGCGTTCGAGCCCGGGGGCGTCGCCGTGCACGAACCAGGGGTCGGTCGCGGTCTCGAAGACCAGCCCCGGGCCGCGCAGCTTCGCCCGCTCGACCGCCCGCCCGGCGATCTCGTGCAGGGCCACCACGGTGGGGTTGTGGACCGGTTTGGGGGAGTCCGGGCGGGACAGCTGGAGCAGGTCCCCGATCAGGACGGTGAGTTCCTGCATCTGCGCCTTCATGTTGCCCAGCAGCTTGGTCTTGGTCGCGGCGGGCAGCGGGCGGCCCGTGTCGTTGCTGCGGATCAGCAGGTCGACGTTGGTGCGCAGCGAGGTGAGCGGGGTGCGCAGCTCGTGCCCGGCGTCGGCGATCAGACGGGTCTGCCGCTCGCGGGAGTTGGCGAGGGCGGTGCTCATCGAGTTGAAGGAGGTGGAAAGCCGGGCGATCTCGTCGTCCCCCTGGACGGGGATGGTGGTGCCGACCTCCTCGGTGCGGGCGATGTGCTCGACGGCGTCGGTGAGTTGGTCGACGGGCTTGAGCGCGGACCGGGCGACCACGCGGCCGGCGATGGCGGCGAGGATGATCCCGCCGAGGGCGACGCCGCCGAGGATGAAGGCGAGTTGCCGGAGGGACTCCCCGGCGGCCTGTGTGGAGGTGGCGACCAGCACCAGTGCGGTCGGATAGCCGAGGACTTCCGAGGGGGCGCTGGTCACCAGGACCATGGCGGGCTTGCCGTTGGTGTAGTGGCCGTCCCGGATGATCGACTGGCCGGGCTTGAGGTTCAGGACCTTGCTGTCGTCCGTCTGGACCAGGATCGCCTTGCTGGCGCTCATCGGCAGGCAGACCAGCGGGGGCCGGGTCGGGCCGAGCAGGACGTACTGGGTGTCCCGGGGGACGGAGGCTCCGACCGGGGGCTGCCGGACGTTGCTCTGGAGGTTCCGGAGGGCGGACTGGGGGGTCGCCGCGCAGTCGCTGATGTTGATCGGGGGGAGCTGGACCCGGATGTTCTGGAGGTCGCTGCGGATCAGCCCGTACATCCGCTGTTCCACGATGAACCAGCAGGCCAGCGCCGACAGGGCGATGGCCACCGCGACCGCGGCCGCGCTCAGGAAGGTGAGGCGGCTGCGGAGGGAGCGGGAGCGGAGCCAGTGGGTGAGGCGCCGGCGGCGGGGGGCGCCGGGTGGAGCCAGTGGCGGGGGCGGGTAGGGCGTGGGGGAGGTCACGTGGTGGCGCCGGCGGCCGGGCGCAGGGCGTAGCCGACGCCGCGTACGGTCTGGATGAGGCGGGGCATGCCGCCCTGCTCGGTCTTGCGGCGCAGGTACATCACGTAGACGTCCAGGGAGTTGGAGGAGGGTTCGAAGTCGAAGCCCCAGACGGCCTTGAGGATCTGTTCGCGGGTGAGGACCTGGCGGGGGTGGGCGAGGAACATCTCCAGCAGCATGAACTCGGTGCGGGTGAGTTCGACGGGCTTGCCGGCGCGGGTGACCTCGCGGGTGGCGGTGTTCATCCGCAGGTCGCCGAAGGCCAGCACCTCGCTCTCGTCCTCGGCGGCGGCGCGGGCGGCGGCCTCGGTGGCGAGGGCGTTGCGGCGCAGCAGGGCGCGGACGCGGGCGAGCAGTTCGTCGAGTTCGAAGGGCTTGGCGAGGTAGTCGTCGGCGCCGACGTCCAGGCCGGTGACGCGGTCGCCGACGGCGTCGCGGGCGGTGAGCATCAGGACGGGGACGGTGTCGCCGCGGGAGCGCATCCGGCGGACGGCGGTGAGGCCGTCCATCCGGGGCATCATGATGTCCAGCAGGACGAGGTCGGGCCGGTCGCGTTCGACGGATTCCAGGGCCTCGTAGCCGTCGGTGGCGGTGGCGACCTCGTAGCCCTCGAAGGCGAGGCTGCTCTCCAGGGCGTCCCGGAGGGCGGGTTCGTCGTCGACCACGAGGAGCCGGGCGGAGGGGTGGCCGGCCTCGGCGGGGGTGCGGTCGTCGGCGGACGGGGTCATGGGCTGCTGCCCTTTCTCGTCGGGTGGAGGGCCTGCTGGGAGTACCGGGGTAATTGTCCGTCTTACAGGTTCTGGCCGGCCTCCAGTTTCGGCAGAACCTGCTTGATGTCGTTGATCGGGATGGCGAAGCCGAGGCCGACGCTGCCGGCGCTGCTGCCGCCGCCGCCGGCGGTGGAGCTGGCGCCGCTGGGGGCGTACATCGCCGAGTTGATGCCGATGACCTGGCCGTTGGCGTTGATGAGCGGGCCGCCGGAGTTGCCGGGGTTGAGGGCGGCGTCGGTCTGGAAGGCCTTGTAGGTGGTGGTGCTGCCGCTGTTCTGCTGCGGGAGGTTGCCGCGCGTGCCGGGCAGGTTGGGCAGGCCGGGCAGGCTGGGGAAGCCGAAGCCGCCGTTGCTGCTGGTGGTGCCCTCGTCGAGCTGGACGGTGACGTCGCGGTTCTCGGCGCTGATGATGCCGGAGGTGACGGTGCCGGTGAGGCCGTCGGGGTTGCCGATGGCGACGACGGGGTCGCCGACGGCCACGGCGGAGGAGTCGCCGAGGGTGGCGGGGGTGAGGTTCTTGCCGCCACCGGCGGTGATCACGGCGACGTCGAGGGACTTGTCGGTGCCGGTGACGGTGGCGGGGGCGGTGGAGCCGTCCTTGAAGGTGACGGTGATCTGGCCGCCGTCGGCGGCGGTGTCGATCACGTGGTAGTTGGTGAGGATCTGCCCGTTGGTGTTGAGGATGACGCCGGTGCCGGTGGCGGTGCCGTTGCCGTTCTTGACGGTGATCTGGACGACGCTCGGCGAGACGGCGGCGGCGATGGCCGGCACGTCGGCGCCGCCGTCGGAGCGGGCGGAGACGGGGCTGGCGACGGTGCTGGTGCGGGTGGCGGAGCCGTGCTGCTCGGCGGCGACGAACCCGCCGGTGACGCCGCCGATGACGGCGGCGACCGCGGCGACGGCGGTGACCAGGGCGAGCCGCCCGCGCAGCAGGCCGCGCCGGGCGCGCTTGCCGTGGCCGCCGTGGCCGCCGGGCTGGCCGGCGGTGGGCGGCTCGGGGGGCATGGGCGGGGGCGGGGAGTCGAAGCCGCCGGCCGAGTGGTCCTCGCGGTACCCGTAGGCGGTCGTGGCGGCGCTGCTGCCGAGGACGGTGCCCTCGACCACGCGGGGCTCGTACGGGCCGTACTGCTCGTCGTGGTGCTGCTGCTGTTCGCTCATGCCGACCAAATTCCGCCTGGTGGATGAGGATGGCATGAGAACCGGCTCAGAAGGGTCCGAGAAGCCCGTTGGGTTCTCATAAAGCCTGGTCAGGCGGTGTACGGCGGCGGGCGGAGCGGAGTGCGCTACTCCGCTTCCCCGGCCGGGCCCGGCGCGGCGCCGCCGCAGCCGCAGGAGCGGCGGATCACCAGGCGGGACGGGAACTTGCGGACCCGCTCGGTGTCCGATCCGGGCACCATCAGCGAGTCGTCGAGCACCAGGTCCACGGCGGCCCGGGCCATCGCGTCGCGATCGGAGGCGACGGTGGTCAGCGGCGGGTCGGCGAGCGCGGCCTCGGGGACGTCGTCGAAGCCGGCCACCGCGAGGTCCTCCGGGACCTTCAGCCCGACCTCGCGGGCGGCCCGCAGCACGCCGATCGCCTGGTCGTCGGTGGAGCAGAAGATCGCCCGCGGCCGGTCCGGCGAGCGCAGCACCCCGAGCGCGACCTCGTACGCGCCGTAGCGGTGGAAGGGCGCGTCGATCAGGTGGGGTTCGGTGGGCAGGCCGTGCGCGTCCATGGCGCGCTGCCAGCCCTCGACGTGGTCGATGACCGGGTCGCCGGGGGCGGGGGACTCGACCGGGCCGCCGAAGCACGCCACGTACGGGTGCCCGTGCACCTCCAGCAGGTGGCGGACGACGGCCTCGGCGCCGCCCACGTCGTCGGTGACCACCGCGACGTCGTCGATCGCCTCGGGGCGGCGGTGCAGCAGCACGACCTTGGCGCCCTCCATCGCGGCGAACTCCTCGGCGGCGCGCTGCGAGGGGCCCTGGCTGACCAGGATCAGGCCGGAGACGCGCATGCCGAGGAAGGCCCGGACGTAGTGCACCTCGCGGTCGTCCACGTAGTCGGAGTTGCCGATCAGCACGAGCTTGCCGCGCTCGGAGGCGGCCCGTTCCACGGCGTGCGCCATCTCGGCGAAGAAGGGCTGGCGGGCGTCCGGGACGACCATGCCGATCAGGTTGGTCCGGCGGGAGGCCATCGCCTGGGCGACGCTGTTCGGCCGGTAGCCGAGCTGATCGATCGCGGCGAGGACCTTCTCCCGGGTCGCGGGCGCGACCGGGCGCGGCCCGTTGTTGATGACGTAGCTGACGACCGCGGTCGAGGTACCAGCCAGCCGGGCTACATCGTCGCGCGTCACTTTGGCCACGGGGGGAGTCTACGCGTGTGGCGTGCGCGTCGGCAGTGGGACCTGGGGCTTTTCCGCCGGTGCTCGGCAGGTGTCGCGGAGCGAACCGGACAAGCCGGGCGGGGCGGCCCGCCCGGCCGTCGGTCAGGCCTCCAGTGGCGCCGAGGGGCGCTGGGCGAGCTCCGGGCGCTCGCCCTTCTCCGGCTTCTCCGGGACGACGAAGCGGTAGCCGACGTTGCGCACGGTGCCGATCAGCTGCTCGTGCTCGACGCCGAGCTTGGCGCGCAGCCGCCGGACGTGCACGTCGACCGTCCGGGTACCGCCGAAGTAGTCGTAGCCCCAGACCTCCTGCAGCAGCTGGGCCCGGGTGAAGACCCGGCCGGGGTGCTGGGCGAGGTACTTGATCAGCTCGAACTCCTTGAAGGTGAGGTCGAGCGCCCGGCCCTTGAGCTTGGCGGAGTAGGTGGCCTCGTCGACCGAGAGGTCGCCGTTGCGGATCTCCATCGGGCTGTCGTCGGTGCTGATGTGGAGCCGGCCGAGTGCGAGCCGCAGCCGGGCCTCGACCTCGGCCGGGCCGGCCGTGTCCAGCAGGACGTCGTCGATGCCCCACTCGGCGGTGACGGCGGCGAGGCCGCCCTCGGTCACCACCAGGATCAGCGGGCAGCCGATGCCGGTGGAGCGCAGCAGCTGGCAGAGGCTGCGGATCTGCGGCAGGTCGCGCCGGCCGTCGACCAGGATGACGTCCGCACTGGGGGTGTCCACCAGGGCGGATCCCTCGGCGGGGGCCACCCGGACGTTGTGCAGCAGCAGGCCGAGGGCCGGCAGCACCTCCGCGGAGGGTTGCAGAGCGTTGGTGAGGAGGAGGAGAGAACTCATACCCGGTAGTCCCCTTTCCGGGTCGTCGCGGTCGCGTTACGGCTGCCGCCACAGCCGGATGGCGCACGTGCTGAGGTCGGGGGGAGGAGGACGGACGCCCGAGGAGCGCCGGAGGACCGGCCGGCGAGCAGGACGCGACGGCGCACGCGCCGAGGGTCCCGCAACCCCTGGCGCACCGTTTCTGCCCTGTTCATCCCGCGAATCCTCCGGTTCGTTCCGGTCCCGGGCGGCGGCCCGGGTGCCGGGTGGACACCCCGGCCGGTCGGGGCACGTCGTCGTGCCGCGTGGGGCGGGGCGGTTCCCGCGACGCGCCGGGGGTGGGCCGACGAATCGCAAGAATGTCCGTACTGGCGTCCTGAAAGCACAAAAGGACCCGGGGGCGACTCTGCCCGGATCCCTCTTGGACGTCGAGAATAGCCGACGGCCCTGCGCGCCGGGAGGGCTCGAATCCGGCGGTTCGCCCAATCCGGGCGCGCGCCGGGTGAGCCTGGACACAGCTTCGAGCCGCCCTCCGGGCCCCCTCGGCCAGGGCGATTGCCCCTCGTGGCGGCGGACACGCCATCATGGGACGCACATCGGCGGCGCCGTACGAGTCCATCTTTCGGGTGGTCGGGCGGCCCGGTGGCGAGCCGGACCGGGGCACCGGGGCCGGGCGAG
Source organism: Kitasatospora sp. NPDC098663 (assembly GCF_044760075.1). Taxonomy (NCBI): domain Bacteria; kingdom Bacillati; phylum Actinomycetota; class Actinomycetes; order Kitasatosporales; family Streptomycetaceae; genus Kitasatospora; species Kitasatospora sp. NPDC098663. The sequence continues at coordinate 40,593 of NZ_JBIWAP010000047.1, read as the reverse complement.
GACGACGAGAAGGGGTGGCCCGATGGGTGCGACCACGGAGCCCGCGAGCGGCGCCCGGGCGCGCGGGACGATCCGCTACTGGGCGGCCGCGAAGTCCGAGGCCGGGCTGGCCGAGGAGCCGTACGAGGCGGTGACCCTGGCGGAGGCGCTGGCGCAGGCCAGGCGGCGGCACGCGGACCGGCCGAAGCTCGTCCAGTTGCTCGGGCACTGCTCCTACCTGGTCGACGGCTCCCAGGTCGGCGGCCGGGACCACACGACCGTGGCCCTCACCGAGGGCGGCACGGTCGAGGTGCTGCCGCCGTTCGCGGGAGGCTGAGCGGCGTGACGGACATGAACAACGCGAACCAGGGCGGCTACGGCGAGTGGCCGCAGCAGCCCCCGCCGCCCCAGCCGCCCTACCGGCATCCGCAGCAGCAGCAGCCCCACCCCCCGTACCCGCAGCCGCCGTACCCGCAGGCCCAGGCGCCGCAGCCGGGGCAGCAGCCGCCGTACGGCTACCCGGGGTACGGGCAGCCGCCGATGGACGACGCGGCGACCACGCTGCTGCCGCCCGTCCCCGCGATGGACGACGCCACGGCGACCACGCTGCTGCCGCCCGTGCCGCCGATGGACGACGCGGCCACCACGCTGCTGCCGCCCGTCCCCCCGATGGAGGACGCGGCCGCGACGACGCTGCTGCCGCCGGTGGTCGTGTCCGGCGCGATGCCGACCGCCCCGCCGGCCTGGACGCCCGCCCCGCCGCCGCAGGCCCGGCACGCCGCACCGCCGCAGGCCCGGCACGCCGCTCCGGCGCCGGGCCCGCAGCAGGCGGCCCCGCCGATGGTGACCCCGCCGACGGCGCCCCCGCAGCAGGGAGCGCCCGCCCTCGACTCGCCGACCATGACGCTCAAGCGCCCGGTCGCCCCCGGCGGCCCGGCGGGCGCCCCGGCCGTGCCGCCGTACGCGGCCGTCCCGGCGCAGCCCGCGCCGGCCGCGCCGTCCGCCGCCCCGCGCGGCCGGACCGGTTCGCCGATCATCGACCCGGGCCTTCAGCCCGCGCTGATCACCGCCGGCGTGGCCGCCCTGCTGGCCGGCGGCGCCGCGCTCGGGCAGGTGGCGCTGGCACTGGTGGTGGCGCTGCTCCAGGTGCTGACGGCGGCCGGCTGGTTCCGGCTGAACGGCATGTGGCCGGCCCGCCAGGGCATCGCGCTCGCCGCGCTGGCCGGGCTGACCGCGGACGCGGCGGTGCTGCTGGCGGACTCCGAGGGCAGTGTGGCGGCGGTGGTCGGCACGCTGGGCGGGTTCTTCCTGCTGGTCCTGGTGCTGCAGACGTTCCGCCCCTCGGACCCGAAGGAGCGGTTCTACGCGCTGACGGTGCTCGGCTCGGCCACGGTGGTGACGGCGCTGTGCACCTCGCTGCTGGTGGCCGACTGGGTGCCGGCCGGGGTGGGCGCGGTCGCGCTGGCCACCGTGCTGGCCGCGGCGCCGCTGCCCGGCCCGAAGCTGCTGGGCCCGGTGCTGGGTCTGGCGGCGGCGGTGCTGCTGGGTCTGCTGGTGGGCGCGCCGCCGGCGCTGGGGGTGCTGGCGGGGCTGGGTGCGCTGGTCGGCCGACGGGTCGCGGCGTACGACTTCCCGTCCCGGTTCGTGCACATGACGGCGGGCGTGGCGCTGCCGCTGGCGGTGGCCTCGCCGCTGATCTGGATCGCCACGGACCTGCTGGCCGGCTGAGGCCCGGGAGACGACCGGCGAGTCCCGCTCCGGAACCATGTTCCGGGGCGGGACGTCGTACGGTCGGGCGGGAACGGCCTCGGCCGGGGCCGCCACGGAACGCCGGGCGAGGAACACCGGACGAGGACAGCGGACGGCGACGGCGACCGGCGACGACGGGGAGTGCGATGCGCGGATGGCTGAAGGCGACGATCGGCCTGGTGGTGCTCTCCGGCCTGCTGGTCGGCGCCGACCGGATCGCGGTCGGGGTGGCCGAGGACCAGGCCGCCGACCGGATGGTGAGCAGCGGCCGGATGAGCCAGCGGCCGGACATCTCGATCGAGGGCTTCCCGTTTCTCACCCAGGCGCTGTCGATGAAGCTGGACGACGTCCGGATCTCCTCCGACGGCCTGACCGTCGGCGACGGCGGCCGCCAGGTGGCGCTGCGCTCCTTCAAGGCCCGGCTGTCCGGCGTCACGGTGAGCGACAGCCTGAGGAGCGCCACGGTGGACAGCGGCACCGGCAGCGGCCTGATCTCGTACGCGGACCTCGCGCAGCTGCTGCCGCCGGCCTCCCAGCTGGTGTCGGGGGCGGGCAAGCTGCCGGTGGGCGGCAACACCCGGCTGGCCCTGTCGTACGGCGGGCCGGGCAGGATCAAGGCCGCGCTGGGGCCGATCGAGGTCGGTGAGGGTTCGGTGCACAGCAGCGGGAGCACCGTCACCGCGGACGGCTTCCAGCTCAGCGCGCTCGCCGGGATGTTCGCCGGGGTCACCGACCAGCGGCTGAAGCCGATGAGCTTCACCCTCGACTCGCTCCCGGCCGGGCTGAAGCTGGCCGACAAGGACGGGGCGACGCCGCAGCCGGAGGGCCTGCAGCTGACCTTCGAGGGCAAGGGCGTCAAGCTGCTGGGCTGACCGGCCGGTCACTTCCGCTCCCGTGCCGTCCCCTCCGTCCGTCCCCTCCCTCCGTCCGTCCCCTCCCTCCGTTCCTTCCGTTTCTTCCGCCTCCCGCGTTCCGCTCCGCGAGACGCGCCGTCCGGCGCGGATCGCGGAGCGGTGTCGTTTCCGCCTGTTGTGGGCCGCCCGGGGCTGCCGGTCCGGGGCGGGACGGCTGCCCCGCAGGCCATGGAAGGGTCAAATCTCGGCATTCGGGCTATTCAGTCTCGACATTCGGTACGCTGATGACAGCGGGCCTCCGGTGTCCCTAGCATCGTCGACATGAAGCGACAGACGGATCTCACGAAGCGGCGGGCGGTCGACCTGTGCCGCGTGGCCGCCTGTCTGTGTCGAATGCGCTAACTCGGTGTTTTTGCTGGGCAGTTGAAGCCCGCCGCCGATTTTCCCGGTGACCTTGCCCGGCCGCCCCGGCCGGCCGTCGCCGCCGCACCCCGCAGCTCCTCGCCCGTCGGCCCGGACCGCCACCCCCGTCCCAGTATTCGGACAGGAATTCGGACCGCAGTCGCCCGGGCACCCAGCAGCACCTCCCGAGCAGAACCTTCCGCACACCGCCCTCGGATGGAGAACACCACCATGAGCCGCAGCGACGTCCTGGTCGACGCCGACTGGGTCCAGGCCCACCTGGACGACCCGAAGGTCGTCATCGTCGAGGTCGACGAGGACACCTCCGCGTACGACAAGAACCACATCCGCAACGCCGTCCGGATCGACTGGAAGCAGGACCTCCAGGACCCGGTCCGCCGCGACTTCATCGACCAGGCCGGCTTCGACGCGCTGCTCAGCGCCAAGGGCATCGCCAACGACGACACCGTCGTGCTCTACGGCGGCAACAACAACTGGTTCGCCTCGTACGCCTACTGGTACTTCAAGCTGTACGGCCACGGTGACGTCCGCCTGCTGGACGGCGGCCGCAAGAAGTGGGAGCTGGACTCCCGCGACCTGGTCGCCGAGGTGCCGGCCCGCGAGGCCACCGAGTACCGGGCGCAGGCCGCCGACTCCTCGATCCGCGCCTTCCGCGACGACGTGCTCGCGGCCATCGGCCAGCTCAACCTGGTCGACGTCCGTTCGCCCGACGAGTTCTCCGGCAAGCTGCTCGCCCCGGCGCACCTCCCGCAGGAGCAGTCGCAGCGCCCCGGCCACGTGCCGAGCGCCCGCAACATCCCGTGGGCCAAGAACGCCAACGACGACGGCACCTTCAAGAGCGATGACGAGCTCAAGGCGCTGTACGAGGCCGAGGGCATCGACCTGGCGAAGGACACCATCGCCTACTGCCGCATCGGCGAGCGCTCCGCGCTCACCTGGTTCGTCCTGCACGAGCTGCTCGGCCAGGAGAACGTCAAGAACTACGACGGTTCGTGGACCGAGTACGGCAGCCTCGTCGGCGTGCCGATCGAGCTCGGCAGCAACTGAGCCCGCGGCTCGACCGTCGTCAGAAGGGAAGACAAGACATGTGCGGTGCGAAGGCCGGCGGCCCGGACCTGGCAGGAGTTGACGTGGCGAACGAGACGATCATCCAGGGTTCGGTGACCCGCGACGGTGAGCCGGTCAACGGCTACGTCCGGCTGCTCGACGAGGGGGGCGAGTTCACGGCCGAGGTGCCCACCTCGGCGACCGGCCAGTTCCGGTTCTTCGCCCGCCCGGGCAAGTGGACCCTGCGCGCGCTGGTGCCGGGCCAGACCGTGGACCGTCAGGTGGTGGCCTCCCAGGGCACCGCCGTCGAGGTCGCGATCGCGGTCTGACCGGTACCCGATCCGCCTGATCCACGGGCGGAGTTGCACCGAGGGCCCTGCCGCGGCAGGGCCCTCGGTCGTACCGTGGAGACGTGCAGACAAGGCGGCGGCGGCACTACTACTTCGCCCTGATGGGCGTCTGCCTGGGCCTGTTCGTGCTGGCCTGGGGCGTGGTGAGGTTCTTCTCCGTGCCCGCCGCGATCGGCATGTGCGTGGTCGCGATGGTGATCCCGCCGGCCGCAGCCGTGTTCGCCAACAAACGGGACCCGGACGACGACTGGTGGAACGACCCCCGCTGGGACGACCCGAAGTGGGACGAGCCCGGCCACGACCGGGACCGCCCCGACCACGAGGAGCACCCGTAGCCGTCAGTAGACGAGTGCCTGGACGTTGTCCGCCATGATCTCGCTGACGAAGACCTGCGCGCCGGCGATCCGGACGCCCTCGACGGTGTCCTGCTGCACGATCCCCCGGCGGGCCGCACACTGGGTGCACAGCGTCACCGAGCCGCTCGCGAGGATCGCCTCCAGCAGGTCCGGAAGCGGTGCCGCGTGCGGCAGTTCGAACTCCGCCGCCCGCCCCGGCAGGGCGAACCAGGAGGACTCCCCGGTCAGCCAGAGCGAGACCTCGATCCCGCTGGCGACGGCCACCGCCGCGACGGTGAACGCCTGCGAACACCGCTCCGGCGCGTCGGCCCCGGCGGTGACCTTGATGACGAGTTTCTTCGACATGGCGCCACCTTAGAGGGCTCGCGGCCCCCGCTCGCCGTCATCCCGGGATCCCTTGGGGAAACCTTGGACGGCGGAGGAAAATCGGCGCGAACGATGACGTGGTGGGGCTCACCGCGACCGGCCGATGACCGGCGGATAGAGTGAGCGGCAGCAAAATCCACCACACTGTCGCCGCCTGGGAGCCACCCGTGTCCGGTCTGGAAATCTTCTTCGACGGTCTGCTGGCCCTCATGGCCGTGCTGATCACCTGGTTCGCCATCTTCTCGGTGATGAAGCTCTACCAGGGCCAGCGCTGATCCTGCCGTACGGTTGAGGCAGCCCACACCGACGACGACAGCGACCAGGAACATGATCGAGATCCCCTCCGACCTCCACAAGGACGTCGTCCCGCTCGCCTTCCTCCTCGGCACCTGGGAGGGCGCGGGCGTCTACGCCCCGTTGCCAGCTGAAGAGGGCCCTGGCACCGAGAAGTGCAACTTCGGCCAGGAGATCGTGATCCGGCACGACGGCCGGCCCTTCCTGGAGTTCCGCTCCCGCACCTGGGTGCTGGACAACGAGGGCGAGAAGGTCCGCCCGCTGGAGAACGAGCACGCGTTCTGGCGCATCACCAGCAACCACGACGGCACCAGCGGCGTCCGCGGGATCGAGATCTCGTCCGTCCGCGACGACGGCACCGTGGAGATCTGGTACGGCGAGCTGGCCGACGGCAAGCCGCAGATCGACGTCTCCACGGACGCGGTCGCCCGGATCGAGGGCTCGCCGGAGTACTCGGGCGGCAAGCGGCTGTACGGCTTCGTCAACGAGGAGCTGCTCTGGGTCGGCGAGAAGGCCGCCCCGAACGTGCCGCTGCGCCCGTACATGTCGGCCCAGCTGAAGAAGGTGCTCAGCCCGGCCCAGCTGATCAAGGACATCAACGACCTGCCGGACGACGGCATCGCGTTCTTCAAGTGAGCCCGGCGCTCCGCTGAGCGGTACGGCTTTCGCGTGAGGTAGGGACCGGCCGCCGGCCGGTCCCTACACTTGCCTCAGGACCCCCGACCTTGGCAGGGACAGCACCGTGGCGGACACCGGCACCACCGACTGGCAGCTCTCCGGCGACTGGAAGGCCGACCTGCGTGAACGCGGCTACCGGCTGACCCCGCAGCGGCAGCTCGTACTCGAAGCCGTCGACCGCCTCGACCACGCCACCCCCGACGACATCCTCTGCCACGTCCGGCAGACCGCGAGCGGCGTCAACATCTCCACCGTCTACCGGACCCTGGAGCTGCTGGAGGAACTCGGCCTGGTCTCGCACGCCCACCTCGGCCACGGCGCCCCGACCTACCACCTGGCCGGCCGCCACCACCACCTGCACCTGGTCTGTCGGGACTGCGACAAGGTCTCCGAGACCGGCACCGAGATCGCCGAGCCGCTGATCAGCAGCCTGCGCGAACAGCACGGCTTCGACACCGACCTCAAGCACTTCGCCATCTTCGGCCGCTGCGCCGACTGCACCGCCAAGCTCGCGGACGGCCGGTCGTAAGCTGGCCGGTATGAAGAGCCCGCTGCTGAGCCTGCCCGGAGCCGTCCCCGCCGAAGGCGCCGACGAGGGCGTCGCCGCCCACTACGGCGACATCTTCCGCGAGCAACGCAACCTCGCGCAGGGCACGGGCTTCGTGGACCTCTCGCACCGCGGCGTGCTCACCGTCACCGGCCAGGACCGCCTGGCCTGGCTGCACCTGCTGCTCACCCAGCACGTCAGCGCGCTGGCACCGCAGGAGGCCACCGAGGCGCTGGTGCTCTCCCCGAACGGGCACGTCGAGCACGCGCTCTACCTGGTCGACGACGGCACCACCACCTGGGCGCACGTCGAGCCGGGCACCCAGGAGGCGCTGCTGGGCTACCTGGAGAGCATGAAGTTCTTCTACCGGGTGGAGGTCGCCGACGCGACCGCCGAGTACGCCGTGGTGCACCTGCCGGCGGGCTCCACCGCCGCCGTCGAGGGTGCCGCTGCGGTGCGCGAACTCCCGTACGGGCGCGACCTGTTCGTGCCGCGCGCCGAGCTGGCGGAGCTGGCCGCCGGGTACGGCCCGGCGGCGGGGGTCTGGGCGTACGAGGCGCTGCGGATCGAGGGCCACCGGCCGCGGCTGGGCTTCGAGACCGACCACCGGACCATCCCGCACGAGGTGGACTGGCTGCGCACCGCCGTCCACCTGCAGAAGGGCTGCTACCGGGGACAGGAGACCGTCGCCCGGGTGCACAACCTGGGCCGGCCGCCGCGCCGGCTGGTCTTCCTGCACCTGGACGGCACCGAGGAGACGCTGCCCCCGCACGGGACGCAGGTGCGGCTGGCGGCCGAGCCGGACGGGCGCCCGCTCGGCTTCGTCACCTCCTCGGCCCGCCACCACGAGCTGGGGCCGATCGCGCTGGCGATCGTCAAGCGGAACGTCCCGGTGGACGCGGTGCTGCTGGCCGGGACGGTGCCGGGCACCCAGGACGTGATCGTCCCGCAGTAGCCCGTGCGCCCGGCCGCGGTCAGACCTCCACGAGGACGGTGAACGGGCCGTCGTTCACCAGCGCCACCTGCATGTCGGCGCCGAACCGGCCCGTCTCCACCTTGGCGCCGAGCGCGCGCAGTCGGGCGACCACCTCGTCCACCAGGGGCTCGGCGACCGGGCCGGGGGCGGCGGCGTTCCAGGTCGGGCGGCGGCCCTTGCGGGCGTCGCCGTAGAGGGTGAACTGGCTGATCACCAGCAGTGGGGCCCCGAGGTCGGAGCAGGACTGCTCGACGCCCTCGTCGTCGGCGGGCAGCAGCCGCAGCGTCCACAGCTTGCGGGCCAGCTGGGCCGCCTTGGCCGGGGTGTCCTCGTGGGTGACGCCGACCAGGACGCAGAGCCCGGGCCCCTCGATCGCGCCGACGGTCTCTCCGGCCACGGTCACCCTGGCCTCGGTCACTCGCTGCACCACTGCTCGCATGCCGCCATTGTGCCGGAGGCCCGGGGCGTGCCCGACGGGCACCCGGCGCCGTGCTCGCGGGGCACCCGGTGCCGTGCTCGGCGGCACCCGGGGCGTGCGGGAGGGGCGCGTGTGCAGGTGGTGCACGCTGGGTGGTGCGCGCCTGCGCAGGGTCGGGCGCCGCTCTTCCTGCGGAAAGGTCCGGTCATATCAGCCACCCCCGTTCGCCAGGGGGCCGTTCGGGTGCACGGGCGGTGCGCCCTCGCCGGGCGGGGTGGCACGCTGGTGGACCGTACGGAGGGCCCGGCGCGCCATATGGTCCGCCGCACCGGGCCGGGCTCGGCCGGGCGGTCGAGCCCGTAGGTCAGGCGTTCCGGCGGCATCGCCCCGGTGGGTGGTTCCGGCCGGGAACCGGAACCTTCGGGGGCGGCCGGGCGTGCCAACGGACGGGACGCGTGAGCCCGTCGGGGGACGGGTCGGACCGGCGGCAGGGACGCAGTGCCGCGAGCGGGCGGGATCGGACGACGGCAGGTGGGTTGGTTGATGGACGCGAGCAGCGCGGCGTGGGACCGGTCCGGGCACGTGGCGGAGGTCGCCGGGGGCGCCGGGGCCCTGGGCACGGCGATAGAGCCCGACCTGGAACGGCTGGGCCTGGACCAGCTGCGGATCCTGCGCCGGGAGACCCTGGAGCAGGAGGCCGACCTCTCCTACCTGCGGCGGCTGCTGCACGGGCGGATGGACATCCTGCGCGCCGAACTCGACCGCCGGCCCGGCGGTCCGGTCCGGGCGGTCGGGCCGGCCGGGGCGGGCGGCGCCGACGGGCCCCCCGGCGACCTGCTGGACCGCCTCCCGGCCATCCTGACCGACGCGCCCTCCACCGTGCGGCGCTCGGCCCGGCACGTCACGCTCGGGCCGCCGCGCGGCCACGAGTCCCAGCTGGAGGCGGCCGAGCTGATGGGGGACGTCCAGCTCGCCGACCTGGCCGCGCACCCGGCGGAGGAACTGATGGCCGCGCTGGAGCGGCTGCGCGCGCACGAGCGCGAGGTGTCCGGGCGGCGGCAGCGGCTGCTGCGGACGGCCGACGGTTGCAGCGCGGAGATCACCCGCAGGTACCGTGATGGGGAAGCACGGGTCGAGGACCTGCTCGCAGGGGGGCCGCTCTGACCGGGTGAGGTACCACGGGCGGGCGGGGCCCGGTCCACCCTCACCCCCGGAAGGCTCCCGCCATGTCCCAGTCCGCCACCCCGCCCGTCGTCCTCGCCGAGGTCATACGCTCGGGCTTCACCGAGGGCCGCCACCACGGCTCCCTGGTGCTGCTCGCCGCCGACGGCTCGGTGGAGTTCGCGCTCGGCGACCCCGACGCGCCGGTCTTCCCCCGGTCGACCGCCAAGCCGTTCCAGGCGGTGGCCACGCTGCGGGCCGGGCTGGCGATCGAGGGCGAACTGCTGGCGCTGGCCGCCTCCAGCCACTCCGCGGAATCGTTTCACCTCGACGGTGTCCGGACCATCCTGAGCTCCGCCGGGCTCGACGAGTCCGCCCTGCGCACCCCGGCCGACCTCCCGCTCGACGAGACCGAGGCGGAACTGCTGCTCGGCTCCGGCGGCCGCCGCGCCCCCGTCCTGATGGACTGCTCCGGCAAGCACGCCGGCTGGCTGGCCGCCTGCGTCGCCAACGGCTGGGACACCGCGAGCTACCTCGACCCCGGGCACCCGATCCAGCGGCTGGCCCGCGAGGCCCTGGAGGAGGGCACCGGCGAGACCGCCACGCACGCCGGGGTGGACGGCTGCGGCGCGCCGCTGCTGGCCGTCACGCTGACCGGCCTGGCCCGCGGCTACCGCGGCCTGGTGCTGGCCGCCGAGGGCACGGCGCCCCGCCGGGTGGCCGACGCCATGCGCGCCCACCCCGAGTACGTGGCTGGCACCCGCCGGGCCGACACCTGGCTGATGCGGGCCGTCCCCGGCGCGCTGTCCAAGATGGGCGCCGAGGCCGTCCAGGTGGTGGCGCTGCCGGACGGGCGGGCGCTCGCCTTCAAGATCGACGACGGCGGCGAGCGGGCCCGCGGCCCGGTGCTGGCGGCCGCGCTGCGCCGGCTCGGGGTGACCGGCGCGGACGCGACCGTCGAGCGGATCGGGGCGGCCCCGCTGCTGGGCGGCGGCGCCACGGTCGGGCAGGTGCGGGCGGCCTTCTAGCGGCCTCCTGCGGCCGCCCCGGGCTGTGCCGGCGCCCTTCCCGCGGCCTCTTCGGGGCCCGCAAGGGGCCTGCCGGCGGCCTTCCAGGGGAGGCGGGGAGGCCGGGGAGGCGGCCGTCGGCGTGCGGGCGGAGCGGCGGCGGTGCACGGTGGACCGGGGGCCGTCGCACAGCTGAGGGAGTCCGCCATGACTGACCACGTGTACCGGGTGACCGAGATCGTCGGATCCTCGACGGAGAGCGTCGACGCCGCGATCCGCAACGGGGTGGAGCGGGCCTCCCGGACGCTGCGCAACCTCGACTGGTTCGAGGTGACGCAGGTCCGGGGCCACCTGGAGGACGGCGGGGTGAAGCACTACCAGGTCGGACTGAAGCTCGGCTTCCGGCTGGAGGACTGAGCCCGCTTCCGCGGCCCGCTCACAGCCCCGCCGCTCCGCCGCCGCCGGCCCCGCGCCCGGTCAGCGTTCGGGCAGCACCAGCGGCACCCCGGTGCGCGGGTGCGCCAGCACCTCGACCGGGTGGCCGTACACCTCGCTGAGCAGCGGGGCGCGCAGCACCTCGGCGACCGGCCCGTCCGCGACCGTCGCCCCGGCGTCCAACAGCACCACCCGGTCCGCGTAGGCCGCCGCCAGGGACAGGTCGTGCAGCACCACGACCACGCCGTCCCCGGCGGCGGCGCGCTCCCGGGCGACCCGCAGCACCAGCTCCTGGTGGCGCAGGTCGAGGGCGGCGGTCGGCTCGTCCAGGAGCAGCAGCGGGGCGCGCTGGGCCAGCACCCGGGCCAGCGCCACCCGGGCCCGCTCGCCGCCGGACAGCGCGGTGAACGGGCGCCCGGCGAAGGCGGTGGACTCGGTGGCGGCCATCGCCTCGGCGACCACGGCCTCGTCCTCGGCGGCGGCCGCCGTGCCGGTCCAGGGGGCGCGGCCCATCCGGACCACCTCGTCGGCGGGGAACGGGAAGGACAACGCGGCGGACTGCGGCAGCAGCGCGCGGTGCAGGGCGAGCTCGGCGGCGCCGTAGCCGGCCAGCGGGCGGCCGCGCAGCCGGACCTCGCCGCCGTCCGGACGGACGTCGCCGGCCAGGACGGACAGCAGGGTGGACTTGCCGGCGCCGTTCGGCCCGAGCAGCGCGACCACCTCCCCGGCGGCGACCCGCACCGACGCGCCGTCCAGCAGGGCGCGCCCGCCGATGGTCAGCCGGACGGTCTCGGCGGTCAGCAACTCGCTTCCGGGTAGGGGCCGTTCGGGCACCTCCCGGGGGGTTCGCAATCTCATGCCCAGCCTCCCTGCCGGCTCCTGGTCCGGCGCAGCAGCCAGAAGAAGAACGGACTGCCGATCAGTGCGGTGAGCACCCCGAGCGGCAGCTCGGCCGGCTCGGCGACGGTGCGGGCGGCGAGGTCGGCGGCCACCAGGACCAGCGCGCCGCCGAGTGCCGAGGCGGGCAGCAGGAAGCGGTGGCCGGGCCCGGCCAGCATCCGCAGCAGGTGCGGGACGACCAGCCCGACGAAGCCGATGATGCCGCTGACCGCGACGGCCGCGGCGGTGAGCAGCGCGACGACGGTGATCAGCACCAGCCGCATCCGCTCGACGTCCACCCCGAGGTGGCGGGCCGGGCGTTCGCCGAGGGCCAGCAGGTCCAGCTTGCGGGCGTACAGCGGGGCGACGGCCAGGCCGACGGCGGCGAACGGCAGGACGGCGAGCACCTTGCCCCAGGTGGCCTGGGAGAGCGAGCCGAGCTGCCAGAAGGTGACCTGGCTGATCGCGGCGGAGTCGGCGGTGAACAGGAAGATCCCGATCAGCGCACCGCAGAAGGCGTTCACGGCGACCCCGGTGAGGATCAGGGTGACGACCTCGGTGCGTCCGCCGGCGCGGGCCATCAGGTACACCGCGTAGACGGTCAGCAGGCCGCTGGCGAAGGCGAAGGCGGTGATCGTCCAGCTGCCGAGGGTGTCCAGGCCGAGCACGATGCAGGCCACCGCGCCGACCGCGCCGCCCGAGGAGACGCCGATCACGGCGGGTTCGGCCAGCGGGTTGCCGAACACGCCCTGCATCAGCGCCCCGGCGCAGCCGAGCGAGCCGCCGACCAGCAGGGCGAGCACCACCCGGGGGAGCCGGACGTTCCACAGCACCGACTCGGGCACCCGGTCCAGGGCGTGCCCGCCGAGGCCGAGCCGGTGGGCGGCGGAGGCCAGGATGTCGCCGAGCGGGATGCGGTAGGCGCCGATGCCGGCGGCGAGCAGGGCGCAGAGCACCAGGGCGGCGGCGAGCCCGGCGGTGATCAGGGTGGTCCTGCTGACGGTGGGCGCGGTCTTCGCCCGTACGGCGGTGGTCACTTGGCGTCCGCCGGGTAGAGCTGGGCGGCGATCTCGCGGAGCACCTGGGGGGTGCGCGGGCCGTAGCTGAGCAGTTGGCCGTCCTCGATCGAGACGATCCGGCGGTCGAGGCCGGCCGGGGTCTGGGCGACGCCGGGCAGCTTGAGCAGGCCGTCGACGCCGCCGACCGAGTCCAGGCCCTTGCTCATCACGAGGATGGCGTCGGGTGCGGCCTTGACCAGGGCCTCGCTGGTGAGCGGGGTGAAGTCGCCGGTGAGGCCGGCGGCGGTGCCGGCGTCCTGGCCGCCGACCGCCTCGATCAGCGAGCCGGCGCCGGAGGCGGGCCCGCCGAGCAGGTAGACGGAGGCGCTGCCGCGCAGGTAGAGGAAGGCGACCTTGGGGTGGCGGGCGGCGGCCGGGGCGGCGGCCCTGGCCTCGTCGATCCGCTGTGCGGTGCGCTCCTTCAACTGCCGTCCGGAGTCCGGGACTCCGAGGGCGGCGGCGACGGTGTCGATGCGCGGGCCGACGTCGGCGAGCCGCTTGGCGTCGTCCAGGACGAGCAGCGGGACGCCGGCCGCGCGGATCTGCGCGATGGCCTCGGCCGGGCCGGTGGAGCGGTCGGCGAGGACGACGGTGGGGTGCAGTGACAGCACGCCCTCGGCGGACACGTCGTGGGCCTGGGTGATCACCGGCAGGGCGGCGGCCTGCTGGAAGGTGGTGGAGACGTCCCGGGCGACGACCTTGGGGCCGAGGCCGAGGCTGAAGACCAGCTCGGAGAGGCTGCCGTTGAGCGGGATGATCCGCTCGGCGCTGGTGACGGTGACCTGGCGGCCGTCGACGGAGGCGGTGGTGGCCGGGAGCTGCGGGACGGGCTCGACGGGCAGTGGTTCGACCGCGTCGGGGGCCCGGGAGGAGCTCGCCGCGGTCGCTCCGCCGGTGGTGCCGGACGGGCCGCAGGCGGTGAGGGCGAGCAGCAGGCCGAGGGCGAGCAGCAGGAGGGCGGGCCCGCGGGCCGCCCCGGTTCGGATCGTACTGCTGCTCAACGCGCTTCCCTTCGATGGGAGTTGTCGCCGCTCCGGTCCTGGTGGAGGGGTTGCGGCGGGACTCTTGACTCATATATTAGGTTAGCCTTACCTAGGTTTCGCAAGGGGGTCGGCATCGCGCCAGACCCCTCCCTTGCCGCGCCCTTCACCGCCACTGACCGCACCCCGCCGAGGAGTGATCCGCCGTGCCCCTGCCCAGCCGGCTCCGCCGTCTGGCCGCCACCCTGGTGGCCGCCCTCGCCGCCCTGCTGGCGGTGGGCCCGTCACCCGGCCCGGCGCACGCGGCGGAGGGCAAGGTCGCCGGCGGACGGCTGGACTGGGGCATCAAGCAGTCCTTCCTGACGTACATCACCGGGCCCATCGCCAAGGGGAGTTGGACGCTCAACGGCGGCGCGGCCACGGTCGGCGGCAGCACCTTCCGGTTCCACTCCGCGACCGGCGGCTACGACCCGGCGACCGGTGCGCTGACCGCCGCCTTCTCCGGCGGGGTCCGGTTCACCGGGCACCAGGAGAACGGCGCCAACGCGCTCGACCTGAGCCTCGGCCGGCTCACCGTCCGGGCCGTCCAGGGCGGCGCGGCCGGGCTGTACGCCGACGTCAGCAGCAAGTCCAAGGACACCGGGCAGGTCAGCAGCGCGAGCCAGGCCAAACTGGCCGAGCTCTCCCTGGCCGGCGTCGACCTGCGCGGCGCGGCCGGCACCCTGACGCTCAGCAACGTGCCGGGCACCCTCACCGACGCCGGGGCCAAGGCCTTCGGCAACTTCTACCCCGCCGGGACGGCCCTGGACCCGCTCACCCTCTCGGTCAACCTGCCCGCCGCGCAGCCGACTTCGCAGGCCCCGTCGCCGACCGCCGCGGCCACCCCCTCGGCGGCCGCCGTGCCGACGCCGTCGGCGACCGCCGAGGCCCCGACCGCTGAGGCCCCGACCACCCCGCCCGTCGCCCAGGCCCCCGCCAGGACCGAGTTCGCGAACGGCGCCCTCGACTGGGGCGTGCGCCGCACCTTCCGCGACTACGTCACCGGCGCGATCGCCCAGGGCCGCTGGGAACTCGGCGCCGGCGCGGCGGACGGCGGCGCCTACTTCCGCTGGACCCCGGCCAAGGGCGGCTACGACCCCGCCAACGGCGACCTCACCGCCGCCTTCACCGGCACCGTGCGCTTCACCGGCCTGCGCAGCGGCGACAGCTACGGCCTGGACCTCACCCTCGCCAACCCGGGCGTCACCGTGGCCGGCGGCCAGGGCCGACTGGTCGCGGACGTCTCCGGCCGGACCCCGGACGGCGCCACCCAGCAGCTCACCGGCGTCGAGCTGGCCGCGTTCGACCCGGCCGGCCTCAAGCCCGAGGGCGGCCTGCTGAAGGCCGTCGAGGTGCCGCTGAAGCTCACCGAGGGCGGCGCCAAGGCCTTCGGCGGCCTCTACCCGGCCGGCACCGAGATGGACCCGCTGAGCTTCGCCGTCGCGCTCGACCCGGCCGCCGCGCTGCCCCCGCTGCCCGACCTCGGCAGCGCCCCGGCCACCGCGCCGAGCACCACCGCGACCCCCACCGGCGACCCCTCCGCCGCGCCCGTCGCCGCCGCCTCCTCCCCGGGCGGCTTCCCGGTGGCGGCCGTGGCCGGCGGCGCCGTGCTGGTGGCCGCGCTCGCCGTGACCGGCGGCCTGCTCCTGCGGCGCCGCCGCGCGGCCGCCGCGTCGGGCGCGGCCGTCGACGGCGGTCCCGGCGACGGCCCCGGTGCCGCGCCGGGCCCCGGCGACGCGGCCTGACACCCCGGAGCGTCCCCCCGCTCCCTCCCCCCGCCCCATCCGAACGGAGTACCCACCATGTCCCGCAACCGCACCCGGCTGGCCGCCCTCGCGGCCGCCACCGCCGGCCTCGGCCTGACCGCCCTCGGCGCCCCCGCACTGGCCTTCGGCGCGGGCGGTCCCGGCAGCGTCACGTACGACACCGGCTCGCTGGACTGGGGTGTGAAGGCCAGCTTCCGCAGCTACGTCAGCGGCCCGGCCTCCCAGGGCGGCGCCATCGAACTGACCGGCGGCGCCACCACCAACGCCGACGGCACCTTCCACTTCGGCCTGGCGGGCGCCAGTTACGACCTCGCCACCCACGCGCTGAGCTCCTCCTTCACCGGCGGGGTCCGCTTCACCGCCCACCACGGCGCGCTGGACGTCGCCCTCAGCGACCTCAAGGTCACCACCGCCGGGACGACCGGCACGCTCACCGCCGACACCGCCTCCAAGGAGTCGATGGGCGCCACCGAGGTCACCCGACGGGACGACGTGCCGCTGGTGACGTTCACCGTCGGGCGGGACACCACCACCGGGGTGCCGACGGCGGCGAAGCTGACCGAGCAGGGCGCCAAGGCCTTCGCGGGCTTCTACGCGGCCGGGACGGACATGGACCCGCTGTCGCTGCTGCTGAAGCAGAGCCCGGCGACGCCGTCGCCGACCGCCACGGCGACCGCCACCGCTTCGCCGACGGCCCCGACCCCGACGTCGACGCCGTCCGCCACGGGCACGCCGACCGCCTCGCCGTCCGCCAGCGGTACGCCGTCGGCCACGCCCTCCGGCACGCCGTCGGCCACCTCGACGCCGTCCGCGACGCAGTCGCCGAGCGCCACCGCCTCGCCGTCCGCGAGCTCCACCCCGTCCGCGACCGGGACCCCGGCGCCCACCGGCGCCCCCGGCCGGCTGCCCGTGCTGAACGGCACCCTGGACTGGAAGGTCAAGGAGAGCTTCCGCGCGTACCTGGCCACCCCGATGGCGAGCGGCAAGGTCGAGTTCGGCGGCGGCGCGGCCGACTACCGCTTCGGCAACGCCACCGGCGGCTACAACACCACCGACCACTCGCTGACCGCCGCGTTCGACGGCTCGGTCCGCTTCCTCGGCCACCCCGGCAAGGACGGCTGGGCGCTCGACACCACGCTCTCCAAGCTGGGCCTGACGATCGACCAGGGCGGGGCCTTCCTGACCGCCGACGTGAACGGCAAGTCCCCTGACGGCAAGGCGACGTCGCTGAGCGGAGCGCGGATCGCCAAGCTGGACGTGCCCGCCTCCGCCCTGAAGCCGGTCGACGGCGTGGTGACGCTCTCCGGCGTCCCGGCCACGCTCACCGCCGAGGGCGTCCCGGTGTTCTCCAACTACCCGGCGGGCACGGCCCTGGACCCGGTCAGCGCCACCCTGGCGTTCGACAAGGACGCCAAGCTGCCGGCCACCCCGCCGACCTCCGGGTCCGGGTCCGGTGCCGGTGGCGCCGACCAGCCCGCCGGAGGCCAGGGTTCGGGCACCGGCACGGTCGGCGGCGCCTCGCTGACCACCGGCGGCGGCCTGACCGGTGCGGGCAGCGCGGGCGGTGCGGGCGGCGTGCTGGCCGCCACCGGTTCGCAGACCCCGGTGGTCCCGCTGCTGGCCACCGCGGCCGGTCTGCTGCTGGTCGGCGGCAGCGCCACCGTGCTGGTGCGCAACCGTCGCGGCGCGCGCTCCTGACGCACCCCCGGGACGCGCGGCGGCCCCGGCGAGCAACCGCTCGCCGGGGCCGATCCGTTGGCGCACCCGGGTGGGTGCGCCCTATGGAGAAACGTTCAGGCGCTCAGCGGGTAGCGCGCGTCCAGGTCCCGGAAGACCGCGCCGTTGAGCACGAAGGCCCGCTTGCACTCCTCGACCACCCGGCGCCGCTCCACCTCGTCCATCGCCAGCCCGGCGGCGTCGAGTCGCGCCCGGTACTCGCGCTTGAAGGCGGCCGGGTTGTCGACCTCCTCGAAGACGTAGAACCGCACGCCGTCGCCCTTGCGCTCGAAGCCCCAGGTCTTCTCGGCGATGCCGCGGATGATCTGACCGCCGGACAGGTCGCCCAGGTAGCGGGTGTAGTGGTGCGCGATGTATCCGGCCGGCCACGTCTCGGCCAGTTCCTCCACCCGCGCGACGTACGCGGCGGTGGCGGGCAGCGGCGCCAGGCCGTCCCGCCAGTCCGGCCCGCGCAGGTGCGCCAGGTCGCGCTCGATGGCGGCGGTGCGCAGCAGCGCCCGGTCGATGAAGGGCCCGGCGAGCGGGTGCTCCGCCAGGTGTCCGGCGCGGTCCTCCAGGGCCCGGTAGACGTACCAGAGCTGGCCGGTGAGGTCGGCGTAGGCCTCGACCCCGAGCCGTCCGCCCAGCAGGTGGCTCATGAACGAGGACTGCTCCGCAGCCTCGTGCTCCTCGCTGCTGGCGGTGCGGAGCGCGGTGGAGAACGGGACGGGTTCGGGCGTGGGCATGCGGCCTCCAGGATCGGATTCGGCCCCGACTGTTTTGGTTAGCCTAACCTAACGTTCCGTCTTGCCGACAGGCTGTCGGAAAAACCGGCCGCACCCGGCCCCGGACATGGCGAAGGCCGGGGCCCGCGGACGAATCCGCGAACCCCGGCCTCCGGCTGCCCCGACCTACCTCGAACTGCTCAGAACGATCTGATCGAACGAGATCGGAACGACGGCTCAGTGACCGCCCTGCTCCGCCAGACGCTTGATCGAAGCGGTGACCTCGGCCTCGGCCTCGGCGCGGCCGACCCAGTTGGCGCCCTCGACGGACTTGCCGGGCTCCAGGTCCTTGTAGACCTCGAAGAAGTGCTGGATCTCCAGACGGTCGAACTCCGACACGTGGTGGATGTCCCGCAGGTGCTCCCAGCGCGGGTCGGTGGCCGGGACGCACAGCAGCTTGTCGTCGCCGCCGGCCTCGTCGGTCATCTGGAACATGCCGATGGCACGGCACTTGATGAGGCAACCCGGGAAGGTCGGCTCGTCCAGGATCACCAGCGCGTCCAGCGGGTCGCCGTCCTCGCCGAGCGTGCCCTCCACGTAGCCGTAGTCGGCCGGGTAGCGGGTCGAGGTGAAGAGCATCCGGTCGAGCCGCAGCCGGCCGCTCTCGTGGTCGACCTCGTACTTGTTACGAGAGCCCTTCGGGATTTCGATAAGGACGTCGAATTCCAACGGTTCCTCCAAGGTAGGGACTGACAGAATCCAAGTGTCTCCTACGGGAGTGAGTGCTCAGGAAAGGGGCCGGTCGGTGGGAGCAGGGGTCGGGGCGGCACGCCGCCGCAGGGGGACGGCCGCTGGGCTGTTCGGAGCGGCCCTGCTGGTCGCCGGAACGGTCCTGACCTCGGGCGGAGCGTACGCGCAGCCCTCCCCGGGCCCCGGCGGCCACAGCACCGGGCACGGCGAGGGCGACGGCCGGGGTGACGGCCGGGACGGCCACGACGGCGGGAAGGGCGGCCGGGGGAGGGGCGACGGCAAGTCCAGGCCGGGCGACACCCCGGCCACCCGCCCGGGCGAACAGCCCGCCACCTTCGGCACCGCCGCCGGCTCCGCGCCCACCGGCACCGGCTCCACGGGCCCCACCGGCTCGGCCCCCGCCCCGGGCGGCGGCGCCCGCCCGGCCCCCGCCCCCGGCGCCGTCCTGGCCACCGTCGACGTCGGCGGCTCCGCCGCCGCACCCAGCGCCCAGGGCCTCCAGCAGGCGCTCGCCGCCGCCGTCGCCGACAAGAACCTCGGCACCGTCACCTTCGCCGTCGCGGACGCCGCCAGCGGCCAACTCCTGTACGGCTCCGGCGAGAACACCCCGGGCACCCCCGCCTCCACCACCAAACTGGCCACCGCGATCGCGGCCCTGTCGCTGATCCCCGGCGACACCCGGCTGACCACCCGGGTGGTCCGGGGCGCGGACCCCGGCACGATCACCCTGGTCGGCGGCGGCGACCCGACGCTCACCGCGCTGCCCGCCGACCAGGTCCAGATCGGCGGCCAGGCGGCCGACGCCGACACCGCCCCCGCCTCGCTCGACGCCCTGGCCCGGCAGACCGCCGCCGCCCTCAAGGCCGCCGGCACCACCACCGTCAAGCTCGACTACGACCTGTCGATGTACACGGGCAACCCGCAGCACAAGAACCACGACGCGCAGAACATCGCCCTGGTCGTCCCGCTGATGGCCGACGAGGGCAGGGTGGACCCGAAAAGCCGCGACGAGGCGCCGGCCCGGGTCGCCGACCCGGCCGGGAAGGCCGCCGAGAGCTTCGCCGCCCTGCTCAAGGCCCAGGGCGTCACCGTCGACGGCACGGCCAAGCCCGCCGCCGCCCCGGCCGCCCCCGCCGCCACCGTCCTCGGCCGGGTGGACTCGCCGACCGTCGCCCGGCTGGTCGAACGCATGCTCACCACCTCCGACAACCAGCTCGCCGAGGCGATCGCCCGTCAGGCGGCGCTCGCCGCGGGCCAGCCGGCCGGCTTCGAGGGCGCGGCCACCGCCGTCACCCGTGAACTCGCCAAGCTGGGCGTGCCGATGACGGGCGTGTCCCTGAACGACGGCAGCGGACTGCACCCGGGCAACGCCGTCCCGCCGGCCGTCCTCGTCCGACTCCTCGCCCTGGCCGCCTCCGAGCAGCACCCGGCCCTGCGCCCGGTCCTCACCGGCCTGCCCGTCGCCGGCTTCACCGGCACCCTCGGCAAGCGCTACGGCACCGGCTCGGGCGCCGCCGACGCGGCCGGCCTGATCCGCGCCAAGACCGGGACCCTCAGCGGCGTCAACACCCTCGCCGGCACCGTCGTCGACGCCGACGGCCGCCTCCTCGCCTTCGCCGTCATGACCCGCACCACCGCCCCCGCCGACACCGCACGCGCCGCCATGGACCGCGTCGCCGCCCGCCTCGCCACCTGCGGCTGCCACTGACCCGCCCCCGCCCGCCCGCGACCCCCGCCCCGCCGGGGGCGGGGTGAGGGTGTTCGTGGCGGGTGGCTGCCGCTGGTGGGTGGGAGCACGTACGGTGAGGGCATGACGAGCGCGAGTGGCGGTGCTGGCATGGTCGACTGGAATCTCGCGGTCGCAACCGCGACCAGGTTGGTGCGGCCGGGGCCGGAGGTGAGTCGGGCGGAGGCGGCGGCCGTGGTCGCCGAACTGCGCCGGCACGCGCTGGAGGCCGAGGAGCACGTCCGGGTGTTCACGGGGATGCGGTCGAGCAGTCTGACGGCGGCCACCGCGACGCCGGTGCTGGTGGTGGACCGCCCGGGCTGGGTGCGGGCGAACGTGGCCGGCTTCCGCACGGTGGTCCAGCCGCTGGTGGAGAAGCTCCAGGCGCGCCGGGCGAGCAGCCCGACGGCGGGGGTGTTCGGCGCGGTGGGGGAGAAGGCCACCGGGATCGAGGTGGGCGCGCTGCTGGCGTTCCTGGCCGGGAAGGTGCTCGGCCAGTACGAGACCTTCGCCCCGGCGGAGCCTTCGCTGGAGGCCCCGGACAGCCCGGCGGCGCTCTTCGACAAGCCGCGGCTGGGCCCGGAGGGCCCGGGGCCGGGAAGGCTGCTGCTGGTGGCGCCGAACATCGTGCACGTCGAGCGGGAGCTGGACGTCGACCCGTCCGACTTCCGGCTCTGGGTCTGCCTGCACGAGGAGACGCACCGGACGCAGTTCACCGCGGTGCCGTGGCTGCGCGACCACATCCAGTCCGAGGTGCAGTCCTTCCTGGCGGAGACGGACGTGGACCCGGGTGCCCTGCTGGAGCGGCTGCGGGACGCGGCGGGTTCGCTCGGTGGCGGGCTGCCGGGTGCCGGGAGCCGGGACGGCATGCCGTCGGCGGGGCTGATCGAGGTCGTCCAGTCGCCGGCGCAGCGCGAGATCCTGGGCCGGCTGACGGCGGTGATGTCGCTGCTGGAGGGCCACGCGGACGTGGTGATGGACGGGGTCGGCCCGGCGGTGGTGCCGACGGTGGCGGAGATCCGGGAGAAGTTCCAGCAGCGCCGGGACCGCGGGGCGAACCGGCTCGACCTGCTGTTGCGCCGGCTGCTCGGGATGGACGCGAAGCTGCGCCAGTACCAGGACGGCGCGGTGTTCGTGCGCGGGGTGGTGGAGCAGGTCGGCATGGAGGGCTTCAACCGGGTCTGGACCTCCCCGAACACGCTGCCGACCAAGGAGGAGATCCACGATCCGGCCGCCTGGGTCGCCCGCGTCGCTCGCTGAGGCGGGCGCGGACGGGGCTCGGACCCCAAGTGCCGTGCGGTGGTCGGTGGTGGTCAAACCCGCTCGTACGAGTGGTCCAATCGGGCAGGGGGAGGGTGAAGATACGTTTCTCCATTCACCCGAACGTGGGACGGTGGTCGTACCGGTGGCGCGGGTGGCGTAGCGGGGTGCTCCTTTCTGCCACCATCTGTGAGCGCCCGGTAACAGGGCGCTCATGAAGCCGCGCGGCCCGGCCGCGCGAGCCGCCGTCCTGTCCCCTCCGTCGAGGAGTCGTCCGCCGTGGGTCCACACCCCGCAGTCGCAGCGATACGCCTGGCCGTCCGCCGCACGCTCACCGACCTCGCCGCCGAGGCCGGTACCACCTTCACCGCGCCCGTGCGCGAGCCCCGCGAGCGCCCGGCCGGGGCGCCCCTGGTGGGCGCCGCCGTCGGCACCACCCTGATCGGCAACGCCGCCCGGCACCCGTCCGGACTGCCCCGGACCCCGGCCGCCCCCGGCTCCCCGCTGGTGCTGGTCGCCGTCAGCGGCGGCGCCGACTCGATGGCGCTGGCCATCGCCGCCGCCTTCGAAGCCCCCAAGATCGGCCTGCGGGTCGGCGCCGTCACCGTGGACCACGGCCTGCAGCCCGGCTCCGCCGACCGGGCCGCCCAGGTGGCCGAACGGCTGCGCTCGCTCGGCCTGGACCCGGTCGAGGCGATCCCGGTGCGCGTCGGCCGGTCCGGCGGCCCCGAGGCCGCCGCCCGGGACGCCCGCTACGCGGCCCTGGACGCGGCCGCCGAGCGGCTCGGCGCGGTCGCGGTGCTGCTCGGCCACACCCGGGACGACCAGGCCGAGACGGTGCTGCTGGGCCTGGCGCGCGGTTCGGGCTCCCGCTCGCTGGCCGGGATGCCGGCGCAGAAGGGCCGCTACCGCCGCCCGCTGCTGGAGCTGGACCGGGCGGCCACCCGGCAGGCCTGCTCCGCCCAGGCGATCCCGGTCTGGGACGACCCGCACAACTGTGATCCCGCCTACACCCGCTCCCGGGTCCGGCACGAGGTGCTGCCGGTGCTGGAGAAGCACCTGGGCGGCGGGGTGGTCGAGGCGCTGGCCCGCACAGCCCGGCTGTTCCGCGACGACGCGGACGCCCTCGACCAGTGGGCCTCGCTCGCCGAACGCGACCTCCGGACGGGTGAGGGCACCCTGGACGCGGTGAAACTCGCCGAGCTCCCGCCCGCCGTCCGCCGCCGGGTGCTGCGCCGGGCCGCGCTGCGGGCGGGCTGCCCGGCCGGGGACCTGTTCGCGCGGCACCTGGAGACGATCGACCTGCTGGTCACCGGATGGCGCGGCCAGGGGCCGCTGCACCTACCCGGGGGCGTCGAGGCCACCCGCAGGTGTGGCACGCTGGTCTTTCGGCGGCAGGGCGACTGACGGGCGGGCATGTCCCGGGGTAGTCGGCCGCCGGCCACACAGACCCCGAACGTTTGAGGACGTATCCCCGGTGGACCAGAACGACATGGGCGCTGACCTCGCGAAGGTGCTCATCAGCAAGGACGAGATCGACGCCAAGCTCCTGGAGCTGGCCGAGCGCATCGACCGGGACTACGCAGGCAAGGACCTGCTGATCGTCGGCGTCCTCAAGGGGGCTGTGATGGTCATGGCCGACCTCGCCCGGGCCCTGCACTCGCAGGTCACCATGGACTGGATGGCGGTGTCGTCCTACGGCATGGGCACCAAGTCCTCCGGCGTGGTCCGCATCCTGAAGGACCTGGACACCGACATCGCCGGCCGGGACGTCCTGATCGTCGAGGACATCATCGACTCCGGTCTGACCCTGTCCTGGCTGCTGGGCAACCTGAGCTCGCGCGGCCCGGCCTCGCTGGAGGTCTGCGCCCTGCTGCGCAAGCCGGACGCGGCTAAGGTCGAGATCGACGTGAAGTACGTCGGTTTCGACATTCCGAACGAGTTCGTGGTCGGCTACGGCCTGGACTACGCGGAGAAGCTGCGTAACCTGCCCTTCATCGGGACGCTCGCCCCGCACGTCTACGGGGGCTGAGGGCTCCGTTCGGGCTACGGGTGGGAACAGGAGCCGGTTCCCGCCCGTTGGACCGGGGGGACCAAGAACGACGGCCGTGTCGCTGTGCTCCCGCCAAGGGCGGGTGCGACTGCGGTACGGTCCATTAAAACCGCTCTTCACATGAGCACCGACCAGGATGCGCCGGCGGCACCCAGCCCGCGGCGCCGCTGAGTGGCAGGAGGGACGGGGCGGCAACGCCCCGCATGGATGGACGTCAAGCGATACTTCCGTGCGCCGATCATGTGGATCGTGCTGGCCGTCCTCGCCGTCATCGTCTTGATGCAGGTCGTTTCGGATTCGAACGGCTACAAGACGGTGGACACCGGTCAGGTCGTCGCGGCGATCGACGCGAAGCAGGTCAAGTCGGCGCAGATCACCACTGGTGACTCGAACACGATCAAGATCCAGCTGAAGGACGGCGCCACGCTGTCCAACGCCGGTACCGGCAAGACGCCGTCCGGCAGCAAGTTCCAGGCCTCGTACATCGGCGACCAGGGTGTTGCGATCGCCGACAAGCTCCAGGCCCAGATCAACGACAACGACCAGAGCACGCTCGCCGAGGGCTACACCATCAGCCCCGAGAAGCAGAGCACCTTCGTCAGCCTGCTGCTGTCGATGCTCCCGATCGTCATCATCGTCCTGGTCTTCCTGTTCCTGATGAATCAGATGCAGGGCGGCGGCTCCCGGGTCATGCAGTTCGGCAAGTCCAAGGCCAAGCTGCTCACCAAGGACACCCCGAAGACGACCTTCGCGGACGTCGCGGGTGCCGACGAGGCGGTCGAGGAGCTCCACGAGATCAAGGAGTTCCTCCAGGAGCCGGCCAAGTTCCAGGCCGTCGGCGCCAAGATCCCCAAGGGTGTGCTGCTCTACGGCCCGCCCGGTACCGGCAAGACCCTGCTGGCGCGTGCCGTCGCGGGCGAGGCCGGGGTGCCGTTCTACTCCATCTCCGGCTCGGACTTCGTCGAGATGTTCGTGGGTGTCGGCGCCAGCCGCGTCCGCGACCTCTTCGAGCAGGCCAAGGCGAACGCCCCGGCGATCGTCTTCGTCGACGAGATCGACGCCGTCGGCCGGCACCGCGGTGCGGGCCTGGGCGGCGGTCACGACGAGCGCGAGCAGACCCTCAACCAGCTGCTGGTCGAGATGGACGGCTTCGACGTCAAGGGTGGCGTGATCCTGATCGCGGCCACCAACCGCCCCGACATCCTGGACCCGGCGCTGCTGCGCCCGGGCCGCTTCGACCGCCAGATCGCGGTCGAGCGCCCCGACCTCCAGGGCCGGCTGGACATCCTCAAGGTGCACCAGAAGGGCAAGCCGATCGCGCCCGACGTCGACCTCTCGGCCGTCGCCAAGCGCACCCCCGGCTTCACCGGCGCGGACCTGTCGAACGTCCTCAACGAGGCCGCTCTGCTGACGGCCCGTTCGGACAAGAAGCTGATCGACAACGGCATCCTGGACGAGGCGATCGACCGCGTCGTGGCCGGTCCGCAGAAGCGCACCCGGATCATGTCCGAGCGGGAGAAGAAGATCACCGCGTACCACGAGGGCGGCCACGCCCTGGTGGCGGCGGCGTGCCCCAACAGCGACCCGGTGCACAAGATCACGATCCTCTCGCGCGGCCGGGCCCTCGGCTACACCATGGTGCTGCCGGACGAGGACAAGTACTCCACCACCCGCAACGAGATGCTCGACCAGCTGGCCTACATGCTGGGCGGGCGCGCGGCGGAGGAGCTGGTCTTCCACGACCCGACCACCGGGGCGTCGAACGACATCGAGAAGGCCACCGCCACCGCCCGGGCCATGGTGACCCAGTACGGCATGACCGAGCGGCTCGGCGCCATCAAGTTCGGCTCGGACAACGCGGAGCCGTTCCTGGGCCGTGAGATGGGCCACCAGCGCGACTACTCGGAAGAGGTCGCCGGGCTGGTGGACGAAGAGGTCAAGAAGCTCATCGAGAACGCGCACAACGAGGCCTGGGAGATCCTGGTCGAGAACCGCGACGTGCTCGACAACCTGGTTCTGGAGCTCCTGGAGAAGGAGACCCTGAACAAGGAGCAGATCGCGGAGATCTTCGCCACGATCGTGAAGCGCCCGGCCCGGCCGGCCTGGACGGGCTCGTCCCGTCGCACGCCGTCCACCCGGCCCCCGGTGCAGTCCCCGAAGGAGCTGGCGCTCACCAACGGCGCCGCCGCGATCGACACCGCCCCGGTGGACATCGTGAAGCTCCCGCCGCTGCCGACCGCGGAGCCGCCCGCCGAGGGCTGATCCCGCGCACCGTACGGAATGGATGCCGCGTCACCGGGGTTTGTACCCTGGAGACGCGGCATCCGTGCTGTACAGCAAAGTCGTCCCAAGTAAGCGAGGCCCGCATGATCGACCCGGTGACGCTCGACGGTCCACCCACCGTCGGGACCTTCGACCAGAAGCGGGCCGAGAACGCCATCCGCGAGTTGTTGCTCGCGGTGGGTGAGGATCCGGACCGCGAGGGGCTGCTGGAGACCCCGGCCCGGGTCGCGCGCGCCTACAAGGAGATATTCGCGGGCCTCTGGCAGGAGCCCGAGGACGTCCTCACCACCACCTTCGACCTCGGGCACGACGAGATGGTGCTCGTGAAGGACATCGAGCTGACGTCCGTCTGCGAGCACCATCTGGTGCCGTTCCGCGGCGTGGCGCACGTCGGGTACATCCCGTCCGCCAGCGGCAAGATCACCGGCCTGTCCAAGCTGGCCCGGCTGGTCGACGTCTACGCCCGCCGCCCCCAGGTGCAGGAGCGGCTGACCAGCCAGGTGGCCGACGCGCTGATGCGGATCCTGGAGCCGCGCGGGGCGATCGTCGTGGTCGAGTGCGAGCACATGTGCATGTCGATGCGCGGCATCCGCAAGCCCGGCGCCAAGACCATCACCTCGTGCGTCCGCGGCCAGCTGCGCGACCCGGCCACCCGGGCCGAGGCGATGAGCCTCATCATCGGCCGATAGCGCAACGGCCGGCCGGTCCGCTCGGACCGGTCGGCCGTCGCCCGGCCACGTCGCCCGGCCACGTCGCCTGTCCGCGTCAGCCGAGCCGCTCGCCGATCCACTCCAGCGAGGACGGCAGCTCACGGGTCCAGCTGTCGAAGTTGTGGCCGCCGTCGTCCAGGTAGAGCGAGTCGATCTTGAACTGCGGGTTGGCCGCGGCGACCTGCTGGGCGTGGTCGACGAACTGGAGGGTCTGCGCGAAGTCGCCCTCCTTGCGGGAGGAGACCACCAGCAGCGACAGGGCGGGGGCCGGGAGGTTCGCCAGCCGCCAGTCGAGGTCGCTCTGCTGGGCCAGGGCGGCGTCGCCGGCGAACAGGTCACCGCCGGTGAACTGGTCCGCCTTGACCTTGTACTCGCCGTGCAGGCCCACCCCGATGCCGTAGACGTTCGGGAAGCGCATCGCCAGCCGCAGCGCGCAGCTGCCCCCGGTGGAGTAGCCGAAGACGGACCAGGAGGCGGCCGAGCGGCCGGTCCGGTAGCTGGTCCGGAGCGCCTCCGGCAGGTCCTTGGTGAACCAGGTCTCGGCGCGCGGGCCGCCGGGGACGTCCACGCACTCGGTGTCGCGCGGCGGGGCGACGGTCGGGCGGGTCATGACCACGACGGTCGGCGGCATCTTGCCGGACTTCTGCAGGTCGGCCGCGGTGCGCAGGAGCGGCAGCTCCTTGATCAGGTTGAGCGAGGTGCCGGGGAAGCCGGAGATGGCGACCAGGACGGGGAAGCGGACCAGGGCGAACTTCGGGTCGAAGTACTCGGGCGGCAGGTAGACGAACAGCTGGTCGGACAGCCCGGTCTCCTTGCCGGTGACCCGGACCGACTCGACCTTGCCGACCTCCTCGGGCGTGCCCTTGGGCAGGTCGGTGACGGTCTCCAGACCGCCCTCGTCGGTCGGCTGGAGCTGCGTGTCCGAGGCCGGGGCGCCGCCCTCGTGGTTCTCGTTGCTGGTCAGCGCGAGCTTGGCGCTGCCGGGGCTGAGTAGGTCGTCCCACGAGGTGTAGAACCCGAAGGAGTTGTTCACCGCCAGCGCCAGCACGGCCACGACCGCGACTTGAGTGACGGTCAGCAGGCCGATCCGGCCCAGGACGGGCAGCGGGCGCTGGCGCGCCAGTCGCGGCCAGAGCCACAGGGTGGTGACGAGAGCCGCAGCGCCGAGTGCGAGCAGCGAGTTCACCAGCGCTTCGCTGGTCAGTTCCATGCCGTCGGCCTTCCGGTGGGACACTGTCGGTGCACGCCTCATCATCTGGCGGTCCGTCAGCTCCGGCCACCGCGGCTAGGCTGTCCGGATGCCCGGGCGAGCTGGGAGGGCGGGGGGAACCGCAGGCAACCGGCGCCCTAGAATGCGGCGTCCACCGTACGTACGGCCTACCGGAGGACCCTGCCGCGCCACGCGGCGGCAGGCCCTCGGCTCCGTCCCCGGCTCCACCGCAGCGCGCCCACGGCACCGGTTTACCGACCGTTTCCGGGTCCTTGGTATGCGCATTGCCTGATGAAGGAAAAGGCATTGAAGGTCCATCACACGTGCTCCCCCGGAGTGACCGGACGGCTTCCCGCAGCCTCTACGCTGAGCTTCCATGAGCGTTCCCGTGTCCGTTGAGCCGAGCCCCGAGCAGCCGCGTCGCCGACGCGGCCTGCAGACGCTTCGCACCCAGGCGGCGGCCGTTCCGAGGGCCTGGCTGCCCCGCGCGGTCGGGTACGCCTGTCTGCTGATCGGCCTGGTCGACATCGCCAGCGCGGTGTTCCCCAAGCTCCGGCACTCCAAGATGCACACCTTCACCGGGCAGCTGCCCGGCGGCACCACCTCGCTGGCCGCGGTCGGGACGATGATGGTCGGCCTGCTGCTGGTGCTGCTCGCGCACGCGCTGCGCCGGCGCAAGCGGCGGGCCTGGCGGGCGGTGTGCGTGCTGCTGCCGGTCGGCGCCGCGCTGCACATCGTGCGCTGGCACCAGATCGGCCCGGCGGTGGTCTCGCTGGCGGTCTTCGTGGTGATGCTGGTGCACCAGCGCGAGTTCTACGCCAAGGCCGACCCGCGCACCCGCTGGCGGGCGCTGGTCAACCTGATCGTGATGGGCGCCGTCAGCGTGCTGCTCGGCCTGCTGATCGTGAGCACCCGGACCAAGTACGAGATCGGCTACCCGGCCCTGCCCGAGCGCCTCCAGCACGTCGTGTACGGGCTGTTCGGCTTCGAGGGGCCGATCCGGTACAACAACGTCCGGATGTCCGACCTGGTCGCCTACCTGCTCGGCGGGCTGGGCCTGCTGACCGCCTTCACCACTGCCTACCTGGCGCTGCGCCCCGGCAAGCCCAAGCCGGAGCTGACCCCGGAGGACGAGGAGAAGGTCCGCGAGCTGCTCACCCGCCACGGCGAGCGCGACTCGCTCGGCTACTTCGCGCTGCGCCGCGACAAGAGCGTGCTGTTCTCGCCCACCGGCAAGGCCGCGATCTCCTACCGGGTGGTCTCCGGCGTGATGCTGGCCTCCGGCGACCCGGTCGGCGACGTCGAGGCCTGGCCCGGCGCGATCAAGGTGTTCATGGCCGAGGCCCGCGAGCACGCCTGGGTGCCGGCCGTGATGGGCTGCAGCGAGGTCGGCGGCGAGGTCTGGACCCGCGAGGCGGACCTGGACGCGCTGGAGCTGGGCGACGAGGCGATCGTCGACACCGCCACCTTCTCGCTCGCCGGCCGGGCCATGCGCAACGTCCGCCAGATGGTCAAGCGGATCGAGCGCAACGGCTACTCCTGCCAGGTGCGCCGGGTCCGCGACCTCAGCCTGGAGGAGAAGCACCGGATCGCCGACGCCGCCGCCCGCTGGCGCGGCACCGACACCGAGCGCGGCTTCTCGATGGCCCTCGGGCGCTTCGGCGACCCGCTGGACGACGACTGCGTGGTGGTCACCGCCCACAAGGCCCCGGAGGAGGGCGAGAGCGGCGACGACCTGAAGGCCGTGCTGCACTTCGTGCCCTGGGGGCCGGACGGCATCTCGCTGGAGCTGATGCGCCGCGACCGCGCGGCCGACCCGGGCCTGAACGAGCTGCTGATCGTCGCCGCCCTCCAGGCCGTGTCCGCGATGGGCGTGCGCCGGGTGTCGCTCAACTTCGCGATGTTCCGCTCGGCGCTGGCCCGCGGCGAGCGGATCGGTGCCGGCCCGGTGCTGCGGGCCTGGCGCGGACTGCTGGTGTTCCTCTCGCGCTGGTTCCAGATCGAGTCGCTGTACAAGTTCAACGCCAAGTTCCAGCCCGAGTGGGAACCGCGCTTCCTGGTCTTCCCGAACACCCGGGACCTGCCGCGGATCGGCTTCGCCGCGATGCAGGCCGAGGCCTTCATCACCCTCGGCATGCCGCGCTTCGGCCGGCGGCGCCAGCGGGAGGGCCTGATGCCCACCCCGGGCGCCCGCGACGTCACCGAGGCAGCCTGAGGCACCGCCGCGGCCAACGGGGCCCCCGCCGAGAATCCTCGGCGGGGGCCCCGTTCGATAATGGGCGCATGAGCAACTCCCCGTCCTTCTCGCTGCCGGCCGGACTGCCGCGGCTCGACCGCTGCGCCGTGATGGGTGTGGTCAACGTCACGCCCGACTCCTTCTCGGACGGCGGCCTCTGGCACGACCCCGCCAAGGCGATCGCGCACGGGCTCGCCCTGCGCGCCCGCGGCGCGGACCTGGTGGACGTCGGGGGCGAGTCCACCAGGCCCGGCTCGCAGCGGGTGCCCGAGGAGGAGGAGCTGCGCCGGGTGCTGCCGGTGGTGCGCGAGCTCGTCGCCGCCGGGGTCGTGGTGTCGGTCGACACCATGCGGGCCTCCGTCGCCGAGCAGGCCGTGGCGGCCGGTGCCGCGCTCGTCAACGACGTCTCCGGCGGGCTCGCTGACCCGGCGATGGCCCGGGTGGTCGCCGACACCGGCGCGCCGTTCGTGGTGATGCACTGGCGCGGCCAGTCCGCGGACATGGAGCGGCTGGCGGTCTACCGGGACGTGGTGACGGACGTCGTCGCCGAGCTGGCCGTCCGGGTGGACGCGCTGCTGGCGGCCGGGGTCAAGGAGGACCAGCTGATCCTCGACCCGGGCCTCGGCTTCGCCAAGACCCCCGAGCACAACTGGGCGCTGCTCGGCCGGCTGGACGCGCTCACCGCGCTCGGCCGTCCCGTCCTCGTCGCCGCATCGCGCAAGCGGTTCCTGGGTACGCTGCTGGCCGACCCGCAAACCGGGGCGCTGCGCCCGGCCCGGGAGCGCGACGACGCGACCGCCGCGGTGTCGGTGCTGTCGGCCCAGGCCGGCGCCTGGGCGGTGCGGGTGCACGACGTGTCCGGCACGGCGGATGCCGTCCGAGTGGTCGCGGCCTGGCAGCACGCGGCCCGGCAAGGGGTGAGGGAGGGTCTGTGACAGGTGACGGCAGGCTGAGCGGCGGAACGGCCGGCCAGGCCCGCGAGGCGGACCTGGAGGCGGTGCTCGCGGCGAACCAGGCGCTCTACCAGGCGCTGGAGGAGGGGGACCTGGAGGCGGTCGAGGACGCCTGGCTGGGCGCCGCGGACGCGGACGACAAGGGCGGCGTGGTGTGCGTGCACCCGGGCTGGCCGGTGCTGCGCGGGCGGGCGCAGGTGACCCGCTCGTACATGCTGATCATGATGAACACGGAGTACATCCAGTTCTTCCTGACCGATGTCGAGGCCGAGGTCCACGGAGATGTGGCCCTTGTCACGTGCACCGAGAACATCCTCTCCGGCGGCGAGGCGGAGGAGGAGGGGGAACTCGGTCCGCTGGTCGGCGGAAAGGTCGTGTCGACGAATCTGTTCCGCCGTACCCCGGGCGGGTGGAAGCTCTGGTCGCACCACGGTTCACCCGTTCTGACCAGCGGTGACGACGAGGACGAGGACTGATTCGGGCGGCCTTCGGAAAACGCGGCCTGGAGGTCGCCCGGGAATTCCCGAGTGGTCACCGAACGTTCACGTCAATCGCCATTCCGGTGCGCGTGGCGACGGTTCGTGCCGGGTAGGACGGTCAGACGTTGTCAGCGCCCGCGGGTAGATTCGAAACGGAGTGGCGGGTGTGCTGCCCGCCTTCGCCCCGCTCGTCCATGCCATTCTCCGGGTGGGGCCCGTCCGACTGGGAGCAGTGATTCGTTTGCTGGACCGCGTCACCCTGCGGGGGCTGCGCGCCCGGGGCAACCACGGCGTCTTCGAGCGCGAGCGCATCGAGGGCCAGACCTTCGTGGTCGACCTCGTGCTGTACCTGGACACCCGCCCCGCCGCGTCCGGCGACGACCTCACCCGCACGGCGCACTACGGCCTCGTGGCCGAGGAGGTCACCGCGATCATCGCGGGGGAGCCGGTCGACCTGATCGAGACCCTGGCCCAGCGCATCGCCGACCAGTGCCTGAAGCACGAAGCGGTCGAGGAGGTCGAGGTGACCGTGCACAAGCCCGACGCCCCGATCACCGTGCCGTTCGACGACGTGACCGTGACCATTCACCGGGGCCGCGCATGACCGCCGCCGTGCGCCCCGTTCCAGTTGCAGAGGGATCTCGATGAGCACCAGCGACCCGACCGCCTCGCCGACCACGTTCGACCTGGAGAGCCGGGTGGACTCCGCCGACACCACACTGCACAGCCAGCGCTGCGCGGTGATCGCACTCGGCAGCAACCTGGGCAACCGCCTGGACACCCTCCAGGGCGCCGTCGACGCGCTCGCCGACACCCCCGGGCTCAAGATCAAGGCCGTCTCCGCGGTCTACGAGACCGAGGCCGTCGGCGGCCCGGGCGAGCAGCCCAACTACTACAACGCGGTCGTCGTGCTGCGCACCTCGCTGCCGCCGCGCGACCTGCTGGAGCGCGGCAACGCCATCGAGGACGCCTTCGGGCGGGTCCGGACGGTGCACTGGGGTCCGCGGACCCTGGACGTCGACATCCTGGCCTACGAGGGCGTGCTCAGCGACGACCCGCAGCTGCTGCTGCCGCACCCGCGCTCGCACGAGCGGGCCTTCGTGCTCGCCCCCTGGCTGGACGCCCAGCCGGAGGCCGAGGTGCCCGGGCACGGGCAGGTCGGCGAACTGCTGGACGCGCTCGGCGGCCCGGGCGCGCAGGGCGTCCGCCGGCGGGACGACATCCGGCTGACGCTGCCGGAGTGACCGGCCCCGGCCCGGCGGCCCGGTGAGGGCGGCCGGGGAACTCGACCGGGGGGCCCGGCCGTACGAGTAGGTGTCCGCCGTTCGCGCGGGTGCCCGCCCGGTCGGGCCCGGTACGGTGGCCTGGCGCCGCCGTGCCGGGCCACCGGGCGGCGGCCGGCTCTGGTAACCCCGGGAAGGACCTCCTCCGAGTGAAGCTGCTTCGCCTCCGCCTGCTGGTCGGCATCACCGCTGCTACCACGGCGCTGTCCTGGGCCGGTGCCAAGCTCTGGGCCTCCCTGGACACGCTGCCGGCCGTGCCGGTCGCGGCGCCGGTGGTGCTGGCCGCGGTGGCGGTGGTCCTGCTGGCGACCGCCCTCTCGCTGCGGTCCCGGCTGAAGGCGGTGCGCGAGCGGCAGCCCGGCGCGAAGGGCGTCGACCCGCTGCTGGCGGCCCGGGCGGTGGTGCTGGGGCAGGCCAGCGCGCTGGTCTCGGCGGTGGTCACCGGCGTCTACGCGGGCGCGGGGATCTTCCTGCTGGGCGAGCTGGACGTGTCGGCGCGCAAGGACCAGGCCGTCACGGCCGGGCTCGCGGTGCTGGCGGGGGCCGCGGTGATCGCGGCGGCGCTCTGGCTGCAGCACGTGTGCAAGCTGCCGGAGAACCACGACGATCCGAGCGGCCCGGCACCCTCGCCCCGCTGAACAGGTCTTTTTTCGTGATCTTGAGTGAAACGCCGGGTACGTGCGGTAAAACTTGCGCACTGTCAAGGGCGGAAGAGGACCCTGGGCTGACACGGCCCCAATTCGCACGCTAGTTTCTTGGCATGTCTCGCGGACGCCACCGTCATTCCTCCGTCCTCGGCCGGATCTTCCCCCCCACCGCCGCCGGCGTGCTGCTCGTCGCCGCGCTGGCCGCTCTGCTCTTCAGTCAGGACGCCGTCCTGGTGCGTTCGGTGGGTGTCGCGGCGGTGGTCGCGACGCTCGGCTTCGCGCTGCTGCTGCGGCAGCGGGACAAGGCGGCCCGGGCGGCCGCCGAGATGGCCGCGGCGCAGCGGCTGCGGGCCGAGGAGCGCTTCGAGGAGCAGCTGGCGGAGGCCGAGTACGCGGCGGAGGTCGCCGAGGAGCGGGCCACCCGGTTCGGGCGGCGGCTGACGGCGGAGAAGTCGCGGCTGGCGAAGGCCGAGACCGAGATCGCCCGGCTGCTGCGGGAGCGGGCCGTGACGGTGGCCGAGCAGGCGCTCAAGGAGGCCGAGGCGGCCCAGCGGGCGCTCGCCGCGAGCCGCCCGAAGTACCCGGCCAGCCCGGCCGCGTTCGTCCGTGCCGCGTCCGTGCTGCGGGTGCTGGAGCGGCGGGCGGCGGAGCAGGAGGCGCGGCGGGAGCGGGCGGCGGGCTCGGCGGTCGCGCTGCGGGCGCGTACGGCGCCGGCTGCTGCGGCCCCGGCGCCCGCGCCCGCTGCGGTGGCGCCCTCGGTGCCGGCGCCGGTGGCCCCCGCGGTGCCCACTCCGGGGCAGGCTCCGGTGGCACAGGCACAGGCACAGGCACAGGCACAGGCACAGGCACAGGCCCCGGCGCCGGTGCGGCCCGCGCCGGTGCGCCCGGCGCTGACCGCCACGGTCGGGCAGCTCGGGGGGGCGTCGTCCGCTCCGGTCCCGGCGCCCGCGCCGGTGGAGCGGCAGCGGCCGCGCTCGGCGCAGTCCGGAGCGGCGCGCGGGCCGGGTTTCAGCTTCTTCGGCCGTGGCGCGGGCGCGGCCGTGCGGGCGGCGGCCCCGGCGCCGGCGGTGGGCAGCGTCGCCGAACTGGGCGAGCGCACGGACCTGGCCGACGTGGTGGGCGACGAGGCGGTGGCCGCGCAGGCGAAGGCCGAGGCGCAGGAGGCGCAGGAGGCTCGTGAGGTGCAGGAGGCCGTGACCGACTCGCAGGCGTCGCAGCCGGCGGCCGAGCCGGCGCCGGGCGCGCCCGCGGTGGTGGACCTGACCCCGGAGGACGAGACCGAGCTGATCCAGCTGCCGGAGCTGCGCGCCTCGCGCTGAGTCCGGGCCGGGTACGCGAAAGCGGCGCGGGACGTCGGGTGACCGATGTCCCGCGCCGCTTCGTTTCCGGCGGTCTGCCGGGCCGGGAGGGGCCCGGCGGGGCGTCAGAGCTGGACGCCGAAGTCCTGGGCGATGCCCGCCAGGCCGGAGGCGTAGCCCTGGCCGACGGCGCGGAACTTCCACTCGCCGCCGTTGCGGTAGAGCTCGCCGAAGATCATGGCGGTCTCGGTGGCGGCGTCCTCGGAGAGGTCGTAGCGGGCGATCTCGGCGCCGCCGGCGGCGTTCACCACGCGGATGTACGCGTTGCGGACCTGGCCGAAGCTCTGGCCGCGGGCGACCCCGTCGTAGATGGTGACGGGGAAGGTGATCTTGACGGCCTCGGCCGGCAGACCGGCCAGGTTGACGTTGATCGACTCGTCGTCGCCGGCGCCCTCACCGGTGCGGTTGTCACCGGTGTGCACGACGGTGTTGTCCGGGCTGCTGGTGTTGTTGAAGAAGACGAAGTGCCCGTTGGAGAGCACCTTGCCGTCCGCGTTCAGGACGATCGCGCTGGCGTCGAGGTCGAATTCGGTGCCGGTCGTGGTCCGGACGTCCCAGCCCAGGCCGACACTGACCGCGGACAGGCCCGGGGCCTCCTTGGTCAGCGAGACGTTTCCACCCTTGGAGAGGCTCACTGGCATGGCGATTGCAGTCCCTTCGTTCGCTTTTTCCGGGACAACGCAATACTCCGGTGGGTTGGTTCCGCGAAGTCCGTGAATTCTTCGTGGACGTCAATCCGCTGGCAAAGGCCGGACAATGTCCTGGTCAGATCCGGGGGAACCGGCCCTGCAGCGACCAGATGTTCGGATTGTCGGCCAGCTCGGGGTGCATATCGAAGAGATCGGCGAGGGTGTCCTGGAGGAAGTCCCGGGCCTCGCGCCGCAGCTCGCCGTGGCGGACCACGGCGGGCGGCTCGTCCGGCAGCCAGGTCGCGGTGATCTCGACCCAGTTGAAGCGGCGGGCGAACCGCAGCAGCTCGGTGTTCTGGGTGAAGTCGAGGTCCGCGGTCTGCACCCGGGCGGCCCGGCCGCCGTCCGGGTCGCGGTCCAGCTCCTCGACGATGTCGCACAGCGCCCAGGCGAAGTCGAGCACCGGCACCCACCCCCAGCCGGTGGACAGCTCGGCGCCCTCGGCGTCCAGGTAGACGTCGCCGCAGAACAGGTCGTACCGCAGGGACCGCACCGGGGCGGAGCGGTAGTCCGTCTGCGGGGGGTCGGGGAAGCGGTTGGAGAGGGAGTAGCCGAGCTCGATCACGTACGCCATTGTCCGGGCTGCGGGCGGTGGTGCGGAACCGGGCCGCCGGCCGTCGCGGATAACCGGGTGACCGGGTGGTGCGGGCGCGGGATGATGGACACATGCCCGAGCCCATCCGCGTACGGGGGTCGGTGGTCGTCCCCGACGCCGAGCTCGTCTGGCGCTTCTCGCGTTCCTCCGGCCCCGGTGGCCAGCACGTCAACACCTCCGACAGCAAGGTCGAGCTGCGCTACGACCTGGCGGCGTCCAAGGCGCTGCCCGAGGTGTGGCGCGAGCGCGCGCTGGAGCGGCTGGCCGGGCGGCTGGTGGACGGCCGGGTGCTGGTGATCCAGGCCTCGGAGTTCCGTTCGCAGTGGCGCAACCGGGAGGCGGCCGCGGCCCGGCTGTCGGCGGTGCTGACCGAGGCGTGCGCGCCGCCGCCGAAGTCCCGCCGGGCGACCAGGCCGAGCCGGGGGATGGTCGAGCGCCGGCTGTCCAACAAGCGGCGCCGCTCCGAGCTGAAGCAGGGTCGGCAGTCACCGCGGGGCGGCGAGTAGCCGGGGCGGTTCAGCCGAGGGCGCGGTAGCCGCCGCGGAAGTAGAGCAGCGGACGGCCGGCCGGGCTGGGTACCGCGGCCTCCAGGACGCGGCCGAGCAGCAGGGTGTGGTCGCCCGCCGGTATCCGCTGCTCGGTGCGGCACTCGACGGTGGCGAGCGCGCCGTCGATCAGCGGGGCGCCGGAGCGCGGGCCGCGGTGGTGCGGGGTGTCCGCGAACAGCAGCCGGTCGCTGAGGCGGCCCTTCATGGCGAAGCGGGAGCCGAGCGCCTTCTGCCCCTCGGTGAGCAGCGAGACCGCCCAGGTGTCGGTGCGGGAGAGCACCTCGTCCATCCGGGAGTCCTCGCGGACCGAGATCAGGACCAGCGGCGGCTCCAGCGACACGGACAGGAAGGACGTGGCGGTCATGCCGACGTCCTCGCCGTCCTCCGGGTCGTGGACGGTCACCAGGCTCACGCCGGAGGCGAGCTGGGAGAGTGCCGCCCGGAACTCGTCGGGCGTGGCGTGGGAGGCAGCTTCGGGCTGCGGGGACGAGTACACGTACCGCACGGTAGTCGGCGGCCGCCGGAATCGGCATCGGGCCGAGGTCGTAGGACCAGCGGCGCACGGGGCGGGGTTGCGGCCGGGGCCGGGACTCACCCTCAGGAGTGAAGCAAGGGGCCTGCCGGGCGGCAGCGGGCTTCAGCGCGAGGCCAATGCGGTCGACCAAGGGAAATATTCCGATAGCGCTTTATGTCCCGCTATGGGGCGGATGAGCTGATTAAGGGTGCATTAGTGTCGTGTGATTTAAGTCACAAGTGATGGCCTATTGCTGACCGAGCGTGCCGAACGCTGTGCTCCCTGTGATTCAGTTCTTCTGGCAATCGGACGATAACC
The DNA here is from genome assembly GCF_044760075.1 of Kitasatospora sp. NPDC098663. Taxonomy (NCBI): domain Bacteria; kingdom Bacillati; phylum Actinomycetota; class Actinomycetes; order Kitasatosporales; family Streptomycetaceae; genus Kitasatospora; species Kitasatospora sp. NPDC098663. The sequence goes on along the minus strand of NZ_JBIWAP010000047.1, from coordinate 3,178 downwards.
AATCAAGAACTATCCGAAGCAGCCGGGGAGCCCCCGCATGGAAGCCGAGTCGGAGCCGTACGTCCGTCTCGCGACCCTCCGCACCTTGCACCGGGTCGTGGCGGACCTCAACGCTGCCCGCAGCCTGGCGGGCACGCTGCAGGCCGTCGTCGAGGGTGCGGTGCACGGGCTCGGCTTCGACGCCGCCGCCGTCAGCCTGGTCCGCCCGGACGGGGACCTCGTGGTGGCGGCCGTCTGGGAGCTGGAGGAGAGCACCATGGGCGGCCCCTCCGTCCTGCTCGGCCAGGTCGGCTCCCGGGAGTCCTGGGACCGGCTGCTCGGCGTCAGCGACCACTGGGGCACCCTGCGCTTCCTGCCGTACGACCGCGGCTGGGCCGTCGCCAGCGACATCCCGCGCTGGATCGGGGACGGCCCGCTGCCCGTCTACGCCAACGACTGGCACCCCGCCGACGGGCTGCTCGCCCCGATGTACAGCGCCGGCGGCGACCTGCTCGGCGTCCTCTCGGTGGACCGCCCGCGCAGCGGCAAGCGGCCCGGGGCGTGGACCCGCGAGGCACTGGAGATGTTCTCGTTGCAGGCCTCCATCGCGATCGGCAACGCCCGGCTGCGGGCCGAGATGCAGCGCGCGCTGGCCCGCCTGGAGAAGGAGCAGCAGGCCCTGCGGGCCAGTGAGGAGAGCTTCCGCCAGGCCTTCGAGTACGCGCCCAGCGGGATGGCCATCACCGAACTGCACGGCGCCGGGCGCGGCCAGCTGACCAGGGTCAACGACGCGCTCTGTCGCCTGCTCGGCCGCCCCCGCGCGGTGCTGCGCCAGCAGAGCTTCGCCGACCTCGTGCACCCGGAGGACCGGGCGCTGCTGGAGCGCACCAGCGCCGAGAGCGGCCGGGCGGAACTGCGGCTGTCCCGGCGGGACGGCGGCTACCAGTGGGTGTGCCTGCGCAACTCGATCGTGGCGGACGCGGCCGAGGGCCCGAGCTTCCTGCTCACCCACGTCGAGGACATCGAGGACCGCAAGCGGCACGAGTTCCAGCTCGCCCACCGGGCCAGCCACGACGCGCTCACCGGCCTGCCGAACGGCGCCGAACTGAAGGCCCGGCTGGGCCGCCGGCTCTGCGCCGAGCCGCAGACCGTCGGGGCCCCCGCCGGGTCGGGCGAGCCGGCCTATCCGGCGCCGTACGGCTACCCGGCCGACTCCTACAGCGCGCACGCCGCGTACGACCGGCTGGAGGGCGCGGACCCGTACGGCGGGCCGGTGCACGGCTACGGGATGCCCGAGGGCGGCCCGCCGTACGGTCTCGCCCCGGGCTACGGGGAGCACGTGCACGCGGTGGTCCCGGCCGACCAGGGCCCGGGCGGCGAGGCGTGGTCCGCACCGTTCCGCTCCGGCGTCGCGGCGTCGCTGGACAAGGGGCTCGCGGTGCTCTTCTGCGACCTGGACGGCTTCAAGTCGATCAACGACCGGTTCGGCCACAACGCGGGCGACGCGGTGCTGGTCGAGGTCGCCCGGCGGCTGAGCCAGGCCGTCCGGGACGGCGACACGGTGGCCCGGCTCGGCGGCGACGAGTTCGTCGTGCTGGCCGACGGGATCGGCCGCGAGGAGGCCAAGGACCTGGCCCACCGGCTACGGGGCGCGATCATCCCGCCGATGCGGATCGACGGCCGGGCGATGCGGGTGGGGGTGAGCCTCGGCGTCGGCTGGGCGGGCTGCGGGATGAGCATCGAGGAGGTGCTGCACACCGCGGACGAGCGGATGTACGACGAGAAGCGGGCCCGGGGCGGCGCGGTGCGCGGCGCGCGGGGCGAGCGTTCGCATCGACGGGCGGGCTGAGCCCGCCGGTCCTGGTTACCCACGGGTTGTCAAGGGCTCTTTTCCGGCTGTCACAAAGGACAGGTAGGGTTCCCGGGTACGACAGCGTCCATGATCTGCGCCGGCGGCCCGCATCCCGGCGGCGCGAACCGGATGGGGGAGTTGACCACCGTGACGACCGCCGGCAACAACGGAGCGCCCGAGGGCGGTGCCCCGCAGGACGACGACCCGTTCGGCTACCTCTACCGCCCGGCGGAGGGTGCCTCCGGGCAGCCGGCCGAGCCGCAGCAGGGCGTGCCCCGGACGTCGTACAGCCGCCCGATGGAGGTCGGCCGGGCCCAGTACGGGCAGCAGCCCTACCAGCCGCGGCCGCAGCAGCCCCAGTACGGCCAGCAGGCGGGGCCGCAGCAGGGCTACCCCGGTGGTCAGCAGCCGTACCCGCCGCAGCAACAGCAGCCCGAGTACGGCACCGCGCCCACCCAGCAGACCCGTTACGCCGAGCACTCCCGGCCGCAGCCGGGGGAGGACCGGTCGAGCAGCGGCCGCAGCAAGGGCGCGGTGATCGGCGCGGTCGCGGTGGTCGCGGCCATAGCGATCGGCGCGGGGATCGCGCTCTCCACGGGCGACCCGGACGGCGACAAGACCGCCAAGGGCGGCGCCCAGACCACCGCCGCGGCTCCCCCCAGCACCCCGGCGACCGGCAGTTCGTCCCCGACCGCCTCGGCCTCGGCGAGCACCACCGCCCCGGCCGGCCCGTTGACCGTGGACGCGGGCCAGCTCCAGGCCCAGAACGCGCCGTCCGGCAACAGCATCAAGGGCACCAAGTCCGCCGACGGCAGCTACCTGACGCTCCAGCCGGGCGGCTCGGTGACCTGGAGCGGCGAGGTCGCCGCGGCCGGCACCTACAAGCTGAACGTGCACTACAACAACACCGGCGGGGACCTGAAGGGCGCCGCCTCGGTGAACGGCAAGGACTGGCCGAGCGGGCTGCTCTTCAAGAACTACGCGTCCGGCAAGGACCCGGCGTCCTCCTGGTTCAACACCTGGATACTCCCGCAGCTCCAGGCCGGGGCGAACACCATCACCTTCACGGTGCCCTCGGGTTCGATCCTGATCGACCAGATCACCCTCGAACCGAATGCGACCGGCTGACCGGTCGACCGGCTGAGCCGAACGCGAGACGGCCGCCCTTCCCCCGTGGGGGAAGGGCGGCCGTCGGCGTTCCGGCGGGCCGTCAGGCGGGCTTCACCACGTCGAAGCGCTCGCCGCCGAGGACCCAGCGGCCGCGGCGCATGACGGCGACCAGGTCGTAGCCCTCGGAGTCGAGCACGACCAGGTCGGCCCGCTTGCCCGTCTCCAGCGAGCCGATCG
>NZ_JBIWAP010000046.1:0-71790 GCF_044760075.1 Kitasatospora sp. NPDC098663 | reverse complement strand
TCCAACCCCAGAACAATCTGAGGCCGGGGATGTCAACATATCTGGCGTTGACTTTTGGCACGCTGTTGAGTTCTCAAGGAACGGACACTTCCTTCAGGCCGCCTTCCAGCGGGCCCTCCGGGCGCTTCGTTCTTTCGTGTTTCAAGCTTATCAGATGTTTTCCGCTCCGTTTTCCGGAGTTTCATTTACCTGAGCGGCTTTCGCCTTTCGGCGCTCCCGAACTCTATCAGAGTTTCTCGGGCCGTTTTCCGCGGTCATTCTCGAATTCGCATTCGAGAAACATCCTGCGGGGCCGTCCCGTGGGGCAACCCGGAGAACACTACGCACCGGGCTGCCCCACGTCAAACCAGCCGCCGGAGGCTCAGACCTCGACGACGACCGGCAGGATCATCGGCCGGCGGCGGTAGTTGTCCGCCACCCACTTGCCGACGGTCCGGCGGACCAGCTGCTGGACCTGGCGGGGCTCCAGCACGCCGTCGCTCGCCGAGCGGTCCAGGGCCTCCTGGAGCTTGGCGGCGACCGGCACGAACGCGTTGTCGTCGATGCCGGAGCCGCGGGCCTGGAAGGTCGGGCCGCCCACGATCTTGCCGTTGGTCGAGTCGACCGCGACGAAGACCGAGATGAAGCCCTCCTCGCCGAGGATCCTGCGGTCCTTGAGCGAGGCCTCGGTGATGTCGCCGACCGAGGCGCCGTCCACGTAGACGTACCCGGCCTGCACCTTGCCGACGATCCGGGCGACGCCCTTCTCCAGGTCGACGCAGACGCCGTCCTCGGCGATGACCACGCGGTTGCGCGGAATGCCGGTGGCGATGCCGAGGTCGGCGGCGGCCCGCAGGTGGCGCCACTCGCCGTGGACCGGCATCAGGTTGCGCGGCTTGCAGATGTTGAAGAAGTACAGCAGCTCGCCGGCCGAGGCGTGGCCGGAGACGTGCACCTTGGCGTTGCCCTTGTGCACGACCTTGGCGCCCCAGCGGGTCAGGCCGTTGATCACCCGGTAGACGGCGTTCTCGTTGCCCGGGATGAGCGACGAGGCCAGGACGACGGTGTCGCCCTCGACGATGCGGATCTGGTGGTCGCGGTTGGCCATCCGGGACAGCGCCGCCATCGGCTCGCCCTGGGAGCCGGTGCAGATCAGCACGACCTCCTTGTCCGGCAGGTCGTCGAGCTGCTTGACGTCGACGACCATGTTGCCGGGGACCTTCAGGTAGCCGAGGTCGCGGGCGATGCCCATGTTGCGGACCATCGAGCGGCCGACGAAGGCGACCTTGCGCTTGTACTCGTGCGCGGCGTCCAGCACCTGCTGGATGCGGTGCACGTGGCTGGCGAAGGAGGCGACGATGATGCGCTTGTCGGCGTTCGCGAAGACGTTCCGCAGTGCGGCCGAGATGTCCCGCTCGTGCGGGATGAAGCCGGGGACCTCGGCGTTGGTGGAGTCCACCAGCAGCAGGTCCATGCCCTCTTCGGCCAGCTTGGCGAAGGTCGGCAGGTCGGTCAGGCGGCCGTCGAGCGGCAGCTGGTCCATCTTGAAGTCGCCGGTGGCCACGACCATGCCCGCGGGGGTGCGGACGGCGACCGCCAGGGCGTCCGGGATGGAGTGGTTGACCGCGATGAACTCGCAGTCGAAGGGGCCGATGCGCTCGCGCTCGCCCTCCTTGACCTCCAGCACGTACGGCCGGATGCGGTGCTCGGCGAGCTTGGCCTCGATCAGGGCGAGGGTCAGCTTGGAGCCGATCAGCGGGATGTCCGGGTTCTCCCGCAGGAGGAACGGGACGGCGCCGATGTGGTCCTCGTGGCCGTGGGTGAGGACGATGCCGTCGATCTTGTCGAGGCGGTCCCGGATGTAGGTGAAGTCCGGGAGGATCAGGTCCACGCCGGGCTGCTCGTCCTCGGGGAAGAGGACGCCGCAGTCGACGATCAGGATGCGGCCCCCGTATTCGAAGACCGTCATGTTGCGGCCGATCTCGCCGAGACCGCCGAGCGGGGTGATGCGGAGGGCGCCCTCCTTCAGGGCCGGGGGTGCGCCGAGTTCGGGGTGCGGGTGACTCAAAAGACTCTCCTCACGACGCACGCCATATGCCCGGGGTCCTCCCCCTGAAGACATATGGCGTGCGTACTCAGTGTCGTTTTTCCTACTGGGTCGGTGCTCTCGCGCCGTCGGTCCGGTCCAGCGGCGGGCCCGTGAGGGTCCGGCGAGCCGGGGCGCGCACGTCTTCGTCTGTTACAGGTGTACCCCGCCGGCGGCGAGATCCTTCGTCAATCGTGCGATCTCCTCGGGAGTCGCGCCGACCAGCGGCAGCCTCAGCGGGCCGGCCGGCAGTCCCTGGAGCTCCAGCGCGGCCTTGGCGAGGATGACGCCCTGCGTGCGGAACATACCGCTGAACACCGGGAGCAGGCCCTGGTGGATCGCCGTGGCCTTGGCCACATCGCCGGCCAGGTACGCCTCGATCATCGCACGCAGTTCGCCGGCCACGACGTGTCCGACGACGCTGACCACTCCGGCGGCTCCGACCGACAGCAGCGGCAGGTTGAGGATGTCGTCGCCGGAGTACCAGGCGAGGTCGGAGCGGGCGATGGCCCAGGCGGCCGCGCCGAGGTCGCCCTTGGCGTCCTTGTTGGCGACGATCCGCGGGTGCTCGCCGAGGCGGACCAGCGTCTCGTGGCTCAGCGCGACGCCGCTGCGGCCCGGGATGTCGTAGAGCATGACCGGCAGCCCGGTGGTGTCCGCGATGTGCACGGTGTGCTGGTACACGCCCTCCTGCGGGGGCTTGCTGTAGTACGGCGTGACGACCAGCAGGCCGTGGGCTCCGGCGGCCTCCGCCTGTCGCGCCAGCTCGGCACTGTGGTGGGTGTCGTTGGTGCCGACGCCGGCCACCACGTGGGCGCGATCCCCGACCGCCTCCACCACGGCGCGGACGAGCTGGGCCTTCTCGGCGTCGCTGGTGGTCGGGGACTCACCGGTGGTGCCGTTGACGACGAGGCCGTCGTTGCCGGAGTCCACGAGGTGCGTGGCGAGGCGCTGGGCGCCGTCGAGGTCGAGTCCGCCGTCGGCGGTGAACGGGGTGACCATCGCGGTCAGGACCCGGCCGAACGGCGTCTGGGGGGTGGAGGTCGGAGCCATGCGTCCAAAGCTACTCGTAGGCGGTGGGGCGGTACCCACACCGGTCCAGTGTTCGGACAGGGGCATACCACGCGAAGCGGCGGAAACAGGCGGTGACATGGGATTCCGGTGCTGCCCGCTCGGGGGTTCGGGCAGCACCGGAATCCGTGTTCATGAATGTAGGGAGCGGCTAGAAAAGCCGCAATCCAGACATGCGTGACACTCCGCCCATATGCCTATCGTCCCAGGTCAGGGAGCGACCCGGCCGTGCTTCTCGAAGGCCGCATGGGTGAGCGGCATGAGCCGCGCCCACTCCTGCTCCATCTGCTCGGCGACCATCTCGATCTCGCGCTGCGGGAAGGACGGCACGGCGGCGTTCTCCTTCTTCGTCCGCAGCGACAGGAAGTGCATCAGCGAGCGGGAGTTGCAGGTCGCGTACATCGAGGAGAACAGGCCGACCGGCAGCACCGCGCGGGCCACCTCGCGGGCCACGCCGGCCGCCAGCATCTCCTGGTAGCGCGCGTAGGCCTCGCGGTACGCGGCCTCCATCGCCTCGGTGGTGGTCCTGTGCTGCTCGGGGGTGCCGTCGACGAACTCGTAGCGGCCCGGGCGGCCCTGCTGGACGAGCTTGCGCTCCTCACCCGGCACGTAGAAGACCGGCTGCAGCTCGCGGTAGCGGCCGGACTCCTCGTTGTAGGACCAGCCGCTGCGGTGCCGGTGGAACTCCCGGAACACGAAGATCGGCGCGCTGATGAAGAAGGTCATCGAGTTGTGCTCGAAGGGGGTGCCGTGCCGGTCCCGCATCAGGAAGTTGATCAGGCCCTTGGACTTCTCCGGGTCCTGCTGGACCGCCTCCAGGGACTGCTCCCCCGCGGTCGAGACGCGGGCCGCCCAGATGACGTCCGAGTCGGCGGCCGCGCTGCGGACCAGCTCGACCGTGACGTCGCTGCGGAAGCTGGGGGCCGTCGGTTGGTCGCTCACGCGTTGCTCCTTGCGGGTTCGGTGCTGTGCAGCTTGATGGCGTGCTGCATGGTCTTGCGGGCGCGCGGGGTGTCGCCGGCGTCGGCGTACGCCACCGCGAGGCGGAACCAGACCCGCCAGTCGGCCGGCGCGGCCTCCGCCTCGGCCTGGCGGCGGGCGAACACCGCGTCGGCCGAGGCCCGGTCGATCCGCCCGCCGGTGGTGCGCTGGAGCTCGTCCACCGGCAGGCCGCCCTCGGCCTCCAGCTCCCGGGCGAGCTGCTCGCTGGCCCGGCCGAACCGGACGGTCTGGCGCAGGAACCAGACGCCGATCACCGGGATGACGAAGGCGCACAGGCCGATGCCGATGCCGAGCGGTTTGCCGGTGGCGACCAGCTGGACGCCCTCCCCGACGCAGAGGAGGGCGACCAGCAGCAGCACGCCGGACAGGACGAAGAATCCGGTACGGGACGTCATGCCGGGCTCACAGGTCCAGGAAGTGTTCGAGGCCCAGGGTGAGCCCGGGCGTCTCCACGACCTTGCGCACACCGAGCAGGATGCCCGGCATGAAGCTGCTGTGGTGCAGCGAGTCGTGCCGGATGGTGAGCGTCTCACCGGTGTCGCCGAACATCACCTGCTGGTGGGCGAGCAGCCCGCGCAGCCGGACGGCGTGCACCGGCACCCCGTCCACGTCGGCGCCGCGGGCACCGGGCAGGCTGTGGGTGGTCGGATCCTGCTGCTGCGGCCGGCCGGCCTCGGCGCGGGCGGCCGCGATCAGCTGCGCGGTACGGGTGGCGGTGCCGCTGGGGGCGTCGGCCTTGCGGTCGTGGTGCAGCTCGACCACCTCGACCGACTCGAAGTACTTCGCCGCGGTCTGGGCGAACTTCATGCCGAGCACCGCGCCGATGGAGAAGTTCGGCGCGATCAGCAGGCCCAGCTCGGGGGCCTGGTCGAGCCAGCCGCGGACGGTGGCCAGCCGCTCGTCCGTCCAGCCGGTGGTCCCGGTGACCACGTGGATGCCGTGGTGCAGGCAGTAGTCGAGGTTGCCCATCACCGAGTCCGGGTGGGTGAGTTCGACGGCGACCTGGACGCCGGCCTCGGTCAGCTCCGCCGGCTCGGACCCGCGGCCCAGGGTGGCCACCAGTTCGAGGTCCGGCGCGGCCTCGACGGCCTTGACCGCCTCGGAGCCGATCCGACCGTTGGCACCGATCACGGCGACACGCAGCGTCATAGCGAAATGTCCTCTCACACCAGCAGATCGGCGAGCTTGGCGGCCCGCTTGTCGTTGACCGGTCCGATCAGCGCCAGCGACGGCCGGTACGCGCCCAGCACATCACGGGCCACCGCGTGGACGTCGTCCAGGGTCACGGCCGCGATCCGCGCCAGCATCTCGTCCACCGACAGGTGGTGTCCGTAGCTCAGCTCGGCCTTGCCGATCCGGTTCATCAGCGAGCCGGTGTCCTCCATGCCCAGCACGGTGGAGCCGGAGATCTGGCCGATCGCGCGCCGCAGCTCCTCCTCGGTGATGCCCTCGGCGACCACCTTGGCCAGCTCCGCGCGGCAGATCCGCAGCACCTCCTCGACCCGCTTGGGCTGGCAGCCGGCGTAGATGCCGAACAGGCCGCTGTCCGCGTAGGACGAGGAGTACGAGTACACCGAGTACGCCAGGCCGCGCTTCTCCCGCACCTCCTGGAACAGCCGGGAGCTCATCCCGCCGCCGAGGGCCGCGTTGAGCACGCCCATCGCCCAGCGGCGCTCGTCGTGCCGCGGCACCCCGGGCACGCCCAGCACCAGGTGCGCCTGCTCGGTGGAGCGGTTGAGCACCTCGACCCGGCCGGCCGTGCGCAGCGCCTTGACGCCGCGGCGGGCCTCGGCGGGGGCCGCGTCGGAGCGGGCCAGCACCGCCGCGAAGGCCTGCTCGACCTGCTTGACCACGGTGTGGTGGTCGAGGTTGCCGGCGGCCGAGACGACCAGGTTCTCGGGCCGGTAGCGGCGGCGGTAGAAGCCGGCGATCTGCTCCCGGGTGAGCACCTTGATGGTCTCCTGGGTGCCCAGGATGGGGCGGCCGAGCGGGCCGCTGCCGAAGATCACCTTGGCGAACAGGTCGTGCACCACGTCGCCCGGGTCGTCCTCGGCCATCGCCATCTCCTCGAGGATGACGCCGCGCTCGGCGTCGACGTCCTCGGAGCGGATCAGCGAGCCGGTGACCATGTCGCAGACCACGTCGATGGCCAGCGGCAGGTCGGTGTCCAGGACCCGGGCGTAGTAGCAGGTGTTCTCCTTCGCGGTGAAGGCGTTCATCTCACCGCCGACCGCGTCCAGGGCAGCCGAGATGTCCAGCGCGCTGCGCCGCGCGGTGCCCTTGAAGAGCAGGTGCTCCAGGTAGTGGGTGGCGCCGTTGAGCTGCGGGGTCTCGTCCCGCGAGCCGACGCCGACCCAGATGCCGAAGGTGGCTGAGCGCACCGTCGGCAGGGTCTCGGTGACGACCCGAAGGCCGCCGGGGAGGACGGTGCGGCGCACCGTGCCGGCGCCGTCGGCGCCCTTGAGCAGGGTCCGGGTGGAGCCGGGGCGCTGCTTCGCCGCCGGGGCCTGAGCCACGGGGGGTACCTCCAGAGGAAACACGCGTGGGAACGCATGGACGAACGCGGGGGCAACAGGGTGCGGCCCGCACGCCGGGAGGCGTACGGGCCGCAAGGGTCAGCTAGCGGCGCTTCACTCGGAAGCGGTCTCGCCGGCTTCCTCGCCCTCGACGACGGGGATGAGGGAGAGCTTGCCGCGCGGGTCGATCTCGGCGATCTCGACCTGCACCTTGGCGCCGACACCGAGGACGTCCTCGACGTTCTCGACGCGCTTGCCGCCGGCCAGCTTGCGGATCTGCGAGATGTGCAGCAGGCCGTCCTTGCCCGGCATGAGCGAGACGAACGCGCCGAACGTCGTGGTCTTCACCACGGTGCCCAGGTAGCGCTCGCCGACCTCCGGCATGGTCGGGTTGGCGATCTGGTTGATCGTGGTGCGGGCGGCCTCGGCGGCCGGTCCGTCGGCGGCACCGATGTAGATGGTGCCGTCGTCCTCGATCGTGATCTCGGCGCCGGTGTCCTCCTGGATCTGGTTGATCATCTTGCCCTTGGGGCCGATGACCTCACCGATCTTGTCCACGGGGATCTTGATGGTGATGATCCGCGGGGCGTTCGGGGACATCTCGTCCGGCGTGTCGATGGCCTCGTTCATCACGTCGAGGATGTGCAGACGCGCGTCCTTGGCCTGCTTCAGCGCGGCGGCCAGCACCGACGCCGGGATGCCGTTGAGCTTGGTGTCCAGCTGCAGGGCGGTGATGAAGTTGCGGGTACCGGCGACCTTGAAGTCCATGTCACCGTACGCGTCCTCGGCACCGAGGATGTCGGTCAGCGCGACGTAGTGGGTCTCGCCGTCGATCTCCTGGGAGATCAGGCCCATGGCGATACCGGCGACGGCGGCCTTCAGCGGCACACCGGCGTTCAGCAGCGACATGGTGGAGGCGCAGACCGAGCCCATCGAGGTGGAGCCGTTGGAGCTCAGCGCCTCGGAGACCTGGCGGATGGCGTACGGGAACTCCTCGCGCGAGGGCAGCACGGGGATGATCGCCCGCTCCGCCAGCGCGCCGTGGCCGATCTCGCGGCGCTTGGGCGCACCCACGCGGCCGGTCTCGCCGACCGAGTACGGCGGGAAGTTGTAGTTGTGCATGTAGCGGCGGCGCGTCTCCGGGGAGAGCGTGTCCAGCTGCTGCTCCATGCGCAGCATGTTGAGGGTGGTGACGCCCAGGATCTGGGTCTCGCCACGCTCGAACAGGGCCGAGCCGTGCACGCGCGGGATGGCCTCGACCTCGGCGGCCAGGGTGCGGATGTCGGTGACACCGCGGCCGTCGATGCGGACCTTGTCCTTGATGACGCGCTCGCGGACGACCTTCTTGGTCAGCGCGTTGTAGGCGGCGCTGATCTCCTTCTCGCGGCCCTCGAACTCGGGGAGCAGCTTCTCGGCGGCCAGCGCCTTGACGCGGTCCAGCTCGTTGTTGCGCTCCTGCTTGCCCGGGATGGTGAGGGCCTGGGCGAGCTCGTCCTTGACGGCGGCGGTCAGCGCGGCGAGGACGTCGTCCTGGTAGTCCAGGAAGACCGGGAACACGCCGGTCGGCTTGGCGGCCTGGGCGGCGAGCTGCGACTGGGCGGCGCACAGCACCTTGATGAACGGCTTGGCGGCGTCCAGACCGGCGGCGACGACGTCCTCGGTCGGCGCCTCGGCGCCGCCCTCGACCAGCTTGATGGTCTTGTCGGTGGCCTCGGCCTCGACCATCATGATCGCGACGTCGCCGTCCGGCAGGGCGCGACCGGCGACGACCATGTCGAAGACGGCCGACTCCAGCTCGCTGTGGGTCGGGAAGGCCACCCACTGGCCGTTGATCAGCGCGACGCGGACGCCGCCGATCGGGCCGGAGAACGGCAGGCCCGCCAGCTGGGTGGAGGCGGAGGCGGCGTTGATGGCCACCACGTCGTACAGGTGGTCGGGGTTGAGCGCCATGACGGTGCAGACGACCTGGACCTCGTTGCGCAGGCCCTTGACGAAGGACGGGCGCAGCGGGCGGTCGATCAGGCGGCAGGTGAGGATCGCGTCCTCGGAGGGCCGGCCCTCACGACGGAAGAACGAGCCGGGGATGCGGCCCGCGGCGTACATGCGCTCCTCGACGTCCACGGTCAGCGGGAAGAAGTCGAAGTGCTCCTTCGGCTGCTTGGACGCGCTGGTGGCCGACAGCACCATGGTGTCGTCGTCCAGGTAGGCCACGGCGGAGCCGGCGGCCTGACGGGCCAGACGGCCGGTCTCGAAGCGGATGGTACGGGTGCCGAAGGAACCGTTGTCGATCACGGCCTCGGCGTAGAACACGTTCTCTTCCACCTGGAAGATCTCCTCTTTCGTACGTCTCCGGGAGAGCGTCCCCGCGCTGCCTGCCTGCCGGCTGGCCCTGGCCCTCCTGGCAAGGAGGACGGCAGTCGGGCCGGTCTTCGATCGAAGCCTCCGGGGTGCTCCGCTCGGTCTGCGGGGCTTCCGGGGGCCACTACCGAGGACCGGCGCCTCACGGCTGCCGGGCCGGGACGGGCGGTCCGCGTCTGGACGCTCTCTCGGATGCGGGCGGCTTCCGTTTGAAGCCTTCGGCCCGCGGGGGGGGTTCGGGTTCGTCTGCCCGGGTGGCGCGCTGGTGCGCCATCACCGGGCATGCCCACAACCCTACGGTGCAATCCTCGGCCACCTGGGGAGGTACGCGCGAGTTGTTATGTCCGGGCGCCGCGGCTCGGGGTGTCCGCGGCATACGCGCGAGGGGCGGCTCCCCGGTGTGGGGAGCCGCCCCGAGCGGCGGTCTTAGCGGGCGCCACCGGCGGCACCGCGGCGGATGCCCAGGCGGTCGACGAGCGTACGGAAGCGCTCGATGTCCTTCTTGGCCAGGTACTGCAGCAGGCGGCGGCGCTGGCCGACCAGGATCAGCAGGCCACGACGCGAGTGGTGGTCGTGCTTGTGGGTCTTGAGGTGCTCGGTCAGGTCCGCGATGCGGCGGGAGAGCATGGCCACCTGGACCTCGGGGGAACCGGTGTCGCCCTCCTTCTGGCCGAACTCGGCGAAGATCTGCTTCTTGACGTCAGAGGCGAGAGCCACTGCAACTCCTTCAGGGTGTACCGAGCGGTCCTGGTCGACAACACAGGACTCATGAGGACTCGGTGTCGTGACGGAGCGCGGCCGGCGGTCTGCGACCCACCGGAGGCGGACACACGGCTGCGCTCGGAGGCCAAGCGTACCAGTGCCGCCCACCCGGCCGGTCGGCGGGCCGGACGGGCCCGACGGGGCGGGCCGGGCCGGTCAGCTGGTGGCGCCGCGGACCAGCCGGTAGACGTCCAGGACGGCGAGCGCCAGCGGGACGAGCGAGATCAGGGTCAGGCTGTCGACCAGGTCCAGGATGCGCCCCCAGAAGGGGGAGACACCGAGCCGGGGCACCACCAGCGCGATCGCGGCGAGCAGCGCCGCGCCGAACGCGATGGAGGCGGCCAGCCAGATGGTGCGCAGGTCGACCTCGGTGGAGCTGGTGGCGCGCAGGATGAACTGCGGGGTGTGCAGGGACAGGCCGGTGATCAGCAGGGCCAGGCCGAGCAGCCCGGCGATGGTGAGGCTGAAGACCTGCGCGGTGTAGCGGAACAGCCGGGCGCGCAGCATCGTGGCCAGGCCCAGGGCGAGCGCGAGCAGCTCGGGGAACGCCCGGTCGGTGAAGCCGAGGACGGCGCAGGAGCCGACCACGACCGCGGCGCAGCCGCCGACCAGGCCGACCAGGACCTCGTGGCCGCGGCGGGCCTGGTGGGCGATCCGCTCGTACTGGACGGCTTCGGCGCGCTCGGCCTCCTGGTCGTGGTCGCGGCTGCGGGTGCGGGTCTGGCCCGGGGCGCTGAAGCCGACGGGCAGCCGGGCGAAGCGGGCGGAGAGGCCGGGCAGGAAGCCGGCGGCCGCGACGGCGGTGATGCCGGTGACGGCGGCGATGTGCCCGGCGGGGGTGTCCGGCAGCAGGACGGCGGCGAAGGTGGCGAGCGCCCCGGCGGCCGCGACCAGGGCGGCGGCGACGAACACCGCGTCCTTCTCGGGGAGCAGTCCGACCAGCAGCACGGCGACCACCAGGACGGTGACGCAGCCGGCCAGGAACTGGAGCCGGCCGGGGCCGTCCCAGGGGTGGGCGACGGCGAGGACGCCGCTGCCGCCGATCATGGCGTGCGGCAGGGCGCCGAGGCCGAGCGCGAGCGCGGCGTGGGCGTCCTGGTAGACCCGGGCGCGGACGCCGGCCAGCGCGGTGAGGACGACGGCGGTGACGCCGGCCAGGACGCCGGGCAGGCCGTGCATGTCGTGGCGCAGGTCGGCGAACCAGAGCGCGAAGCCGAGCAGGACGAGCAGCAGCGCGGCGCCGATCAGGCCGAAGGCCCGCATGAGTTCGGCGTTCCAGAGGCGGCGGTCGGTCTCGACGGCGCTGGCGATCGCGTCGGCGACGTCGTCGTAGACGGCCGGCGGGAGGGACTCGGCGAAGGGGCGCAGCGCGAGCAGGTCGCCGTCGCGGACCTGCTGGGCGGCGAGCGGCAGGCCGCTGTCGAGGACGGTGCCGTCGCGGCGCACCAGGTGGAAGCCGGTGGGCGCGCCGTCGGGCTGGCTCTGGTTGGCCAGGCGCAGCACCTCGGGGTAGACGTCCGCGAGCGGGACGTCCTCGGGCAGGGCGACGTCGATCCGGCGGTCCGGGGCGACGACGGTGACCCGGCAGTAGCCGGTCGCGGCGGTGTTGCTCATCGCCGCACCTCGGTCCTTCGACGCACTGGGCGCTCCCCCTTGTTGACGGTGCCGCGGCACGGCGGCGCTCGGTGTGACTGCGGAACCGGCCCGACCGGGCCGCGAGTTGGCGCGGCGTTACCCTACCCGCTCGGTTCGTGCCCGGCCCCGGTGCGGGCCGGGCCCCCGGCGGGGGGTGCGGGCGCGGGCCTGGCGGGCGGTGCGGGGGCGACCGTTAGGATCGGCCCCTGCGCGCGGTACGGGGGGCGGCGCCGTGTGGTGCGTCCTCGCCCTGGTGAATCCCGTACGAGCCGTACGAGTCGTACGAGTCCAGTTGCGTGAGGGCTGATGCCGAAGTGATCGATCGACGCCGCGGGGTGGATGACGCATGGGTGTGATCACGGTCAAGCGCCCGGGCCGGGCCTATCCGCCGGCGGTGCCGGACGAGCCGGTGGAACTGGTGACCCCGCCCGAACTGCCCCGGCAGGGCGGCGAGGACTGGCTGATGAGCATCCTCCCGATGCTCGGCATGGGCGGCTCGGCGGTGTTCTTCTTCGCGCCGGGCGCGGCGGCCCCGATGAAGATCATGGGCGGTCTGATGGTCGCCTCGACGGTCGGCATGGTGCTGGCGCAGATCATGCGGGCCCGCAGGGGCGGTTCGACCGCGATGGCGGACGAGCGGCGCGACTACCTCAAGTACCTGCAGCAGATGCGCCGCCAGGTGCGCCGCACGGCGGAGCGCCAGCGCGGCGCGCTGCTGTTCCTGAACCCGGCGCCGGACCAGCTGTGGTCGATCGTGGCGGACGGCCGGCGGCTGTGGGAGCGCCGCGCCGGGGACGGCGACTTCGCGCAGATCCGGGTGGGTCTGGGCCCGGTGCAACTGTCGACGCCGCTGGTGGCGCCGCAGACCGCGCCGATGGACGAGCTGGAGCCGCTGTCGGCGGCCGCGATGCACTCCTTCCTGAAGGCCCACGGCACCTTGCAGGACCTGCCGTTGGCGGTTTCGCTGCGCGCCTTCTACCACGTCACGGTGTGCGGGGACGCGGACTCGGTGTACGGCAACGTGCGCGCGATGATCGCCCAGCTGACCACCCTGCACTCGCCGGACGACCTGCTGGTCGCGGTGGCCGCGGCGCCGGGCGCGGCGGAGGAGTGGGAGTGGACCAAGTGGCTCCCGCACAACCAGCACCGCAAGGAGGCCGACGGCGCGGGCTCGCGCCGGCTGGTCGCCACCGACCTGGGCGAGCTGGAGTTCCTGGTGCAGGACGAGCTGGCCGGCCGCCAGCGGTTCGTGCGGGACGCGGCGCCCGCGCCGGACCAGCCGCACCTGGTGGTGGTGATGGACGGCGCCGGGGTGCCGCCGAACTCGCTGCTGGCGAGTCCCGAGGGCGTGCAGGGGGTGACCGTCATCGAGGTGGTGCCGGGCGACCTGGACGAGCCGAGCGGGCACCTGATGGTGACGGTGAGCCCGCAGGAGCTGGTGCTGCGCTCGGCCTCCGGGGCGACGTACACCGGCACGCCGGACCTGCTCTCGGTCTGGCAGTCCGAGGCGCTGGCACGGCAGTTGGCGCCGTACCGGCTCTCGGCCGGCGGGGACGACGAGCCGCTGCTGTCGAACCTGGACTTCACCGACCTGATGAACTCGGGCGACCCGGGCT
Organism: Kitasatospora sp. NPDC098663; assembly: GCF_044760075.1. Taxonomy (NCBI): domain Bacteria; kingdom Bacillati; phylum Actinomycetota; class Actinomycetes; order Kitasatosporales; family Streptomycetaceae; genus Kitasatospora; species Kitasatospora sp. NPDC098663. The sequence continues at coordinate 58,765 of NZ_JBIWAP010000046.1, read as the reverse complement.
CCTTCGACGTGACGCGCAGCTGGCGCCCGCGCGCCCAGCACGAGCGGATGCGGGTGCCGATCGGGGTCGGCGCGAACGGCGAGCACGTCTACCTGGACATCAAGGAGGCCGCGCTGGAGGGCATGGGCCCGCACGGCCTGTGCGTGGGCGCGACCGGCTCCGGCAAGTCGGAGCTGCTGCGCACCCTGGTGCTGGCGCTGGCGATGACGCACTCCTCGGAGATCCTGAACTTCGTCCTCGCCGACTTCAAGGGCGGCGCGACCTTCTCCGGCATGGCGGACATGCCGCACACCTCCGCGGTGATCACCAACCTGGAGGGCGAACTCACCCTGGTCGACCGCATGCGCGACGCGATCGAGGGTGAACTGCACCGCCGCCAGGAGCTGCTGCGCTCGGCGGGCAACTACGCCAACATCCACGAGTACGAGCGGGCCCGGGCGGCCGGCGCGGCGCTGGACCCGCTGCCCTCGCTGGTGCTGATCATCGACGAGTTCTCCGAACTGCTCACCGCCAAGCCGGACTTCATCGAGATGTTCATCCAGATCGGCCGGATCGGCCGGTCGCTGGGGGTGCACCTGCTGCTGGCCTCGCAGCGCCTGGAGGAGGGCAAGCTGCGCGGCCTGGACACCTACCTCTCCTACCGGATCGGTCTGCGCACCTTCTCGGCGGCCGAGTCGCGGGCGGCGATCGGGGTGCCGGACGCCTACCACCTGCCGCCGGTGCCGGGCGTCGGGTACCTCAAGTTCGGCGAGGACGTGATGGACCGGTTCAAGGCCGCGTACGTCTCGGGGCCCTACCGGGCGCCGGGGCAGCAGCGGTCGACCGGCGGGCGGCGGGTGAACGCCCGCCCGGTGCTGTTCACCGCGGCCCGGGTGGAGCCGCCGGAGCCGGCGGTCGAGGAGGAGGCACCGCTCGCCCCGGAGCAGGACGACGCGCTGGTCGACACCGTGCTGGACGTGTTCGTGCAGCGGATGACGGGCCAGGGCCCGGCCGCGCACCAGGTGTGGCTGCCGCCGCTGGAGGAGGCGCCGAGCATGGACCACCTGCTGCCGCCGCTCCAGGTGGTGCCGGAGCGCGGGCTGACCGCGCCCGGCTTCCCGGCGGGCCGGCTGCGGGTGCCGATCGGCATCGTGGACAAGCCGCGCGAGCAGAAGACCGACGTCCTGGAGGTCGACTACGCGGGGGCGGCCGGCCACGGCCTGGTGGTGGGCGGCCCGCGCTCGGGCAAGTCGACGGTGGTGCGCACCACGGTGGCCTCGTTCGCGCTCACCCACACCCCGCGGGAGGTGCAGTTCTACCTGCTGGACTTCGGCGCGGGCAGCTTCCAGTCGCTGGCCGGGCTGCCGCACGTCGGCGGGGTGGCCGGGCGTCTGGACGTCGACAAGGTGCGCCGGATGGTCTCCGAGGTGCACGGGGTGCTGAACCGGCGCGAGGAGCTGTTCCGGGCCGCCGGGATCGACACCATCGGCACCTACCGGGCCCGCCGGGCGGCCGGGCAGCTGCCGGACGAGGCGTTCGGCGACGTGTTCCTGGTGATCGACGGCTGGAACACCTTCAAGCAGGAGTTCGAGGTGCTGGAGCCGGTGATCGGCGACATCGCCCAGCGCGGCCTCGGCTACGGCGTCCACCTGGTCATCACCGCGGCCCGGTACGCGGAGGTGCGCCCGGCGCTGAAGGACCTGCTGCAGAACCGGACCGAGCTGAAGCTCGGCGACCCGATGGAGTCCGAGGTGGACCGCCGGGTGGCGCAGAACGTCCCGCCGCTGGCCGGGCGCGGCATCACCCCGGAGCGGCTGCACTTCCTGTCCGGCCTGCCGCGGCTGGACGGCTCCCACGCGGTGGACGACCTCCAGCACGGGGTGGCCGGCCTGGTCGCCGCCGTCGACGGGGCCTGGACCGGCCCGCGCGCGCCGCAGGTGCGGATGCTGCCGGCCGTCCTGGACGGGAACTCGCTGCCGAAGGGCTTCGAGCGCCCGGAGCGCGGGATCGCCTTCGGCGTGGACGAGGCCGAGCTGGCGCCGGCCTTCGTGAACTTCGAGACCGACCCGCTGTTCATCGTCTTCGGCGACACCGAGTCGGGGAAGTCGGCGCTGCTGCGGATGCTGATCAAGCAGATCACCGAGCGGTACACCCCGGACCAGGCGGGCATCGTGGTCGGCGACTACCGGCGCGCGCTGCTGGGCACCGTGCCGCCGGAGTACCTGGTGGAGTACGCGGCCGCGCAGCCGGCCATGGCGACCATCGTGGACATGCTGCGCGGGGCCTGCGCGCGCCGCCTGCCCGGCCCGGACGTCACCGCCGAGCAGCTGCGCAACCGCAGCTGGTACAGCGGCAAGGACATGTTCGTGATCGTGGACGACTACGAGCTGGTCGCGACGGGCTCGGGCAACCCGCTGGCGCCGCTGGCGGAGTTCCTGCCGTTCGCCCGGGACATCGGGCTGCGGGTGATCGTGGCCCGCAGCGCGGGCGGCGCCGGCCGCTCGCTGTACGAGCCGGTGCTGCAGCGGATGCGCGAGCTGGGCGGGCAGGGCGTGATCCTCTCCGGGAACCGGGACGAGGGCGCGCTGCTGGGGACGGTCAAGCCGATGCCGCTGCCGCCGGGGCGCGGGGTGTACGTGTCGCGCCGGGCGACCGGCGGGCAGATGGTCCAGACGGGCTGGCTGCCGCTGGTGTGAGGGCTCCGGCGCGCCCGCGCCGGCGGCTACGGACAGTGATCGAGGGGTCGGGCTCGCGGGAGCCCGGCCCCTTTCGCGTCCCAGGTGTCGAAACGTTACCTAGATCTTTCCGGGTCGGGGCTGCGGTTCCCGCACCCCGCCCGGGCGTTGCGGCCACACAGGGGGGCACCTGGGCGTATCACCGTCCGACTCCATGGACACCTTGGAAAGGCGGCTTGCAACACTCTGTTTACCTTGGATTCAGTTGCAATGTGGCAGAGGTAACAAGTCGGACAAAGCTCGCAATGACCGTACGTGATCATCAGATCGCATGTCTATGCCCTTCCACGCAACGGATTCCGAAGCATTTCAGCCATTGACGCAATCAATACGCCCAGGTTCCATTGCGACCCAGGAGCGACCCCACCAGAACCCCGAGCAGACAGCCAGCGGAGGCGATACCGCTCCCACCCACAGGACCGCACAGAGCCGATCGGAAGCCACATGACCGACACGCTTCGCCCGCCACGCGCCGCGACCCCCGCGACGGCCGACACCGCCGCCGCCGCAGCGCCCCAGCAACTCAAGCGCTCGATCGGCGTGGTGGGCGGCACCCTGCTCACACTGTCCTGCGTCACCCCGGCCTCCACGCTCTTCGTGATCGTCCCGGAGCTGTTCTCCAGCATCGGCAGCGCCACCGCCCTGGCCATCGCCATCGGCACCGTGCTGTGCGTCGCCGTCGCGTTCTGCTACTCCGAGCTCGGCACCCTGATCCCCAGCGCCGGCGGCGAGTACGCGATGGTCGGCACCCTCGCCGGGCGGCTGGCCGGCTGGCTGGTCTTCGTGCTCTCGCTGATCGTCGTGATGATCGTCCCCTCGGTCATCGCCCTCGGCACCGCCGACTACCTCGCCCCCGTGCTGCACCTCGACAAGGCCATGACCGGCGCCGCCGTGATGCTCGCCGCCACCCTGGCCGGCCTGCTCGACCTGCGCGCCAACGCCTGGCTCACCGGCGTCTTCCTGGTGCTGGAGGTCATCGCGGCCGGCGTCGTCTCGGTGCTCGGGTTCTCCCACGCCAACGGCGACGCCCCCAGCCTGCTGCACGGCGTGGTCACCGGGGACGGCGGCGCCACCACCACGGTGAGCATCGGCGCCATCGTCGGCGCGCTCGGCATCGCCCTGTTCATCACCCAGGGCTTCTCCACCGCCGTCTACCTCTCCGAGGAGCTGGAGAACCCCCGCCGCAACGTCTCGCGCACCGTGCTGTGGACGCTCGGCATCTCCTCCGCCGTCATCCTGGTCCCGGTCGTCGCCATCACCATGGGCGCCCCCGACCTGCAGACCCTGAGCTCCGGCGACATCTCCGGCATGGTCACCGCCTGGAGCAACTCCGCGGTCGGCACCTTCATCAGCCTCTGCGTCGCGCTGGCGATCATCAACGCCGGCATCGTCATGGTCATCCAGAACTCCCGGGTCCTGTTCGCCTCCGCCCGCGACAAGGCCTGGCCCGAGCCGGTCAACAAGGCCTTCGGCACCCTCGGCCGCTTCGGCTCCCCGTGGGTCGCCACCCTGGCCGTCGGCCTGCCCGGCGCCGCGCTCTGCTTCGTCAAGGGCGCACTGCTCAGCAACATCACCGGCGTCGCCGTCACCGGGATGTACCTGCTGGTCGCGATCGCCGCGCTGCTCTCCCGCCGCGCCCACCACAAGCACGCCGCCGCCTGGCGGATGCCGCTGTGGCCGGCCGTCCCGGTGGTGCTGATCGCCGTCCTCGTCTACGTGATGACCCAGCTGGACACCGAGCCCCTGCTGTGGACCGGCGGCATCACCGCCGCCGCCACCCTCTACTGGCTGTTCTACCTGCGCCCCCGCCAGGACACCCGCTGGGTGATCAGCCTCCCCGAGGACCAGCAGTCCTGACCCCCACCCCTCCCCCACACGGCAGTGCCCCGGGCTCCCCCTCGCCCGGGGCACTGCCACGTCCGCGCCGCTACTTCCTCAGCTTCCACACCGGCGCGGTGGCGATCGCCTTCAGCTGGTCGTTGCTCAGCGCCGGGGTGCTGCGGGTCGCCGGGGTCTGCTGGGTGCCGCTGTTGAACGCGCTGATCACCACCCGCAGGCCGTCCGCGTGCAGGGTGTCGACGGTCCACATGCCCGGGTTGGAGCCGCGCTTGCCGACCACCACCCTGGTGCCGTCCGGCTGCGCCTGAGCGCTGCCGAACAGCTCCTCCTTGGTCTTGTCGTCGCGGGACCAGTCCTGCACGTTGATCTCGACCAGGGACTTGCCCTTGCCGTCGTTGACCACGAAGTTCGCGTAGCCCGGCTGGCCCCCGGTCTCCGTCTCGGTCAGCCCGGACGGCAGCAGCTTGGCGACGATCGCCAGGATCTCGTCCTTGCCGTACTCCTTGCCGTTGTCCGGCCCCGGCTCCGGCCGCGGCTCGGGGAACCTGGCGATGATCCCGTCCCAGGCCTTGTCGGTGACGACCGCCCTCAGCTGCTCCGGCGACAGCGGCGGCGTCCGACGGCTGTCCGGCGCGCCCTTCTCCGCCTCGGCGTTCCACTCCGTCAGCTCGATCACACGGCCGTCGGCGCCGCCCAGCCAGGCGGACCACCTCTTGGTGCCCGCCTGCTTGTTCGGGTACTCGTAGCCCTGGAACAGGGTCAGCTTGCCGCCGCCCGGCAGGTCCGTGGTGGTGCAGGCGTCGTACGGGACGAGCTTCCGGTCCGGGCAGCCGTTCTCCGTCAGGACCGGGCTGCCGGCCCCGACCCGGTTGACCGAGACAGCCATCGCGGCCCTGCCCCGGCCGTCGTCGAAGACCAGCGTGCCGCCCTGGCGTTGGCCGGCGTTCTCGTCGCTGGTCCGGCCGCTCGGCAGCAGACCCCGCAGGGTGGCCAGCACCTCCTCGCCGGTGACCTCACCCGGCTCCGCGGAGGAGGCCGCGGCCGGGGCCGCCGAGCCGCTCCCGCCGCCACCGGCGGTGCTCGGGGCGGCCGCGGGCACCGTACTCGGGCGCGGCGAGGAGCCGGTGAGGTACACCGCGCCGGTCCCCACCAGGGCCAGCGCGGCCGCGCCGCCCACCACGGCGGCGGTCGAGCGGCGGCGCCAGCGGCGGCGGCCGCGCTGGTACCCGCCCGCGAGCAGGTCGGACGGCTCGGTGTGGAAGCCCTCGCCCGTACGGGTGAGGGCGTAGAGAAGATCGTCCTCGAACTTGTCCGGTTCGGACATGGGTGGTCACCGTCTCCTTGCGTCACGAAGTTGCGTCACGAAGTTGCGTCACGGACCGCGCCACGGACCGCGTCCCGGACTGCGAGAAGTGGTCAGCGGGCGGCGAGCTCGGCCAGCGAGTCGCCGAGCAGGCCGCGCAGCCGGGCCAGCGCCCGGGTGGTGCGGGTGCGGACCGCCCCCGGGGAGGAGCGCAGCACCTCGGCGGTCTCCGCGACGCTGCGGTCCTCCCAGTAGCGCAGCACCAGGACGGCGCGGTCCTTGGGCGGCATCCGGCCGAGGGCGTCGAGCAGGGTCATCCGCAGCGCGCCGTCCGCCTCCCGCGCCTCCGACTCGGGCACCGCCCCGATGGGGCGCTCGGTGCTGGAGCGGCGGCGCTGCTGGGCGAGGAAGGTGCGCACCATCACCGTGTGGGTGTAGGCGGCCGGGTTGTCGATCCGGTTCCGGCCGCCGGTCCAGGCGCTGCGCCGCCAGAGCACGTACATCCGGCTGAGGGCCTCCTGGACGAGGTCCTCGGCGTAGTGGGTGTCGCCGCTGGTCAGCAGGCAGGCCGAGCGGTACAGGTGGCCGGTGCGGCCGGACACCAGCTCCAGGAACTCGGCGTCCTCGGCCTCCCGGCCCGCCCCGATCCACCCCATGCCCACCGCTCCCCCGTGTCCGCGCTCCCCGACACTTCTTGGATGCGGCGAGCGGCCCACGACGTTACAGCCGTTGCGGAGGATTCCTCCGCGCACTCCCCGGGCACCGGGCAGGTGCCGCGCACCCGGATCAGTCGGCGGACCTGCGGCGCAGGTCGCGCAGGACGACGCCGCCGCCGATGAGCAGCGCGACCAGCAGCGCCCCGATGCCGAGGACGTACGTCGCGGTGCGGCCGTCGCGGTCGGCCTGGGTCTCGCCGAGGCCGACCGGCCGGGGCACGATCGGGGCGGCGGCCAGTTGGACGGGGGCGTCCGGGGTGGCGGTGAACGGCGCGCTCTCGGGGGCCTTGGTGACGGCCCTGACCGGGTCGACCACGCCCCAGCCGACGAACCGGTCCGGATCGCGCTGGGTGCGCTGGGCGGTCTGCTCGATCCAGGCCCGCACCTGGGCCGGCTTCCAGTTCGGGTGGGCGCCGACCAGCAGTGCGACGAGCCCGGACACGTACGGGGCGGAGAAGCTGGTGCCGTTGTCGACGCACTGGCCGCCCCGGGGGACGGTGGAGAGCATGTCGACGCCGGGTGCGGCGACCTTCACGAAGGAGCCGTACTGGGAGAACGGGGCGCGCTCGTTGTTGCGGTCGGAGGCGCCGACGGCGAGCACGGTCGGGAACGCGCCGGGGTAGGTGTCGCCCTCCTTGCCGTCGTTGCCGGTGGAGGCGACCACCACGACGCCGCTGTCCTCGGCGGCCTGGACGGCGGCCTTCAGCTCCTGGTACCCGCCGAAGCCGGCGGCGCCGGCGCCGCGGACGTCCTGGGAGATGTTGATGACCTGCGCCTTGGCCCCGACCGCCTCGTTGACGGCCTGGACCAGGGTGGAGACGTCGCCGTTGCCGTCGCTGTCGTTCTGGCGGATCGACAGGATGGTGGCGTCGGGGGCGAGCCCGACGAAGCCCGTCCGGTCGTCACGGCGGGCGGCGATGATGCCGGCCACCTTGGTGCCGTGGCCGACCGGGTCCTCCTTGGAGCTGCCCGGGACCTTCTCCTTGGTCTCCCGGTTGACCAGCAGGTTGCGGCCCTCCAGGACCTTGCCGGCCAGCTGCGGGTTCTGGTCGTCCACGCCGGTGTCGATGACCGCGACGGTCACCCCCGCGCCGGTGGTCCGACCGCCCTGCCACAGCTCGTCCAGCAGCAGGCGCTGCAGCGACCACGGCACGGTCGGCACGTCGGGCGCGTTCTTCGGGCAGTCGCCCGCGGCGGCCAGCCCTGGTCCGCTGTCCGCGTGCGCCGGGGCGGCGAGCGGGCCGCCCAGCACGGCGAGCGCGGCCAGTGCCGCGGCCGCCTTCCGGTACCCGCGTCCGGACACCCTGCCACCCCTCATGTCGTCCACCCGTGCCGCGCGCCGAAGGGCGGGTGCCCGCAGTCCGAGCACCCGCCCCCTCACGTTCCCGCTGGGGAACGCGTGGTCAGCTGTTCCCCCACAGCTTGGCGTTGTTGTTCTCGGTCGTCCGGTAGCTCTGCGCGGCGCCGTCCAGCGAGGAGGCGATCTGCGTGCAGACCTTCTGCAGGTCGGCGGCGCGCGCGTCCCACTGGGTCTGGTGGGCCCGGTAGCCCTCCTGGGCCGCGCCCTGCCAGCTGGACGCGATGCGGTTGACGTCGCCCTTGAGGTCGTTCAGCAGGTGGTCGATGCGACCGGCCGAGGCGCGCACTTCCTCGGCCGCGTGGTGGACGGTCTCGAAGTTGACGAGGATGTGGTCGGACACGATGTCTCCCTTGACGAGGATGCGGAGCACCCCGCGCTCAGCCGCGGGCGCCCCACCGAGCGGAAGGTCGGAACAGAACGGTGATCAGCGCGGTGCGGCTGATCAGCCCTGGGCGTTGGAGAACAGCGCCTTCTGCTCTTCCTCGGTGCTCGCGTAGTGCTTGGTGGTCAGCTCGATCGCGTGCTGGATCGCGGTCAGCGACTCCTTCAGCTTCGCGATGTCGGTGTTGACCTGGTCCTGCAAGGCCTTGTAGGCGTTCGCCGCCTGGCCCTGCCAGCCGCCGGTGATGCCATCGACCGTGCTGATGAGCTTCTGCCGCTCAGCCTCGATCTTCCCGATCGCGTCCTCGATCCGCTTGGCGAAAGCCAGCATCTCCTGAGCGGTCATCGTGAACTGACCCTGAGCCATGCTCCACCATCCCCCATGAGACAGACATTGCGTGTACGGAGGGCAGCGCGGCCCGACCGTCCCATCACCCTAGTGATGTCCAGGAGCACTGTAGTCGGCACACGCAGCTCGCCCAACACCGAACTCGGCGCAGTTACCGGACCATGACACCGGGGCCAATTCCGTTGCCGGGCTTGGTCGATCAGGCGTTCTGCGGCTGGGCGGCGCTCTTCGCCGTCAGCGGCGGTCCGGCCGGGACGAGGTCCGACCACTCATGCGGCACCGGGAGCGGCTGGAGCTCCTTGTAGCCCAACCTGGCCTGGTTGGCGCCCGATTCGTCCTGCGGCGGCTGCTGGTCCGGCGTGGTGGCGCCCGGCTGCGGGGTGGGCGTCTTCGGGGCGGCGCCCTGGCCCGGCTGTCCGCTCCGGCCCGGCTGCGGGGTGGGCGGGGTGGTGGCGCCGCGGCCGCCGTCGCCGTTGGACGGCACCGAATAGCGCAGACCGGTCTCGGTGATCAGGAAGTCGGTGCCGGAGCCGCCCGCCGCGTTGTCCAGCGCGCGGTAGAAGAGGCCGTGCCCGGGCGTCACGTACGCGGCGCCCGCGCCGTTGTTGTACGGCGCCGGGTAGGACGTCCCGGCCCACACGCTGCGCCGGGGAGTGCGGCCGTCCTCGGCGACGCCGTCGAAGGTGCTGCACACGACCAGGCGCGCGTCCTGCCGGTCCTGCCAGTTGTTGGCCGGCGCACCGGACTTCAGCGGCCAGTCGTCCCCGGTGCTCGGCAGCCGGACGTCGTTGCCGAGCTTGGCGTGGTCGGCCGGGGTCATCTCGTCGCTGCGCGGCCGCTTGTCGCCGTCGTACTTGTAGAGGTCCTGGTAGTCCGGGTTCTGCCGGATCAGCTCCGCCTGGAACGGCGTCACCAGGTAGAGCCGGTCCTTGCCGACCACGTAGTGGCGGTCCTGGTAGTGCACCAGCCGGCCGATCCGGCGGTCGGCCTGGTTGCCCAGCTCCACCGAGGAGTTGGGGTTCGGGCTGTCCGCCACCCCGTCGACCTTCGGGAAGGTGATCGGGCTGCCGGTCACCAGGGTGTCCAGCCACTCGCGCTTGACGCGCTGCGGCACCGCGTTGGGCCCGAAGACCGCGGTGATCAGCGACTTGCGCTCCTTGTCGTCCGCCTGCGGCGAGCCGATGCCGTGCTTGCGGCCCTGCGCGTCGACCAGGAACACCTTCGCGTCACCCGGCCCGGCCGCGGGCCGGCCCGGCGCCGGCTGCGCGGAAACCTGCTGCTCGTCCGCCTGCTGCACCAGCAGCAGTTGGTCCTGGCCGAGCATCCGGTCCCTGGCCGCCAGCGCCGCCGCGTCCGGGCCGGCCGCCACGAACACCGCCTGGTTGACGGTCTCCTGCTTGTCGTCCGAGCCCGGGCGGTCGCAGACCGACCACTTCATCGGCTTGTCCGCGTTGTCCCTCGCCGGCAGCTTGTCCGGCGCGTACGGGATGCCGATCGTCGGACCGTGGTTGGGGTAGCTGTCGAGCACCCCGTCGTCGACCACCACCACCTTGGCGTCGGCCGGCAGCACCAGCCGCGCCGAGGACATGTTGAGCACCTGGTGCAGCCGCTTGGTCCGGCCGTCCGGGTCGGTCAGCACCACGTACCGGGTGGTCGACTTCTTGCCCTGGACGACGTTCCTGCCGTCGTCCCAGTGCAGCGGCGCGCTCGGCTTGAACACCCCCCACAGCCCGAACCCGGCGACGATCACCGCCCCCGCCAGCACGCTCGGCAGCACCGCCTTCACCGGGCGCGGCGCGTCCTCGTCGCTGCCGCCGCCACCGGGCAGCAGGAACGCCCCCACCGTGCGCTTGCGGGCGAAGGTGTACGCGTTCAGCTCGTCCCGGCGCGATGCCATCCTCGTCGTCCCCCTCGTCAGACAGTGTCGGACCGGCCTGCACCACCCCCCGCACCCGCCGGGCGGGAACCCGTACGAACCCTCTACGATGCGGCAGCAGACGGTGAGTACGGTACGGGTACGGTCCGCGCACCGGCCAGCCGGGCCGCGGCAACTGATCAGAGAGGGTCACCCGGGGGATGCCAAGCCAGACCGCTCCAGGACGCCGCGGACCGGCAACGGGCGGGAGGTCGCGCCGCTCCGGCCGGGCGCAGCGCGGCGGCCCCGCCCCCGAGACCGCGCCCGGGCAGCCGCTGCCGCCCGCCGGCGAGAGCGGCGGCGGTGAAGGGGGTGGCGGTGAAGGTGGTGGCGGCGGGCCCGTCCTGATCCGGGTCAACCCCCGGCCCGGGCTGCTCGGCGGGCGGCTGAGGCTCCAACAGCTCGTCCTGGTCGAGGTCGCGGCCGCGCTGGTCGCGGTGGGCTGGACGATCAGCCGGCCGGTCGCCGCCGGCTTCGGCGCGGTCGCGCTGGTCCTGGTGGTGCTCGCCGTGATCCCGCTGCGCGGCCGGACCATCCCCGAACTGCTGCGGGTGCGCGCCGCCCTCAAGTCCCGCCGCCGGCAGGCCCGCGGCACGCTGCCGCCGGCCGGCACCGACCCGGCGCTGGCCCCCGCCCTGGAACTCGAACCGGCACTGCGCACCTGCACCCACGCCACCGAGGCCGACCTGGGCGGCCGCCCCGTCCGCCGGGAGACCGGCATGGTCGGCGACGGCACCTTCCTCAGCTCGGTACTGCTCGTCCAGGCCAAGGACCAGCCGCTGCGCCCGGTGCGCACCGCGCTGCCGCTGCCCCTGGACGTGATCTGCTCGGCACTCCAGGTCGACGACATCACCCTGGAGTCGGTGCAGCTCGTCCAGCACACCCAGCCGGCCCCGGCCCCGCACCTGCCCGAACAGTCGCTGGCCGCCCGCGCCTACCGGGAGCTGCCGGACGGCACCGCCACCCCCGGGCTGCGGCTGACCTGGGTGGCGCTCAAGCTCGACCCGGAGCGCGCCGCGGCCGCCGTCCGGGCCCGCGGCGGCGGCGAGGAGGGCGCCCGCAAGGCGCTGCAACGGGTGACCGACCAGCTGGCCGGGCGGCTCAACAGCGCCGGGTTCAACGCGACCGTGCTGGACGAGCGCGAGCTGATCGCCGCGCTGGCCATCTCCACCTGCGCCAACCCGCTCGCGGTGGCCGGGCGCCAGGGCACCGGCAGCGGCGGCGGGACCACCCGCCGCACCCAGGAGGGCAGCCGGTTCTGGCGGATCGACGACCGCTGGCACAGCACCTACTGGATCTCCCGCTGGCCGCAGCTCAGCCGCCCCGGCGGCTCGCCCGGCCGGATCGCCGCGCCCGACCTGGTCAACCTGGTCACCGGCTCCCCCGCGCTGGCCAGCACCTTCAGCCTGACCGCCGGGCGCGGCACCGGCGGCTCGGTGACCGTCAGCGGGCACCTGCGGGTGACCGGGCGCAGCGAGAGCGAGGTGACGCAGGTCGGCCGCCAGGTGGAGGCTCGGGCGCAGGGCGCAGGACTCGGCCTGGTCCGGCTCGACCTGGAACAGGCCCCCGGGGTGCTCGCCACCCTGCCGCTGGGAGGAGCGTCCTGATGGCGTACCAGACCTATCCGGCCCCCGGCCCGCAGCACGGCACCGAACGGCCCCGGGCGCGGTCCCGGATCCTGCCCGGCTTCGGACTGCGCGGCCCGCGCCGGGAGAAGCACGTGCTCGACGCCGCGGACCTCGGGGCGTTGGCCTTCCCGGTCGGCGACGACGGCGTGGTGATCGGCGTCGACCCGCAGGGGCTGCCCGCGGTGCTCGGCCTGTTCCGGCCCAGCGCGTACGACCTGGTGCTGGTCGGTGGCGTGTGGACGGCGCAGGTCGTCGCGCTGCGGGCGGCCGCGATCGGCGCCCGGGTCGCGGTGGAGACCGCGCGCGGGCAGCTGTGGGGCCCGCTGGCGCAGGCCGCGGGCGGCGGGCAGCCGTGCGTGACGGTCCACCAGGTCGGCCGACTCGGCCCGCAGGGCGCCTCGGTGGCCTCGCCGGTCCTGGTGGTGCGCGACCTCGGCGCCCGCCCGCCGCGCAGCCGGCTCTCCGCCGCGCCCTGGCAGACCACCCTGACCCTGCTGCCGTACCTGGGGCCGAACGCGGCCCGGGTGCTCAACGCGGCCGACCTGGTGGGCGTGCAGCGGATCTCCCCGCAGGAGGCGGAACTGACCGGCCGGGTGCTGTCGCTCCTGCCGGAGGACGTCGCCGCGCTGCCCACCCTCGGCGACGACCTCACGCTGTGGGCCACCCGGGTGCGGCGCCAGTACGTGCGGGCCGTGGCCGGGCAGGCCGAGCAGCAGGTTCTCGGCGGTCCGCGCCGGATGGACTGAGCGGCGGCGCCGGGCCCGGGGGGCCGCTCCGGATCCGACGCCGCCTTCAACGGGGGTTGCCGCACGGCCTAGTCTTTGATGCGGTAACGGCACCGCTGAACAAGCGGCGGCGAACACGAGGGAGCCCTAGTGAGCAGCGATCGGGACGGCGTCTACGTCGGCGACAACGCGGCAGAGGACGACGACGACTGGTCCGACGCGCCCGACTACACTCCCCCGTCCTGGTACGTGCAGACGGACGCCTCGGCGGCCCCGGCACCGGCCCCGGCGGTGCAGGCTCCGGCGGCCCCGGCACCGGCAGTTCAGGCTCCGGCAGTTCAGGCTCCGACGGCGGTGCAGGATCCGCAGGCCGCCGCTCCGGCGCCGGTGCCCGCCCGGACTCCGGCCCCGACGCCGGCTCAGGCGCCCGTACCCGCACAGCCCGTACCCGCGCAGCCCGTGCCCGCACAGCCCGTCCAGGCCGAGGCGCAGCACGTCCCGTTCCCGGCGTCCGCCCCTGCCCAGGTCCCCGCCCCCGCCCCGGCGTTCGAGCAGTCGCCGGCCGTCGTCCCGGGCTGGCCGGCGCAGGCCCCGGCGCAGCCGCAGCCCACCCCGGCCGCGCAGCCGCCGTACCCGGCCCCGGCCGCGCCGCCGGCGCAGCCCGCCCAGCCGGTCCCGCAGCAGCCGTACCCGCAGCACCTGCCCCCGCAGCAGCCGCTGCCGCCGCAGGACCCGCAGCCCGCCGCCGCGTGGGCCGCCCAGCAGGCCGCCGCCCAGCCGCAGCAGCCGGCCCCGCAGCCCGCACCGGTGGATCCGCGCCAGGGCGGCTGGCCGCAGCCCCCCGCCTACCCGCAGTCGGCCCAGCCCCAGCCGCACGAGTACCGGCCGTTGCTGCCGGGCTCGCCGCACGAGCAGTCCGGCGGGGTGCAGCCGTGGCCGCCGCAGAGCGCCGCCGCGCCGCCGCCGGTCGCGTTCCCGCACTCCGCCGCCCCGCAGCCGCCCGTGGCGCACGGTGCGCCGCTCGGCTACACCGCCGCGGTCGAGCTGTCCTCGGACCGGCTGCTGCGCAGCCAGCCCAAGCAGCAGCGCCAGCAGCCGCGGTTCCAGTTCGGCGGCAAGGCGGCGGCCGCCGAGAAGTCGCGCAAGCTGGAGATCATCCGCACCCCGGTGCTGAGCTGCTACCGGATCGCCGTGATCAGCCTCAAGGGCGGGGTCGGCAAGACCACGACCACCACCGCGCTCGGCGCGACCCTGGCCAGCGAGCGCCAGGACAAGGTGATCGCGATCGACGCCAACCCGGACGCCGGCACCCTGGGCCGCCGGGTCAAGCGCCAGACCGGCGCGACCATCCGCGACCTGGTGACGGCCATCCCGCACCTGCGCAGCTACATGGACATCCGTCAGTTCACCTCGCAGGACCTCAACTCGGGCCTGGAGATCCTGGCGAACGACGTCGACCCGGCGGTCTCGACCACGTTCAACGACTCGGACTACCGCCAGGTCATCGACGTGCTGGGCCGCCAGTACCCGATCATCCTGACCGACTCCGGCACCGGCCTGCTGTACAGCGCGATGCGCGGGGTGCTGGACCTCGCCGACCAGCTGATCATCGTCTCCACCCCCAGCGTGGACGGCGCCTCCAGTGCCTCGACCACCCTGGACTGGCTCTCCGCGCACGGCTACGCGGACCTGGTGCAGCGCAGCATCACGGTGGTCTCCGGGGTGCGCGAGACCAGCAAGCTGATCAAGGTCGAGGACATCGTCGCGCACTTCCAGACCCGCTGCCGCGGGGTGATCGTGGTGCCGTTCGACGAGAGCCTGGCGGCCGGCGCCGAGGTCAACCTCGACATGATGCGGCCCAAGGTCCGCGAGGCCTACTTCGAGCTGGCCACCCTGGTCGGCGAGGACATCGTGCGGGCCCAGCAGGCCGCCGCCCAGCAGTCCGGGTGGCAGCAGCAGGCGCAGGCGACGCCGTACCCGCCGCAGCCCCAGCCTTATCCAGGTCAGGCGGGTCAGGCCGCTCAACCCGCCCCCGGGGCGCCGTGGGCACCGCAGCCCGGCCAGGCCCCGCCGCCACCACCGGGCTACGGCTACCCGCAGCAGCCGCCCGCCCCCACGGCCTGGCCGCAGCCGGGCGTCCAGCAGCAGCCGGCCCCGCAGCCGGGCCCGGGCTACGGCTACCCGCCCGCCCAGGGCCAGCCGCCGCAGCCCGCCCCGCCGTCCCCGCCGGACGGCTACCAGCCGCCGCCCGGCTACGGACACCCGCAGCAGCCCCCGCAGTGACGCCGAAGGGCCCGCCGACCAGGCGGGCCCTTCCCCGTGCTGCGGCGGTGCTCAGACGCCGTCGGTCAGCTCGCGGGCCTGCTTGACGTCGTCGGCCATCCGGTCGAGCAGCGCGTCGATGGAGTCGAACTTCTCCATCCCGCGCAGGTAGGCCAGGAAGTCCACGGCCACGTGCAGCCCGTACAGGTCCAGGCCGACCCGGTCGATGGCGTACGCCTCGACGGTGCGGGCGGTGCCGTCGAAGGTCGGGTTGGTGCCGACCGAGATGGCGGCGGGCATGCGCTCGCCGTCGGCGGTCAGCCAGCCCGCGTACACGCCGTCGGCCGGGATCGCGCTGTGCGGCACGGTCTCGACGTTGGCGGTGGGGTAGCCGAGCTCGCGGCCGCGCTGCGCGCCGCGCACCACCACGCCCTCGACCCGGTGCGGGCGGCCCAGCACCTCGCCGGCGCCGGCCATGTCGCCGGTCTCGACCAGCCGCCGGGTCAGGGTGGAGGAGAACGGCTCGCCGGCCCCGGCGGCGCCGCTCACCTGGAGGTCGACGACGTCGACGTCGAAGCCGGCCGAGCGGCCCAGCTCGCCGAGCAGCGCGACGTCCCCGGCGGCCCGGTGCCCGAAGCGGAAGTTGGGGCCCTCGATGACGGCCCGGGCGTGCAGGGCGTCGACCAGGACCTGCTGGACGAAGGTCTCCGGCGACTCCTGGGACAGCTCCGGGGTGAACGGCAGCACCAGCACCGCGTCCACGCCGAGGCCCGCGATCAGCTCGGCGCGGCGCGCCTGCGGGGCGAGCAGCGGCGGGTGGCTGCCCGGGCGGATGACCTCGCGCGGGTGCGGGTCGAAGGTCACCACCACCGCGGGGAGACCGAGCTCGCGGGCCCGCTCGACCGCCCGACCGATGATCAGCTGATGCCCGCGGTGCACCCCGTCGAACGAGCCGATGGTGACGACGCTGCGTCCCCAGTCAGCGGGGATCTCCTCCAGGCCACGCCAGCGCTGCACCCTGACCGCTCCTTGTTCCGTACGGCGCGTACCCTCTGTACGCTCAAACGCTCAAACCCGAACCCCTATAGCGTGCCATGCGCCTGCTCCTGCTCCGGCACCGGAATACGGGTTGGGCGCACCGGCGGGTTCACGGCCCGCCCGGGCGCGGTCCGCTCGGCCTCGGCGGCCGCGTACTGCGGGTCGCGGCCGGCGGCCGCCAGGGCCCGCATCCGGGCCAGCCCGGGCCCGTCCGGCGCGGTCGGGGCGGCGTCCCGCGGCCACTGGACGAGCAACTGCGCGAACGCCGCCGAGCGACCGGCCCAGCGCACCAGCAGTTCGTCCGCGCCCGGCAGGGCGGGCGTCGCCCGGGCCAGCACCGCGCGGGCCCGGGCCGGATTCTCGGCCGCGCAGTGCTCGGCCAGCCGCTCCACGGCCGCGGTCAGCACCGCCGGGTCGGTCTCGATGGCGAGCAGGGTGTCCAGCAGTTCGCAGCGCAGCGCGTCCGCCGCCGGGTCGGCCACCGGGACGGACAGCACCTGGGCGAACGGCCGCCGCACGCCCGCCGTCCGGGCGGCCAGCGCGCCGCCGAGCAGCACCCGCAGCTCCAGCCGGGCGGCCGGGCCGCCGGTCGCGGCTCGCTCCAGGCGGCGGCCCAGGTAGTCGACGGCGACCGGGCCGGCCAGTGCCGGGTGCTCGCGCAGCAGCCGGGCGGCCAGTTCGGCGCCCCGCCGGGTGGCCACCGGGGTGCGGGCGTCGGCGAGCATCCGCAGGGTCTCGGCGGCGGCCGCGCCGGGGACCGCCAGCCGGTCGGCGAGCGCGGCCAGGACGGGTTCCGGGTCGCTCTCCAGGGCGGGGGCCAGCGCCCTGGGGGTGAGGAAGGCGTCGCCGCCCGCCCGGTGCAGGGCCAGCGCGGCGGGGAGGTGCTCGGCCCTGGTCGCCGGGTCGCCGACCAGCAGGGCGAGGGCGGCGCCGTGCAGGCCCGGTTCGTCCTCGCGGGCGAGCAGGGTCAGCGCGGTGAACCGCAGCAGTCCGGCGGCGGCGCCGACGGCGTGCGGGGCGGCGTGCAGGGCGTGCACGGCGGCGGCGACGTGCCGCTCGGGCCGCCCGTCGTGGCTCCAGCGGTCCACCGCCCGGCAGAGCGCGGAGGGCTCCTCGGCGGCGAGCACGGTGAGCAGCGCGTCCGCTCTCGGGTGCGCGGCGTCGGCCAGGGCGTCGGCCAACTCGTCCAGGGCGAGCCGGCGGTGGGCGTGCAGCAGGTCGTGGGCGAGGTCGGCGACGGTGTGCCCGGGGCGGCCGGGCAGGCCGCGCGGATCGTCGAACCAGGCGCAGAGCAGCGGGAACACCGCGACGGGGGCGGCGCGCAGCCGCTCGGCCACCGCGCCGAGGAACGGCTGCCCGGGCCCGTCGGCGGCCACCAGGCGTCGCAGCAGGGCGAGTTCGGCCTCGGCGGGCAGGCCGAGGCCGGTCCAGAACGCCGGGCCGAACGCGCCGAGTCCGTCGGCCGGGAGAACGTCCAACCCGCCCTCGGCGACCGCCCGTTCGGCGATCCGACCGGCCAACTGGTCGAGCAGCGCCAGGTGTTCGGACGGATCGGGGCTGGCGGCCAGCCCGGCGGTGAGCAGCCGGCCCGCCCACCAGGCCGGTTCGCTGCCGGGCGGGCGCAGGTCCAGGGCGCGCCAGAGCCGGTGCAGCCACGGGTCCAGGGCGGGTGCGCCCCAGGTCTCGGCCAGTCGGCGCAGCGCGGCGGCGACCGGGCCGATCCGGTGCCGGGGAACGCTGCGCGGGGGGCCCTGAGCAGGCGCGCCCTCCAGTCCGTTCGCGGGTGAGGAGGGCGTGTCCGCGGCCTCGCCGAGCAGCAGCCGCAGCGCGGCGTCCAGGTCCAGGTGCAGGCCCTGCAGCCAGTCCGCGAACTCCCCGTGCGCGAACCGGAATCCGGGCCCGGCCGGGACGAACAGGCCCTCGGCGAGGACGGCCGTGGCCCAGCCGCCCGTCGCCGGGAACAGCTCCTCGAAGGCGGCCCGGCCCAGCCCGCCCGGCCCGGCGCCGAGCATCCGCCGGGCCGCCTCGTGCACCCGTCCGGCCACCGCGGCCGCCAGCCGCCGCACCCGCCCGTGGGAGGGCCCGGCCGGGCGGGCGGAGCTCCGGCGGTGGGCGCCCGGGCGGCGCTGCCGGCCGTCCTCGGCCAGCCGCCCGGCCACCCGCAGGCAGCGCAGGTCCAGGTAGGCGGCGAACAGTTCGCCCCGGCGGGCCGGCTCCCCGCGCAGGCCCTCCGCCCACAGCTCGCCGGCCAGCCGGACGGCCAGCGGGTGCCGCGCGTCGGCGTCGGCCGGCCAGCCCGGCGGCAGCCCGTAGCGGCGGCGCACCCGCTCGGCCGCCTCGGCGGGGAGCGGGCCGAGCCGGTGCCCGGCGAGGCTGGGGGCGCCGGGGCCGCCGCCGTCCATCCGGACGGTGGGGGCGCTGGCCAGGTCGCCGCCTGGCTCCGGCGGGTCCGGGTACCGGGCGGGGCCGGTGCCGCTGCCCCACTTCTCGGCCGCCAGCCGCACCCAGGCCTCCTCGCCGCAGGCGGTCAGCAGCCGCGCCCCGCAGCCGGTCAGCCAGTCCCCCGCGCCGCGCAGCCAGCGCGGGTCCAGCGGCGCCGGGGCCTCCTCGGGGCCGTCCAGGATCACCAGCAGCGGCCGCCCGGCCGCCGCGCACAGTGCCGCCACCGGTTCCGGCGCGGGCGCCGGGATGCCCAGCTCGGCCGCGACGGCGGCCAGGGCCCGTTCCACCGGGGCGGCGAGCGAGCGGTCCTCGGCGCGCAGGTCGGCGCCGCGCAGCCAGAGGGTGGGCAGCGGCCGGGCGCCGCCGGCGCGGCGGGCGGCGAGGGCCGCGAGTTCGGTGGAGCGCCCGCTGCCGGGGGCGCCGACCAGGGCGGTGACGGTGGCCTGCGGCTCGTCCCCGGCCAGTCCGTCGGGCCGGTCGACGCGGTCGGCGGCGAGCCCGGCGACCCGGTCCGGGCCGGCTCCGGCGGCGGCCAGCTGGGCGGCGGTCAGCCGCAGCACGCCGGCCAGGTTGAGCGCGGGCCCGTAGCCGGGCACGGCCGCGCCGTTGCGCGCCAGCAGTTCGGCCAGCACCGGGGCGACCGCGACCGCGCCGCCGCCGGCCGGCACCGCCGGGAGCGCGCCGCCGTGCTGCGGCCGGCGCAGCGCGGGCACGGCCAGGGCCACCACGGCGCCGCTGCGGGCGTCCAGCACCGGCGAACCGGCCGGCACCGCGACGCCGGCGACCACCGGCGGGTCGAGCAGCAGCACCCCGCCGACCCCGCCGCACCCGGCCCCGGCGGCACCGAGCAGACCGCAGCGCAGCGCCACCACCCGCCCGTCCTCGCCGGCCAGCGCGGGCAGCAACACCTCGCGCCCGGCCCCGAGGGCCGCGACGGGCAGCGGCGGCACGGGCAGCCCGCCGACCGCGTCGGTGCGCAGCAGGGCGAGCCCGTGCTCGGGCAACGGCAGTACGGCGTCAGGGCCCAGCACCCTGGTCTGCCCGCCGGGGGTGTGCAGGACGATCCGGTCCAGGCCGGTGACGCTCTCGTGGGCGGTGAGGACGGTGCCCTGCGGGTCGGCGACGAACCCTAAGCCGTGCAGTCGCCCGTTGAGGTCGCGAATCCGCAGCAGGTACCGCCCCGGGTCTCCCGCCATGCCGTCGCCGTCCAGGAATCCCGGCATTCGCACTGCCCTCCCCGCAGGCCGGACGGCCCGGGGGCGGGCTCGTCACGGCGACCTGCTCGCCGCCGGGGAGCCTGCCCGCCAGGGAGGCGGCCCCACCGCGCCTGCGCCGCTCACCACGGGCGTTCACCTCGCGCGCTCCCCCGGGCGGGTGACGCCTACCCCGCCGGAACGAACCCCCGCACCTCGCCGGAACACCCCCGAACGAGCGAAGCACCTCCCGGTACACCCCCCGAACGGGCGAAACCCCCGACTCCCGACGGGGGTTGCGCGTGCGCTGCGGGGCGTCAGCCGACGAAGACCGCGACCGGCTTCGCCTGCCCGCCCGTCTCCTCGACCAGCGCGAGGAAGCGCCCGTCCGGCCCGAACACCGCGATCGGCCCGTCCACGCCCAGCCCGGGCGCCTTGAGCCGGGCGCCGTGCGACAGCTTCTCCGCCGCCGACTCGTCCAGGTCCCAGCGCGGGAAGGCGGCGGCCGCGGCCTCCCCGATCGGCAGCACCTGCAGCCCCGTCGGGGACTCGCCGGTGACCGCGGCCTCCAGCTGCTCCAGGGTGTGCGCCGACTCCACCGAGTACGGCCCGACCCTGGTGCGCCGCAGCGCGGTGAGGTGGCCGCCGACGCCGAGCCCGGCGCCCAGGTCGCGGGCCAGCGCCCGGATGTAGGTGCCGGAGGAGCACTCGACGGTCACGTCCAGGTCGATCACCGGCGTGCCGTCCTCGGCGAGCGCCGCGCGCTGCCCGTGCACGGTGAAGGAGTGGATCGTGGTGGGCCGGGCCGCGAGCTCGAAGTCCTCGCCCTCGCGCACCCGCGCGTACGACCGCTTGCCGTCGATCTTGATCGCGCTGACCTTGGAGGGCACCTGCATGATCTCGCCGGTGAGCGCGGCGATCCCGGCGTCGATCGCCTCCCTGGTCACCGCGTCGGCCGGAGCGGACGCGGTGACCTCGCCCTCCCGGTCGTCGGTGACGGTGGTCTGGCCGAGCCGGATGGTCGCCTCGTACGTCTTGGCGGTGAGCATCAGGTGGCCGAGCAGCCGGGTGGCCCGCTCGACGCCGATCACCAGTACGCCGGTGGCCATCGGGTCGAGCGTGCCGGCGTGCCCGACCTTCCGCGTCCCGGCCAGCCATCGCAGCTTGGCGACGACCCCGTGGGAGGTGATGCCCTCGGGCTTGTCGACGATCACCAGGCCGTCCGGGCCGGTGCCTTTGCGCTTCATCAAGTTCTTTCTCTAAAAAGCGGTCAAGAGATGATCAACGTACCGGTCGCAGCGCGCTCCGGAACCGTTCGACCACCGCGGCCACGTCCTCCCGGGCGCTGAACCCGGCCGCGAAGACGTGCCCGCCGCCACCCAGCTCGGCGCAGGCGGCGGCGACGTCCACCGCGCCCTTGGAACGCGAGGAGCCCCGCAGCGTGCCGTCCGGGTCCTGCTTGAGCACCAGCGCCACCTCGGCCTCGGCCGGGCGGCGCAGGATGTCGATCAGCCCCTCGATCTCCTCGACCGTGACGCTGAACAGCACCAGGTCCTGGTACGGCACCCAGGTCCACACCAGGCCCAGCCCGCCGGCCGCGTCCGGCTCGTAGACGGCCCGGTCGAGCGCGCCCGCGAGCACCTTGAGGTAGCCGAAGGAGGAGGTGTCCCACAGCTGCCGGGAGATCAGGTCGTGCCGGATGCCGGTGGCCAGCAGCCGCCCGGCGAGTTCGTGGGTGGCGGGCGTGGTGGCCCGGTACTTGAACGAACCGGTGTCGGTGGCGACGCCGGTGTACAGGCAGGTGGCCAGGTCCTGGTCGAGTTCGACGCCGAGCCGGCGCAGCAGTTCGTCGACCAGGACGGCGGTGGCCGGCGCGGTCGGGTCGATCAGCTGGTGGGTGCCGAAGCCCGGATTGGAGGCGTGGTGGTCGATCACCACCAGCACCGGCGCGGCGAAGGCCTTGCCGTGCAGCAGGCCGAGCCGGCTCTCCGCGGCCACGTCGAAGCAGAGCACCAGCTCGGGGACGTCCGGCACCTCGGCGGCCGGCACGATCAGCTCCTGGCCGGGCAGGAAGGCCAGCGACTCGGGCACGATCTGCGGGTCGTCGCCGAAGGAGACCCGCACCCGCTTGCCGAGCCCGCGCAGCGCCAGCGCGGCCGCCAGCGAGGAGCCCAGGGCGTCGCCGTCCGGGCAGATGTGGCAGATCAGGTCGATCGAACGGGCCCGCCCGATCTCCGCCACCACCTGCTGCCAGAGCAGCTCGAAACCGCTCTCCTCGGTGCGCGGCCCCGGGAGCGCCACGAGGGCGTCCTCCACCGTGCTGGTGGAAGACGCCCCCGTGGTCGAACCGGCTCGCGAGGCGGCCTTCGCCGGCTCACCCGCCATGACTACTCGTCCTCGTCGTCACGCTCGGCCGCCGGAACCTTGTACGGGTCCGCCTCGCCGGCGTAGGTCGCGCCCGCGGCGGTGGTGCGCACCGCCGCGTCGATGGCCTTGGCCCGGTCGAGCAGGTCGTCGATGTTCCGGGCGTTGTCCGGCAGCGCGTCCGCGACGAAGGTCAGCGTCGGGGTGAAGCGCACCCCGATCTTGCCGACCTCGGAGCGGATGACGCCCTTGGCGCTCTCCAGCGCGGCGGCCGTGGCCTCGCGCTCGGTCTCGTCGCCGAAGACGGTGTAGAAGACGGTGGCCTCGCGCAGGTCCCCGGTCACCCGGGTGTCGGTGATGGTCACGAACCCCAGTCGCGGGTCCTTGATCCGCCGCTCCAGGGTCTGGGCGACGACCACCTGGATGCGGTCGGCGAGCTTGCGCGCCCTTGCGGTGTCGGTCACGTTGCCTCCTCGTGCAGTGGGTCCGGCATTCGGGTGAGCTACGCACCCTTCGGGGCCCACGCCCCAAAGTACCGGCCCGCGCCCGGCCTTGCGGGCGCTCTGGGTCCTGATCCGTGTGAGAACGGCGACTTCCGCCGACCGTCTCCACGGCTCTCATTCGTCGTCGTCGTTGTGGTACCTCCTCCTCGCGGAGAGGAGCTGCACCTCGGGGCGGCCGGCGACCAACCGCTCACAGCTGTCCAGGATCTCGGTGACGTACCCGGCATCGCCGGCCACCACCGCGAGGCCGATCTCGGCCCTGCGGTGCAGATCCTGGTTCCCGGTCTCGGCAGCGCACACGCTGTACTTGCGCTGCAGTTCGGCCACGATGGGCCGCACGATCGAACGCTTCTCCTTGAGCGAGTGGACGTCGCCCAGCAGCAGGTCGAAGGTGAGTGTTCCCACGAACATGTATGACAGGTCTCGCCGACCTGGAAGGCCTCGGGGGGCAACCCGGAACCGGGCTGCGGGTGAACTACCCCGGACCCTACACAGCGAGACCGGGGCCGGTCGACGGAAATACCACCCGTCGACCGGCCCCGGCTTTCACCGACTACGAACGCGGCTTCTCGCGCATCTCGTAGGTCTCGATGATGTCCTCGACCTTGATGTCGTTGAACGACCCCAGGGTGACACCGGCCTCGAAGCCCTCGCGGACCTCGGTCGCGTCGTCCTTGAAGCGGCGCAGACCCTCGATGGTGAGGCTCTCCGCCACGACCTTGCCGTCGCGGATGAGGCGGGCCTTGGCGTTGCGGCGCAGCAGGCCCTCGCGGACGATGACACCCGCGATGTTGCCGAACTTGGAGGAGCGGAACACCTCGCGGATCTCCGCGGAGCCGAGGCGCACCTCCTCGTACTCGGGCTTGAGCATGCCCTTGAGGGCGTTCTCGATCTCCTCGATCGCCTGGTAGATGACCGAGTAGTACCGGACGTCCACGCCTTCCTTGTCGGCCGCGGTACGCGCACGGCCTTCGGCGCGCACGTTGAAGCCGATGATGATGGCGTCCGAACCCATCGCCAGGTTGACGTCGGACTCGGTGATCGCACCCACACCGCGGTGCAGGATGCGGAGCTCGACCTCCTCGCCCACGTCCAGCTTGACGAGGGCGTCCTCGAGGGCCTCGACCGAACCGGAGACGTCACCCTTGATGATGAGGTTGAGCTGCTCGATCTCGCCGGCGGCGATGGCCTTGTCCAGGTCCTCCAGGGACACCCGGACCCGACGCTGCGCGAAGGCGGCGTTGCGGTCGCGGGCCGAGCGCTTCTCGGCGATCTGACGGGCGGTGCGGTCCTCGTCGACGACGATGAAGCTGTCGCCGGCGCGGGGCACCGAGGTCAGACCGAGCAGCAGCACCGGGCGGGACGGGCCGGCCTCGGCGAGGCTGTTGCCGTTCTCGTCCAGCATCGCGCGGACGCGGCCGTAGGCGTCGCCGACCACGATCGAGTCACCGACGCGGAGGGTACCGCGCTGCACGAGCACGGTCGCCATGGCGCCGCGGCCCTTGTCGAGGTGGGCCTCGATGGCGATACCCTGCGCGTCCTGCTCGGGGTTGGCCCGCAGGTCGAGCGAGGCGTCCGCGGTGAGGACCACGGCCTCCAGCAGCTGCTCGATGTTGAGGCCCTGGCGCGCGGAGATGTCGACGAACATGGTGTCGCCGCCGTACTCCTCGGCCACCAGACCGAACTCGGTCAGCTGACCACGGACCTTGGTCGGGTCCGCGCCCTCGACGTCGATCTTGTTGACGGCGACCACGATCGGCACACCCGCGGCCTTGGCGTGGTTCAGCGCCTCGACCGTCTGCGGCATGACACCGTCGTTGGCCGCGACCACCAGGATCGCGATGTCGGTGGACTTGGCACCACGGGCACGCATGGCGGAGAACGCCTCGTGACCCGGGGTGTCGAGGAAGGTGATCGGGCGCTGCTCGCCGTTCACCTCGGTGACGACCTGGTAGGCACCGATGTGCTGGGTGATGCCACCGGCCTCGCCGGCCACCACGTTGGACTTGCGGATGGCGTCCAGCAGGCGGGTCTTACCGTGGTCGACGTGACCCATGACGGTGACGACCGGCGGGCGCGGGGCCAGCTGGTCCTCGTCGCCCTCGTTCGCACCGAAGTCGATGTCGAACGACTCCAGCAGCTCGCGGTCCTCGTCGTCGCGGCTGACGATCTCCAGGATGAAGCCCATCTCGCCGGCCAGCAGCTCGAGGGTCGCGTCGGAGACCGACTGCGTCGCGGTGACCATCTCACCGAGGTTGAACATGACGGAGACGAGCGCGGCCGGGTTGGCGTTGATCTTCTCCGCGAAGTCCATCAGCGAGGCGCCGCTCGACAGGCGAACGGTCTGGCCGTTGCCGCGAGGCAGCATCACACCGCCGACGGACGGGGCCTGCATGGCCTCGTACTCCTGGCGCTTCGCCCGCTTCGACTTGCGGCCACGCGCCGGGCGACCGCCCGGGCCACGACCGAAGGCGCCCTGCGTGCCACCACGGGCACCCGGGCCGCCGGGACGACCACCGAAACCACCGGGACGCGGGCCGAAGCCGCCGCCGCCACCGGGGGCACCGCCACCGGGACGCGGACCGCCGAAGCCGCCGCCACCGGCCGGACGCGAGCCCGGACCGGCCGGACGACCCTGGAAGCCCGGACGGGCGCCACCGGCACCCGGACCACCCGGACGGCCACCGGGGCCACCGGGGCCACGGCCGCCGGGGCCCGGACGCGGGCCCGGAGCCGGACGCTGCGGCATCATGCCCGGGTTCGGGCGCGGCATGCCGGACGGGGACGGGGCGCCGGGGCGCGGGCCGGCCGGACGCGGCATGCCGTCGGGACGCGGACGGTCGCCACCCGGACGCGGGGCGCCACGGTCGGCACCGGGAGCACCGGCGGGACGCGGACGGTCGCCACCCGGACGCGGGGCGCCACGGTCAGCGCCGGGAGCACCGGCGGGACGCGGACGGTCGCCACCCGGACGCGGGGCGCCACGGTCGGCACCGGGAGCACCGGCGGGACGCGGACGGTCGCCACCCGGACGCGGACGGTCGCCGCCCGGGGCGCCCTGACCGGCCGGACGCGCACCCGGCGCGCCCTGACGGCGGTCGCCGGGGCGGGCCATACCGGTCGCGCTGCCCGAGGTGAACGGGTTGTTGCCCGGACGCGGGCCGGCCGGACGCGGGCCCGGACGGGCACCGCCGGCGGCGGGACCGGCCGGACGCGAGGCCTGCGGGGCCTGCGGGGCCGACGAAGCCTGACGCGGGGTGTCACCGGCCGGAGCCGGCGAGGAGAACTCGGCCGCGGGCGCGGCCGGGGCCGCCGGAGCGGCGGGACGCGCCGCCGGGCGCGGGCCCGGGGTCGGGCCACCCGCCGGCTTCGCGGCGGCGGGGGCCGCCGGGGCGGCGGGCGCGGCCTGGGCCGCAGGGGCCGCGGGAGCCGCGGCCGGGGTGGGACGGGGACCAGGGGTCGCGCTGGGGCGCGGACCCGGGGTCGGAGCACCCGGCTTGGGTGCACCCGCGGCGGCGGAACCACCCGCGGGCTGGGGCGCCGCGCTCTTGCGCGGGCCCGGCTTGGCAGCGGAACCACCACCGGTGGGGGCCACACCAAGCGCGTCAGTCAGCTTGCGTACGACCGGCGCCTCGATCGTCGAGGACGCCGAACGGACGAACTCGCCGAGCTCGGTGAGCTTGGCCATGACGGCCTTGCTCTCCAAGCCAAGCTCCTTGGCGAGTTCATAAACCCGGACCTTAGCCACTTCACTCCTGTCTATGAGTCCGGGGTGTCTCGTCCGCCGGACCGTCGCTACTTCATGGGCGTACCCATCGCGTACTCATCGCGTACTCATCGAGAGCTCATCGCAATCTCGACCTACTTCCACATCGCGAGGTACCTGACTGGTGGCACGGCACGCGGCTGCCCGCGAACCGTGCTTGTTGCGGTGGTTCTCCCGCCGCACTGAGCGGCGGCCGTCACGGGCGTCGCCCCACCGGGCGGCCTGAGGGACTCAGGGCTCCGGGGTGTCGACGGTCCGCTCCCCGATGAACTCGCGGAGCCGCTCCGTGTCGAGCGTCCCCTGGAGGCGGAAGGCCCGGGGAAACGCCCGACGGCGGACCGCGAGGTCGAGGCAGGCCGGATCGGGGTGCAGGTGAGCGCCCCGGCCCGGCAGTGCGCCACGGGGGTCGGGGACGCAGACGCCCTCGACCGCCGTGACACGCAACAGCTGGTGCTTGGCCGCTCGCTTGCGGCAGCCCACGCAGGTGCGTTCCGGGCGTGCTCGGACGTGCGTCCGGCCAGACGAAGGCAAGTCTACCCCTCCGAAGGGACATGGCGCCGCCCCGCCGATCCCGGGCGGAACGGCGGGGGGCTTTGACGGGGCGAACGGCCGGTCAGCGCCGCACTCAGCGGTCGGTGTCCCGACCGCCGTCCTCGGGCTGGCCCTCGGTGTCCGGCCGGATGTCGATCCGCCAGCCGGTGAGGCGGGCGGCGAGGCGGGCGTTCTGCCCCTCCTTGCCGATCGCCAGCGACAGCTGGTAGTCCGGCACGATCACCCGGGCGGACCGCTGCGCCAGGTCGACGATCTCCACGCTGGTCACCCGTGCGGGGGACAGCGCCGCGGCGACCATCTCCCGGGGGTCCTCCGACCAGTCGACGATGTCGATCTTCTCGCCGTGCAGCTCGCCCATCACCGCGCGCACCCGGCTGCCCATCGGGCCGATGCAGGCGCCCTTGGCGTTCAGCCCGGCCCGGCGCGACCAGACCGCGATCTTGGTGCGGTGGCCGGCCTCACGGGCGATCGCGGCGATCTCCACGCTGCCGTCCGCGATCTCCGGGACCTCCAGCGCGAACAGCTTCTTCACCAGGCTCGGGTGCGTGCGCGACAGCGTCACCGAGGCCCCGCGCACACCGCGGCGCACCGCCACGACGTAGCACTTCAGCCGGGTGCCGTGCCGGTAGTCCTCGCCCGGGACCTGCTCCTGCGGCGGCAGGATGGCCTCCAGCTTGCCGATGTCGACCAGCACGTTCTTCGGGTCGTTGCCCTGCTGGACGACACCGGTGACGATGTCGCCCTCCTTGCCCGCGTACTCACCGAAGGTCTGGTCGTCGGCGGCGTCGCGCAGGCGCTGCATCATCACCTGGATGCCGATGCTGGACGCGATCCGGCCGAAGCCGTTCGGGGTGTCGTCGAACTCCTTGGGCTCGACGCCCTCGTCCAGCTCGGCCGGGTCCTCCGTCGCCCACACGGTGACGTGGCCGGACTTGCGGTCCAGGTGCACCCGGGCGCGGCGGCGCGAGCCCTCGGTGCGGTGGTACGCGGTGAGGAGGGCGGACTCGATGGACTCGACCAGCAGGTCGAAGGGGATGTTCTTCTCGTTGACCAGCGTGCGCAGGGCACTCATGTCGATGTCCACGGCTACGCCTCCTCGTCTTTTTTCGTCACGTTCGTCATGGTCCGGGCGGTGCGCAGGTCACAGCGCACCGTCGTCCCCCTCCTCGGAGGCGTCGTCGTCCGCGTAGTCCGCGGCCTCGTCGAGGAGCTTGTCGTCCTTGCGGTTGAACTCGACCTGCACGCGCGCCCGGTCCACCTCGGCGTACGCCAGCCGGCGCTCCTTCGGACGGCCGCGGCCCTTCACCGGCTGCACCTCGACCAGCGCGCCGTCCTCGTCCGCCTCCAGCACCCGGGCGACGATCTCCCCGCCGTCGACCAGGTGGATCTTGGCCAGTCGGCCCTCCGCGCGACGCCAGTGCCGGGGCAGGTCCAGCGAACGCTCGGCGCCCGGCGAACCGACCTCCAGCAGGTAGGGCTCGTCGCCCATCAGGTCCGACTCGTCCAGAGCCTCACCGACCACCCGGCTGAACTCGGCGATGGCGTCCATGTCCACGCCGCCGTCGGTGTCGACGTCGATCTGCACCTGGCGGCGGCTGCCGGCCTTGGTGACCTTGACGTCCTCCAGGTCCAGACCGGCCTGCACGGCCAGCGGCTCCAGCAACGCGCGCAGCCGGTCGGTGTGGGTGGTGCTCATCCGGGTGGACTCCTCGGCCGCGTCTGCTGTTGTCAGAAGGTCGCTCCGCGCCCTCCGGCGCCGGTCCGGCGCACACCGGGTCACGGCAGCTCGGCCCAAAGCCTAGCCGGTGAAGCCGCGAACCACCGATTCCGGACCACGTCCGACCGGGCGCACGCCACCCACTGCGAGCAAGCTCACACCCGCTCCCGGGGCGTCCCGGGATCCGAATCCCCGCCCGGAATCGTGGGGATTCTGTAATCATTCACGCCTACGAAGGGCAGGCGGGGAGGCCGCCCTCCCGCACACGCCCCGGAGTGACACCCATGCAGCCGCCCAGCCGACGGACGTTCCTGGCTCTCGGGCTGCTCGCCCTCACCGCCCTCGCCGCCTGCACCGGCTCCCACGGCGGCGACGCCGCTCCCGGCAACCGCGGCCCGCTGCCGAACCCGGACGAACCGGTCATCCTGCGCTCGATCGCCGCCACCGACACCCTGCTGGCCGGCTACGACGCGCTGCTCGCCGGCCCGGGCGGCGCCCAGACCGCCGTGCTGCAGCCGCTGCGGGCCGAGGTGGCCCAGCACCGCGCCGCCCTCGCCTACGGGCTGCCGGCCGCCTCCGTCCCCCCGGCCGCACCCTCGACCAGCCCGGGCGGGACACCGAGCGCACCGCCGAGCGGGACAGCGAGCGGCACAGCGAGTGGGGCGCCGAGCGGAACGCCGGTCGGCACCCCCGCCGCGCTCGCCGCACTCGAACGGCAGACCGCCCAGGCCCGCCTCGCCGACCTGGCCGCGGCCCGGCCGCCACTGGCCCGGCTGCTCGCCTCGGTCGCCGCCTCCGACGTGCTGCACGCCGTCGCCCTCGGCGACACCACCCCGCTGGTCGCCCCGCCCCCGGCCGCCGCCACCCCCACCGAGGCATCGACCGCGCCCCCGAGCGACCAGCCCACCGCTTCCCCCTCCGCCGGCCCGTCGGCCGACCCCACCGCCACCGCGGCGGTGACCGCCCTCCAAGGCGCCCTCGGCGCCGAACACGCCGCCGTCTACGGCTACGGCGTGGTCGGCGCCCGGCTCCCCGAGGACCAGCAGCGCACCGACGCCCGCACCGCCTACGCCGCCCACGAAGCCCGGCGGGACGCCTGGCAGCGGCTGATCGGCTCGCTCGGCGCCACCCCGGCGGCCGCGGCCGCCGGCTACCAGCTCCCGTTCGCCGTCACCGACGCGGCCGGCGCCACCAAGCTCGCCGCCCACCTCGAAACCCGGCTCACCGCCGTCTACGCCGACCTGGTCGCCGCCGTCCCCGGCCCCCAACGGGGCACCGCCGCCGACGCCCTGCGCGACAGCGCCCTGCGCGCCCACCGCTGGGGCGCGGCCGACCCCGCCTTCCCCGGCATCCCCGAGCCCCTCCCCACCCCCTCGGCCACCACTCCCTAGAGCCCGCGGCGCTGACCTGCGGTTTCCCGTTCATGGCCGACAATGGACGGGTAACACCAACGGGGGAGCGTCAACCGGAAGGTCGGCATGTCGGGAGCAGCACCGCAGATCACCGTCCCCGCCTGGCTGGCGCGCGGCGTCGCGGCGAGCGAGGGCGAACCGGGCCGGCAGTGGCTGGCCGGGCTGCCCGCGCGGGTGGCCGCCCACCTGGCGCGCTGGGACCTCACCCTGGAACGGGTGCTCGACCCCGGCGGCAGCCTGAGCCTGGTCGCCTACGTCCACCGCGACGACCTCTCCCCCGCCGTCCTCAAGACCGGCCTGCGGACCCCCGAGACCGCGCTGGAGCACGCGGCGCTCGCCCACTGGGCCGGGCGCGGGGCCGTCCTGCTGCTGGACGCCGACCCCGCCGAGGGCGTGCTGCTGCTGGAGCGGCTGCACGGCGACATCCCGCTGCGCTCGCTCGCCGAGGCGAAGGCGATGCTGGAGGCGACCAGCCTGCTGCACCGGCTCTGGAGCCCCCTGCCCGAGGGCCACCCGTTCCCGACCCTCGCGGCCCGGACCGCCGACACCGCGGAACGGCTGCGCGGGCACCGCGCCCTGCCCGGCGCCGCCGAGGCCGAACCCCTGATCGCCGAGGCGCTGGACACCGCCGACGGCCTGGCCGACTCCGCCGCCGAGACCTTCCTGCTCCACGGGGACTTCCACCACGGCAACGTGCTCGCCGCCGACCGGGCGCCCTGGCTGGCGATCGACCCGCGCCCGCTGGCCGGTGAGCGCGCCTTCGACCTGGCCCGGCTGGCGCTGGACCGGGCGGACACCCTGGTCGGCTCCCCCGGCGTGGCCGCGGCCGTCCGCCGCCGACTGCACCAGCTCGCGGACGCGCTGGAGGTGGACCGGGAACGGCTGCGCGGCTGGACGCTGCTCCGGGCCGTCGACCTCGCCCTGCGGGCCCTGGCGGCCGGCCGCCGGGAGGACGCCGAGCTCTACCTGGAGTTCGCCGGGGCGCTGTAGCGCGAGCCCCGGGGGCCCTACGCCTCGCCCGGCCCGCGCAGCGGAAGCCGGGCCCCCATCACCGCGTACAGCCGGTCCGTGGCGGGAAAGCGCACCGCACGGGCGAGGTCCTGGTAGCCGAGCGCCCGGTAGAGCCGCCGGGCGGGGGTCTCCGCGTCGATCGCGGAGAGGATGCTGCGCTCCAGCCCGGAGCGCTCGCAGAGGGTGCGGATCAGCCGGGAGCCGACGCCCTGGCCCTGGTACTCGGGCAGCACGTGCAGCTCGGTGACGGCGAACACGTCGTCCAGCCAGGCGTCGTGGCCGCGCGCGTCCAGGTAGGGCTCGATCACCGTGCTCCACCAGTGGTCGCGCTGGTTGGGCATCCCGTAGCCGAAGCCGACCAGTCGGCCGCCGCTCATCGCGCCGAGCGCGATCACCCCGGGCTGGTGGGCGTGCCGGCCGACGATGTGCAGCCGGACGGCGACCTCCTCGGCCGTCAGGCCGAACGCCACCGCCTGGACCTCCAGCGCCTGCGGCGCCCAGGCCGCAAGGTCGATGGCCTCGATCGTCACCCCGGTCAGCTGATCCATGCCTCGGACGTTACTACCCGTGGGCCGCCCGTGCGGGCGAAGATCGGAACCGAACTCCCGGGGGCGGGCTCAGAACAGCACGCTCATGAACGCGCCGACCTCGCGGAAGCCGACCCGCCGGTAGGCGGCCCGGGCCCGCAGGTTGAAGTCGTTGACGTAGAGCGAGACCACCGGGGCGATCTCGCGCAGCGCGAGGTCGAGGACGGCGGCCATGCCGGTCTCGGAGAGGCCCCGGCCCCGGTACCCGGGGGCGACCCAGACGCCCTGGACCTGGCAGGCGCCCTCGGTGACGGCGCCGATCTCGGCCTTGAAGACGACCTCGCCGTCCTCGGTGAAACGCGCGAACGACCGCCCGGCGGAGACGAGTTCGGCGACCCGGGCCTGGTAGAGCAGGCCGCCGTCGCCGGCCAGCGGGGAGACCCCGACCTCCTCGGTGAACATCGCCACGCAGGCGGGCATCAGCGCGTCGATCTCCTCCCGCCGCACCCGCCGCACCAGCGGGTCCGGCGCGATCTCGGCGGAGGGCACGGCGGTGGCCAACAGCGGCTGGTGGGCGCGGACTTCGCGGGCCGGGCCCCAACTGCGTTCCAGCAGCGCCCAGAAGGCGGCGGTGGCCCCGGCCGGGCCGACGATCGAGGAGCAGCGGCGACCCTGCCGACGGGCCCGCTCGGCGAAGGCGGCGACGGCCTCCGGCCCGGCGTCGACCAGGACGAGGTTGGCCCCGGCGTAGCAGAGCGCGGCGAGGGCGCCGTCCCCGTCGTACCAGCCCCACATCTCGCCGCCGAGCCGCCAGGGGTCCAGGCCGACGGCCTCGACCCGGGTGGCGACGAAGGAGTTGGCGACCGGGTCGCGGTGGAGGATCTCCAAGGCGTCCGCGAGGTCGGGGGGCTCCAACACGCGGGTGGTGGCCAGGGCCCGGGCGGCCTGGAACGAGCCGGGGAGCATCACACCTCGATCGAGCATCGAGACAGCACCTCACTGAGACGAATCTGGCCGCACCCTACTCCGTGCCCCCACCCGGCTACGGCCGCGGGGCCGTCCGCGAACGGACGGCCCCGCTTCCGGAAGACTGCGCGCGGCGCACCGCGCGGCCCCTGCGCGGTCAGTCGGCCGCGACGACGGTCGGCGTACCGGCCTCGACGCCCGCCTCCTGCATCTGCTCGGCGAGCTTGAGCGCCTCCTCGATCAGGGTCTCGACGATCTTCGACTCGGGGACGGTCTTGATGACCTCGCCCTTGACGAAGATCTGGCCCTTGCCGTTGCCGGAGGCGACGCCGAGGTCGGCCTCGCGGGCCTCGCCGGGGCCGTTCACGACGCAGCCCATGACGGCGACGCGCAGCGGCACCTCCATGCCCTCCAGGCCGGCGGTGACCTCCTCGGCCAGCTTGTAGACGTCGACCTGGGCGCGGCCGCAGGACGGGCAGGAGACGATCTCCAGGCCGCGCTGGCGCAGGCCGAGCGACTCCAGGATCTGGTTGCCGACCTTGATCTCCTCGGCCGGCGGGGCCGAGAGGGAGACCCGGATGGTGTCGCCGATGCCCTCGGCGAGCAGCGCGCCGAAGGCCACCGCGGACTTGATGGTGCCCTGGAACGCCGGGCCGGCCTCGGTGACGCCGAGGTGCAGCGGGTAGTCGCAGGCGGCGGCCAGCTGGCGGTAGGCGTTGATCATCACGACCGGGTCGTTGTGCTTGACCGAGATCTTGATGTCGCGGAAGTCGTGCTCCTCGAACAGCGAGCACTCCCAGAGCGCGGACTCGACCAGCGCCTCGGGGGTGGCACGGCCGTACTTCTCCAGCAGGCGCTTGTCGAGCGAGCCGGCGTTGACGCCGATCCGGATCGGCACGCCGGCGCCCCGGGCGGCCTTGGCGATCTCGCCGACCTTGTCGTCGAAGGCCTTGATGTTGCCCGGGTTGACGCGGACCGCGGCGCAGCCGGCGTCGATCGCGGCGAAGACGTACTTCGGCTGGAAGTGGATGTCGGCGATCACCGGGATGTGGGACTTCTTGGCGATGATCGGCAGCGCGTCGGCGTCGTCCTGGGTGGGGACGGCGACCCGGACGATCTGGCACCCGGACGCGGTGAGCTCGGCGATCTGCTGCAGCGTGGCGTTGATGTCCGCGGTCACGGTGGTGGTCATCGACTGCACCGAGACGGGAGCGTCACCGCCGACCGGCACGTTGCCGACCATGATCTGCCGGGATACACGGCGCTTGGCGAGCGGCTTGAGCGGCAGGGACGGAATACCGAGCGAGATCGCGGTCATGTGCGCAGGGTTCCCCGGGGTTGAGGTGTGGTCGACCGCCCGGCCAGTGGGACGGCCGAGGCCGGGCGCGCCTCGATCGCGCACCCGGCCTCCACGGTACGGCACGGCGCCGGACCCCAGCACACCCGCCGTACCCGAACGCTCTAGCTGAGCTTCACCGGGTTCACCAGGTCGGCGACCATCACCAGCAGGGTGAAGCCGATGAAGACGCTGGCCACGACGTACGCCACCGGCATCAGCTTGGCGACGTCGAAGGGGCCGGGATCGGGCCGCTTGAACATTTGAGCGAATCGGCGGCGGACCGATTCCCAGACCGCGCCCGCGATGTGGCCGCCGTCCAGCGGGAGCAGCGGCAGCATGTTGAACAGGAAGAGCGAGAGGTTGATCCCGGCGAGCAGGTTGACGAACATCGCCACCCGCTGACTGGCGGGCAGGTCCATGCTCACCAGTTCACCGCTGACCCGGGCGGCGCCGACCATGCCGATCGGCGAGTCCGGGTCACGCGGGGAGTCCCCGACGACGGCGTTCCACAGACCGGGGATCTTGCCGGGCAGCGCGGCCAGCGACTTCACCCCGTTCTCGGCCATGCCGACCATCCGGTCCAGGGACTGCCCGAAGCTCTGCCGGACGACCCCCTGCTTGGGGGTGAAGCCGAGGAAGCCGGCCTGCACGGTCTGGCCCTTGAGCGGCACGCCGTTGCCGTCGTACTTCTGCACGTCGTTGACGGCGATGACGGGCTTGAGGACGAGTTGCTGCCCGCCCCGGTCGACCAGGATCTCGACCTGCTGGCCGGCCGACTTCCGGATGTCCGCCTGGAGCTGGTCGTAGTCGCGGATCCGGTCGCCGCCGAAGGAGAGGACCTTGTCCCCCTGCCGCAGCCCCACCTCGTTGGCGGGGGTCTTGGGCGCGTCCGCGGGGCACACGTCGGTCGGCGAACCGGCCTTGACCACGCACTGGGCGACCGAGCCGATGGTCGGCACCGACGTCGAGACGCCGAAGCCCATCAGGACCGTCAGGAACAGGCCGAAGGCCAGGACCAGGTTCATGAACGGCCCGGCGAACATGACGATGACGCGCTTCCACGGCTTGCGGGTGTAGAACAGCCGGTGCTCGTCGCCCTCCTGGAGCTCCTCGTAGGAGGCCTCCCGGGCGTCCTCGATCATGGTGCGCCAGGGGGAACTGCTGCGCTTGGTGATCCGGCCGTCCGCACCCGGCGGGAACATCCCGATCATCCGGATGTAGCCGCCCAGCGGGATCGCCTTGAAGCCGTACTCGGTCTCGCCCTTCTTCCGCGACCAGACGGTCGGGCCGAAGCCGACCATGTACTGCGGCACCCGGATGCCGAACAGCTTGGCCGTCGAGAGGTGGCCGAGCTCGTGCCAGGCGATCGAGACGAGCAACCCGACCGCGAAGACCAGGATGCCGACCACCGTCAAAACCATTGCCACCGCTGGCCCTCCGTCATGCCGCTCCGCTCGTCGTCTTGTCTTACCGCAGTCACGCCCGGCCGGACACCCGGAACGGGTGCACCCGGCCGGAAACGGCCCACGCCGTCAACCCGCCGCCGTCAGCCCGCCGCCAGCTCGCGGGCCCGGGCGCGAGCCCAGTCCTCCGCGTGCAGGACGTCCTCGACCGTCAGGGAAGTTCCCGGCACGGGCGTGCCGTGCTCGGCGACGACCTTGGCAACAGTGTCCACGATTCCCGTGAAAGCGAGGCGCCCCTTCAGGAACGCCTCCACGCACTCCTCGTTGGCCGCGTTGAAGACCGCCGGCGCGGTACCGCCCAGGGTGCCCACCTCGCGGGCCAGCTCCACCGCCGGGAAGGCCTCGTCGTCCAGCGGGAAGAACTCCCAGGTCGCCGCCTTGGTCCAGTCACAGCCGGGGGCGGCGTCCGGCACCCGCTCCGGCCAGCCCAGACCCAGCGCGATCGGCATCCGCATGTCCGGCGGGCTGGCCTGCGCCAGCGTCGAACCATCGGTGAACTCCACCATCGAGTGCACCACCGACTGCGGATGGACCACGACCTCGATCCGGTCGAACGGCACGTCGTACAGCAGGTGCGCCTCGATCACCTCCAGGCCCTTGTTCACCAGGGTCGCCGAGTTGATCGTGACCACCGGGCCCATCGCCCAGGTCGGGTGCGCCAGCGCGTCCTGCGGCGTCACCCCGGCCAGTTGCTCACGCGTCCGGTTGCGGAACGGACCACCGCTGGCCGTCACCACCAGCTTGCGGACCTCGGCCCGGGTACCGCCCGCCAGCGCCTGGAACAGCGCCGCGTGCTCGGAGTCCACCGGCACGATCTGCCCCGGCCGCGCCACCGCCTTCACCAGCGGGCCGCCGACGATCAGCGACTCCTTGTTGGCCAGCACCAGCACCCGGCCCGCCCTCAGCGCGGCCAGCGTCGGCCGCAGCCCGATCGACCCGGTGATGCCGTTCAGCACCGAGTGGCACTCCATCGCGGCCAGCTCGGTCGCCGCGTCCGGCCCCGCCAGCACCGCCGGCAGCGCGGCGCCCGCCGCCTTCGCCGCCAGCGCAGCGCGCAGCGCCGGCTCGGCCGCCGGGTCCGCCACCGCCACCGTGTGCACGCCCAGCCGCAGCGCCTGCTCGGCGAGCAGCTCCACCCGGCCGCCGGCCGCCGACAGGGCGACCACCCGGAACCGGTCCGGGTTGCGGAGCACCACGTCGATGGCCTGGGTGCCGATCGACCCGGTCGAACCGAGGATCACCAGCTCCCGGGGGCCGGAAGGGTCCTGCACGGTGGGCGTGAACCGCAGCTGCGGGTGGGCGAGCGAAGTCATGCGCCCATTGTGTCCTGCCCGGGGCCCCGCGCAGGACGCCTCCCGACAGGACGCCGGTCCGCGCCCCGGGCTACCGTCGGAGCCATGCGTACCGTCATCGCCGGGGGCCACGGACAGATCGCGCTGAAACTCGAACGGCTGCTCGCCGCGCGCGGCGACCGGCCCGCCGGGATCATCCGCCGCCCCGAACAGGCCCGGGACCTCACCGACGCCGGCGCCGAGCCGCTGCTGCTCGACCTGGAGTCCGCCACCGCCCCGCGACTCGCCGAACTGCTCGCCGGTGCCGACGCGGTGGT
The DNA here is from genome assembly GCF_044760075.1 of Kitasatospora sp. NPDC098663. Classification (NCBI taxonomy): domain Bacteria; kingdom Bacillati; phylum Actinomycetota; class Actinomycetes; order Kitasatosporales; family Streptomycetaceae; genus Kitasatospora; species Kitasatospora sp. NPDC098663. Next base: position 21,671 of record NZ_JBIWAP010000046.1, on the reverse strand, counting down.
CTTCGCCGCCGGCGCCGGACCGGGCAGCGGCGCCGACCGCAAGAACACCGTCGACCGCGACGCCGCCGTGCTGCTCGCCGACGCCGCCGAACTCGCGGGCGTCCGGCGCTACCTGATGATCTCCTCGATGGGCGCCGACGCCCACGCCCAGTACCCCTCCGACGAGGTCTTCGAGACCTACCTGCGGGCCAAGGGCGCCGCCGACGACGCCGTCCGGGCCCGCGCGGCGCTGGACTGGACGGTGCTGCGCCCCGGCCGTCTCACCGACGGCCCCGGCACCGGCCTGGTCCGGCTCGCCGCCTCGGTCGCGCGCGGCGCCGTGGACCGGGCCGACGTCGCCGCCGTCCTCGCCGCGCTGCTGCGCGAACCCGGCACGGCCGGGCGGACGCTGGAGCTGGTCGCCGGCGACACCGCGGTCGAGGAGGCCGTCTCCGCCGCGGGCGGGCACAACGGCTGACGCGAGCGGACCCGACGGCTGACGCGAGCGGACCCGACGGCTGGGCCGACCGGGCCCGGAACGGGCGAAGGGCCCGGTCACCGGACCGGGCCCTTCACTCACGGGTTCGGCTCAGAGGTCGAGGCCGCTGAGGACCAGGACCTTCTCGACCGTGTAGTCGTCCATCGCGTACCGGACGCCCTCACGGCCGACGCCGGAGTCCTTGACGCCGCCGTACGGCATCTGGTCGGCGCGGTAGGACGGCGCGTCACCGATGATCACACCGCCGACCTCCAGCTCCCGGTGGGCGCGGAAGGCGGTCTGCAGGTCGTGCGTGAACACGCCCGCCTGAAGGCCGAACGCCGAGTCGTTGACGGCCGCGAAGGCCTCGTCCACGCCGTCCACCCGGTGCAGCGACAGGACCGGGCCGAACACCTCGGCCTTGGCCAGGATCGCGTCCGCGGGCAGCTCGGCCAGCACGGTCGGCGCGTAGGTCGCACCCTCGCGGCCCCCGCCGACGAGCACCTTGGCGCCCTTGGCGACCGCGTCGTCCACCCAGGACTCCACCCGCTTCGCGGCGTTCTCGTCCACCAGCGGGCCGACGTCCGTCGCGTCGTCGTTCGGGTCACCGGTGACCTGGGCCCTGACCTTGGCCACGACCTTCTCCACCAGCGCGTCGTACACCGACGCGTCGGCGATCACCCGCTGCACCGAGATGCAGGACTGGCCGCCCTGGTAGTTGGCGAACATCGCGATCCGGGTGGCCGCCCAGTCCAGGTCGGCCTCCGAGGACCAGTCGGCGAGCACCACGGCCGCGGCGTTGCCGCCCAGCTCCAGGGTGCAGTGCTTGCGCGGCACCGAATCCATGATCTGGTAGCCGACCTTGTCCGAACCGGTGAACGAGATCACCGGCAGGCGCTCGTCCTGCACCAGCGCCGGCATCCGGTCGTTCGGCACCGTCAGGATGCTCCACGAACCGGCCGGCAGGTCGGTCTCGGCCAGGATCTCGCCCAGCACCATCGCCGACAGCGGCGTCGCCGGGGCCGGCTTCAGGATGATCGGGGCACCGACCGCGATCGCCGGGGCGACCTTGTGGGCGACCAGGTTCAGCGGGAAGTTGAACGGGGCGATCCCCAGCACCACACCGCGCGGGAAGCGGCGCACCACCGCGAAACGGCCCACGCCGCCCGGGTCGGTGTCCAGCCGCATCGTCTCGCCGTTGGTCCGGCGGGCCTCCTCGGCCGCCCAGCGGAAGACCGACACCGCGCGGCCGACCTCACCACGGGCCCACTTGATCGGCTTGCCGTTCTCCGCGGTGATCAGCTGGGCGAGCTCCTCGGTGCGCTCGGCCAGGCGCTTGGCCACGTGGTCCAGCGCGGCGGAGCGGACGTGTGCCGGGGTGGCGGCGAACACCGGCAGCGCGGCGACGGCGGCGTCCAGCGCCTCCTCGACCTGAGCCTCGGTCGGGATGCTCACCTTGCCGACCAGACGGCCGTCCCAGCTGTTGTGCACCTCGAAGTCGGCGTCGCCGCTCGCCCGTCGGCCGGCCAGCCAGAAATCGTACGTGGTGGTCACCGTGGTACCGGCCCTCTCCTCGTCGTCATCGGGCCCACGGGTGTGGGACCCGAACCCGAGGGTAGGTGGGGCGGCGCACCGACCGGATTGGCCGACTCGGAGCGTTCGCCCCCGACGCTGCTCCATCCCGTCCAGGGCCTCCCAGGCCTGGCCGCGCCCGGGCACAGCCCGGACGGCCCCGATGCGGACCCGATGCGGCTCGGGTGCGACTCGGGTACGGCTCGGGTGCGACCTACTCCTCGCCGGAGCGCAGCGCCAGCCACAGCTCCATCCGCACGTCGGTGTCGTCCAGCGACCGCCCCAGCAGCTCCTCGACCCGCCGCATCCGGTAGCGCAGCGTGTGCCGGTGCACCCCGAGATCGGCCGCCGCCGCGTCCCACTGCCCGTGCCGGGACAGCCACGCCCGCAACGAGGCCACCAGATCGCCGCGGGCCGTCCGGTCGTGCTCGCGCAGCGGCCGCAGCAGCCCCTCGGCGAACGCCGTCACCGCGTCCTCGCCCAGCAGCGGCAGCAACGACCCCGCGCCGACCTCCTCGTGGTCCACCGACCGCCGGCCACCGCGCAGCGCCACCGCCAGCGCCCGCTCGGCCTGCGCGTGGGCCGTCCCCGCGTCCTCCAGCGCGGCCGGCGCCGACACGCCCAGCGACAGTCCCTCGTGCTCCTCCACCGCGCCCAGACAGGCCCGGTGCACCGCCCCGTTGTCCAGCGCCAGCACCATCAGCCGCGCCCCGTGCGCGCCGTCCTCCCGCGCCACCAGCAGCTTCTCGCCCACCCGGGCACCCGCCTGCTCGGCCCGGTCCCCCAGCTCCCCGAGCGCCTCCGCGGCCTCCGCGTTCGGCCCGGCCCCGGCCACCAGAACCCGTATCGTCCCCTCCGGCATGCCGCCGAACAGCCCCACCGCCACCTGGCGGGCCGTCGCCACCTCGCCGGCCAAAACCATCCGCAGCAGCGCCGCGCCCATCCGCTCCTCGGCCTGGCGCAGCTCGCGCGAGCGCTCCAGCGTCAGGGTCAGCAGCGCCACCGCCGCGTTCAACACGTACCGCTCGGTCGGGGTGATCCGGTCCTCGGTGCCCACCGCCAGGAAGCCCCGGGCCCGCCGGTCCGCCCCCAGCGACTGGACCACCACGTAGTCCTCGTCCGCCGTGTCGATCCCCGGCGCCCGCCCCTGCAACGCGGCGCTCGACGGCGCCGGACGCCGGCGCAGCCGGTCCACCTCCGCCGCCAGCCGCCCCGCCCGACGCGCCGCCCAGTCCGGCGCCACCACCGACAGCGCCCCCGACCCGTCGTACAGCGCCGCCCAGCCGCCCAGCCGGGCCGCCAGCCGACGCACCACCGCCGTCGTACCGTCCTTGCCCAGCGCGGCCCGGGTCAGCTCCTCCTGCGCCTCGAAGGAGGTCGTCACCGCCTCGTACTGCTCCGCGGCCAGCGCCGCGGACACCACCTTGCTGATCGCGATGAACGGCGTCGGCTCCGGCACCCGCAGCAGCGGCAGCCCCCGCTGCGCGGCCGCGTCCACCAGCGGCTGCGGCACCTCCGTGTGCGACAGCCCCACCCCCAGGCCCAGCCCCACCACCCCGGCATCGGCCAGCCGGTGCACGTACGCCTGCAACCGGGCCGCCGTACGGCCCAGCTTGATCCCGGTGGTGAGCAGCAGCTCGCCACCCTCCAGGAACGGCGTCGGGTCGTCCAGCTCGCTGGTGTGCACCCAGCGGACCGGCCGCTCCAGGTGGTCCGCGCCGGCGAGGACCGTCAGATGGAGCGAACTGTTGCGGACAACGGAGGCGAGTGTGGGGGGCATGGCACCTTCGGGGGATCGACCTGACCGCGCCGTTGCGGCCGGGCGAGGAGAGGGCAATGGGACAAGTGAGAGTCTCTCCCCCTCATTATGGACGCTCCGGACAACCGGCACTGCCGAATCCACCGTGAAGGCGAGCTTCCGCCCCGCGCCCCGTCAGCCCCGAAGATCCACCAGCAACGGCGGCACCTGCTCCCCCGACACCGCGGTCAACGACACCACCGCGTGCCCCGCCGGCAGCGCGTGCGCCAGATCCGACGGCGACCAGCGCAAGCGCTCCACGTCCCGCGTCGTCACCGACTCCGTCTGCGCCGCCGTCCCCGACAACGCCCGCCGCCCCAACCGCCCGGCCCGCCGCACCACACCGCCCGAGGTGTCGGGCGTGTGGGTCACCGCGGTCTCCTGCACCAGGTGCGTCCCCCAGGCCTCCGAGAACAGCCGGCCGTCCCACGGCGCGATCCCCGGGAACGCCATCCGGCAGCCGACCGCGCCGAACAACGGCGCCCGCAACGCCTCCGGCAGATCCACCAGCGTGCGCAGCAGCAGCACCGCGCCCGCGTTCGCCCCCCGCATCCGCTGCACCCCGCGCACGGCGGTCGCGTCCAGCGCCGCCGAGGCGTCGTCCACCACCAGGCCGGCGAACAGCGAACGGTCCGTACGGGCCCCCGCCGCCTGCACGAACTGCCCCACCACCAACCGGGACAGCATCCGCGCGGCCTCCGGATGGCTGCGCTCCGGCAGCTTCACCCGCACCCGCAACGGATGGTCCAGCACCCGCATCGCGAACGGGGGCCGCCCGGTCCCGTCCGTCGCGAAGGCGCCCTCGAAGGCCGGCCGGTCCAGCAGCGCCAGCCGGTCCGCCAGCAGCGCACCGGGATCGTCCGCCCGGCCGCGCTGGCGCTCCCGGTGCTCCAGGTCCCGCTCGTACACGGCCAGCCGGCCCGCCACCCCGAGCACCTTCACCAGGGCCGCCAGCACGTCCGGCTCACCGGCCAGCAGCGCCCGCAGCTCCCGCACCCCCGGATAGCGGGCGTACGCGGCGTGGAACGGGCCCACCACCTGCTGCAGCGCCGTCCGGGCGTTCTCCGCGCGCGCCGTCAACTCGTCCGGCAGCAGCGCCTCGGCCAGCCGGGCGGCCGCCTCGTCCGGATCCTGCGCCGCACCGTAGAGGTCCAGCCCGTACACCGACGCCGGATCACCGGGCGCGATCACCACGTCGTACCAGGCGTCCGGGCCGAGATCCGCGTCCGCCGCCCCCACCACCACCACGCACGCGGTACCGGCCAGCGCCTGCAGACACAGCGCCTCCGCCACCGGCCGCGCCAGCCGCGCCGTCTTCCCCGTCCCCGCCGGGCCCACCGCCAGCAGCGACGTGCCCAGCAGCGCCGGATCCAGCGCGAAACCGGCCGCCCGATGGCTCAGCGGGTTCTTCGGCACGTCCTGGGCGGTCCCGAGGCAGACCTGGCCCAGCAGCAGATCGTGCCGCTCACCCCGGTCCGCCAGCTCCCGCGACTCCGAAGGGTGCGCGAACGCCGCCCCACCGCGCGCCGCCACCTGCTCGACGAAGGCCGGCACGAACGCCGGATCCGCCTGAGCCGACTCCCACGCCCGCTGGATCCGCACGTAGTCGACGTCCCCGACCGCCTCCCCCTCCAGCCGCCCCGCCGCCTCGGCCGCCCCGCCCTGCCGCAGCCCGCCCCACGGATCCAGCCGCCGCACCACCGGGGCCACCGCCACGTCCTCCTCCGCGGGCTGCTCCTGCGTCACCGCCCGCGACAGCAACGGCGACACGTACCGCCGCCACACCTCGGGCCACCGGCCCATCCGGCCGAAGAGCTTGATGACGAGCGCGGCCACCAGGAGGTTGACGGACACGCCGACCACGGTCACTTCGGTATCGGTGGGATTCTTCACCCAGACCGTCGCCACGATCAGGCGAAGCACCAACTGGGTCCCGTACAGGAAGGCGAACCACCCCACCACCGCGTTGAGTCCCGCCCGCAGGAGCAGCGGCCAGGCCGCGACCCGGGCCGCCTCCGCCCGTTCCGGGTCGATCGGGCGGTAGCCCAGCCGGTAGACGCCGGGTTCGGCTTCCGGGCGCGGGGCTGCGGCCCAGGTGGGGAGGTCGAAGGCGGGGGCCCCGTCGGTGCGGGTGCCGGGCCGCTGGTGCGGCATGGGGGCCGGGGGTCTGGTGGTGGTCGGATCGGTGTGGTGGTGTGCCCCGTCGTGCGCCATGTACGGCCCCGCTCCCTCGCCCGCCCGGCCCGATCGCCGTCGGTGCCGCCATACCCATGCCGCCGTACCGGCGACACGCCCGCGCTCAATGTAGTGGAGCGGGGCCTGCTGGTAGTCGCACCACCCGCGCTGGCCGCGCCGGACAAGTCGGACGGCTCAGTGCTACCGAGTGGCGCATGCCCGGCCGGGGAGGGCGGCCGTAGCCTGCGAAGCACCGAGCCGAGAAGTCTGGAGAACCCCATGAGCGCCGCAACGCCGCTCCCGCAGGAGCGCCGCCTGGTCACTGCGATCCCCGGTCCGAAGTCGCAGGAGCTGCAGGCCCGCAAGCTGGGTGCGGTGGCGGCCGGTGTCGGCACCACCCTGCCGGTGTACGTGTCCCGTGCCAACGGCGGCGTGCTGGAGGACGTGGACGGCAACTCGCTGATCGACTTCGGCTCCGGCATCGCCGTGACGAACGTCGGCAACAGCGCCGAGGCCGTGGTGGCGAAGGCGAGCGAGCAGCTGGCCGCCTTCACCCACACCTGTTTCATGGTGACCCCGTACGAGGGTTACGTGGCGGTCGCCGAGCAGCTGAACGAGCTGACCCCGGGTGACCACGACAAGCGCACCGCGCTGTTCAACTCGGGCGCCGAGGCGGTCGAGAACGCGGTGAAGGTGGCCCGCGCCTACACCAAGCGCACCGCCGTCGTGGTGTTCGACCACGGCTACCACGGCCGTACGAACCTGACCATGGGCCTGACGGCGAAGAACATGCCGTACAAGCAGGGCTTCGGCCCGTTCGCCCCGGAGATCTACCGGGTGCCGGTGGCCTACCCGTACCGCTGGCTGACGGGTGCGGAGAACTGCGCCGCCGAGGCCGCCGCGCAGGCGATCGAGGTCATCAACAAGCAGATCGGCGCCGAGAACGTCGCCGCGATCATCATCGAGCCGATCCAGGGCGAGGGCGGCTTCATCGAGCCGGCCAAGGGCTTCCTGCCGGCGATCGTGGAGTACGCGAAGGCGAACGGCATCGTGTTCGTCGCAGACGAGATCCAGACCGGTTTCTGCCGTACCGGCCAGTGGTTCGCCTGTGAGGACGAGGGCATCGTCCCGGACCTGATCACCACCGCGAAGGGCATCGCCGGCGGTCTGCCGCTGGCTGCGGTGACCGGTCGCGCCGAGATCATGGACGCCGCGCACGCGGGCGGCCTGGGCGGCACCTACGGCGGCAACCCGGTGGCCTGTGCGGCCGCGCTGGGCGCCATCGAGACGATGAAGGAGCAGGACCTCAACGGCAAGGCGCAGCGGATCGGCGAGATCATGCTGGGCCGCCTGCGGGCGATGCAGGAGAAGTTCGACATCATCGGCGAGGTCCGCGGCCGCGGCGCGATGATCGCCGTCGAGCTGGTGAAGCCCGGCGGCAAGGAGCCGAACGCGGAGGCCACCGCGGCCATCGCGAAGGCCTGCCACGCCGAGGGCCTGGTGGTGCTGACCGCCGGCACCTACGGCAACGTGCTGCGCTTCCTGCCGCCGCTGGTCATCGCGGAGCACCTCCTGGCCGAGGGCCTGGACATCCTGGAGGGCGCTTTCGCCGCCGTCTGAGCGGTGTCGCCCGTCAGGTCGTGAACCCCTCCGGAGGGTTGTCCGGACAGCGCTGAACGGCCCGTGGGGACCTCTGGTCCTCGCGGGCCGTTCGGTTGTCGCGGACCGGTCGGAGGGGCCCGCCACCTGGTCGGGCCAGGTCGTCGGGGCTCCCGGAGGGCCGCCCGGGGCGGGGTGAAGATGATGTGGGGAATCGCTGAAGGCGCTCGGCACGGAAGGGCTGTTGACGTAGTGTCATCACAGATGGACAGCGAGCCGCAGCCATGGGCGGAGCCGCCTGCGGGGTCGCCCCCGACGGCGGGTCCGCATGCGTGCCGCGAGGACGACCAGGCCGCCCCGGGAGGGGTGGCGCCCACCGAAGACCGATCGACCGACCGTCCGACCCACACCCCCCGGGGCGCACGGAACGGCGATCATCAAAGCCGCCCCGGAGCTCTCCCCCCTGCTCCGGGGCGGCTGTCCGGCGTTCCGGGCCGGGTGGCCCGCTCGGTGGCCGTGCCGCTGACGGCGGCGGTCGTCCTGCTGCTGGTGTCGTGGCAGGTGGCGGTGGACGGCCCGCTGCTCGGCTGGGACCGCGCGGTCCGCGGGGCCGTCCGGACCGCCCACCGGGACCACCCCAGCGCGCTGCTGGACCAACTGGGCCGGATCCTGTCCGACCTGGGCGACAGCGTGCCCGCGATCCCGGTGCTGCTGGCGGTCGGCGTGCTGGCCGCGTGGCGGTGGCGCCGGTCGGGGGCGGCGGGGCGCTGGTGGCTGCCGCTGCCGGTGGCAGCGCTGACCGCCGGGCTGATCCCGCTGCTGGTGGTACCGGCCAAGGCGGCGTTCGCCCGGCCGGGCCCGCTCGGTGATCCGCTGACGCCGGGGCAGTGGGGCTGGTACCCGTCCGGGCACACCGCCACCGCGTCGCTCTCGTACGGGGTGGCGGCGCTGCTGCTGGTGCGGGTGGCGGGGCCGTGGGCGGCGCGCCTGCTGACGGCGGGCACGGCTCTGCTGGTGGTGGGCGTCGGCGTGGGGCTGGTGTGGAGCGACTTCCACTGGCTGCTGGACGTGGTGGCCAGCTGGTGCCTGGCCGCCCTGGTGCTGTGGGGGCTGGCCCGATGGCTGCCCCGGCCGGGCGGCGGGGGCAGCGGTCAGGCTTCGGGGTCGTCGTTGCGGTGAACGAGGCCGGTCTCGCCGTTGTCGCGGTGCCATTCGATGACGAGTTCGTCGCGGGCGCCGAAGCGGACGAGGTGGCGGCCGACGACGTCCTCCAGGCCGGGCAGGTTCTCCCGCTCGCCCTCGACGGCGAGCAGCAGCGCGTCGGCCTGGGCTTCCAGGGTCGCGGTGCCGGCGCCGAAGACCAGGGTGCCGCGGCCGGTCTCCTCGGAGAAGGTGGCCTCGATCTTGCGGCCCATGTGGGCGGCGAGCTGCTTGGCGTAGCGGGCGGGGCGGTCGGTGGTGACGCGGGCTTCGGAGCGGGGCACGGGCCCTCCAGGATCGGGGGAGGGAACTTAGGGTCCCCTCAGTCGGGGCTACGCTAACCCAGATACTGAGCCAAGCTCAACATTTTTCTCCGGGCGTCCTCCGCTGTCGGCCACCGGCCCCGGACCGGCCGATACCCTGGGGCGGACGCCTGCCGAGGAGACCGCCGATGACCACCACGCCGACCGACCCGGCGGACCCCTCCCCCGGCCCGCCCGGCGCCCCTGCCGAGGCGGCCGCCTCGGACACCGCAGGCTCGGACACCACGGCTTCGGACTCCCCGGCCTCGGACACCGCCGCCGAGCTGGCCGACACGATGACCAGGGCGATCAAGCGGATCCGTCGACAGACCGGGTGGCAGCTGGAGCCGTACGGCATCACCCCCGGCCAGGCCCGGGCGCTGAACACCCTGGCCCACGCGCCCGGCTGCGAGCTGCCGGACCACGCGATGCGGCTGAGCGACCTCGCCGAGCGGCTGCACATCGCGCCGCGCTCGGCGACCACCGTGGTCGACGCGCTGGAGGAAGCAGGCCTAGTCGAGCGCAGGCCCGACCCGGCCGACCGGCGGGCGGTCCGGATCCTGCTGACCGAAGCGGGCCGCGCAGCGGTGGAACGGATCGGGCAGGTCCGGCACGAGGTGGCCCAGGAGTACTTCGGCGAGGTCAGTCCCGACGAGCAGGAAGTGCTGCTGCGAGTGCTGCGCGCCGCCGAGGCCCGCTTCCTCGCAGCCGGTCCGTCACCGCGGACGGCGCCCCCGGGCGCGGCGCGGTGATGCGGGAGCGGTCGGCGACGCCGGGCGCCCCGTCGCGTCAGGCCCCGTCCCGGCCTGCCCTGGCCCTGCCGAGCCAGGCCTAGTTGGCGAGGCCGATCACCAGCCACATGAACCCCACCCCGGCGACGGTGCAGAGCAGCGTGCTGCGGGAGGGGTGCGGGCTGTGCGCCTCCGGGAGGATGTCGGAGGTGGCCAGGTAGAGCAGGAACCCGGAGAAGAAGCCGAGGTAGAGGCCGAGCAGGTGCTCGGGGATGGTGAAGGCCAGGGTGATCGCGGCGCCGGACACCGGGGCCAGCGCGTCCGCCGCGAGCAACGTCAGCGCCCGCCGCCGGTTGTTCCCGTAGAGCCGGGTGATCGTGTACGTGTTGAAGCCGTCGGCGAAGTCGTGGGCGACGACGGCGATGGCGACGACCGTCCCGACCGTGGTGCCGGCCTGGAAGGCGGCGCCGATCGCGAAGCCGTCCATCACGCTGTGCCCGACCAGGGCCAGCGCGGCGGTCAGGCCGACGCCTTGGCGCCGGCCGCGGTGGGCGTGCGCGTGCTGGTGGCCGTGGGTGTGCTCGGCGTACTCGCTCTCGTGGCCGCGGTGGATGGCGACCGCGCGTTCGACCACGTGGATGGTGAGGAAGCCGACCGCGAACATCAGCAGCGCCTGGGGCACACCGTGCACCTCGTCCGGTGCCTGGCGCATGGCCTCGGGCAGCAGGTCGAAGGCGACCACGCCGAGCATGAGGCCGGCGGCGAAGCCGAGCACGAGGTGGCGGCGGTCGCCGGTGCGCTGGGCGACGAAGCCGCCGATCAGGGTCATCAGGAACGCCCCGGCGGCGACCAGGACGGCGGTCACCGGGCCGCCTCCGGGTGGGTCGATCCGCCGTGCGGGCGCCGGCGGGTGCCGCCGTGTGGTCTGTCGGGCGCTCTGCCCATTCCTCTCCCCCTGGGGTCCGCCCGTGGCCGGGCCGACCGCCGACCGTATCGGACGACCGTTCGACGGTGATCGCCCGGGGTGCCGCTGCTCCGCCGGTGCCCGTTTTCCCAGCCTCGGGTCGGGTGCGGGGGCGCGCCCGCCGGGCGGTCCGTCGGGGTGAGCTGCGAAGACGGGGACGGGTACGGGGGTGGGGCCGGGACCCGGAGGCGGGGTCAGCGGCCGGCGGCGAGGGGCAGGCCGAGGTGGGTGCGGGCGAGTTCGCTCACGCCGTCGCCGTCGACCAGGTGAATGTGCCGGTGGCTCTCCTCGCCGGTGAGGTCGAGGGCCTCGTCGGCGAAGCGGCCGGTGGTCAGCCGCAGGCCGCGCTCGGCGGACTCCTCCTGAACGGCCTCGGCCAGGGTGGCGATCTCCTCCGCGCTGACCGGCTCGGCGCCCCGGGAGGCCCAGACCACCCAGCGGCCGGGCAGCGCGCTGCCCGGGGCCCCCTCGCCGGTGGCGACCAGTCCGGCCGGACCGCGCAGCCGCACGCTCCACTCGGCGAGCCCGCCGCGGGTGAGCAGGTCGCGCACCAGCTGGGCGAACTCGTTCGCGGACAGGTCGGGTGCGGCCGGTACGGCGGCACCCGCCTGCGCGGCGGGCTGCACGCCCACACGGCCGTACGGGTCCGGGGTGACGGCGGCGCCGAGCTGACGCAGCCGGACGAGCGCCTCGTCCTGCTCGGCGTCGGCGTAGACGCCTTCGTCGTCGCGCTCCTCGTACGGGGTGGCGGGCGGCAGCAGCCGGGTGCGGGCCAGTGCGTCGCGGTCGGCGTCCACGCTGACCAGGCAGAGCGGCTCGGCGGTGCCGGGCTCGCGCAGCCAGCCGTTGAGCACGACGCCCGCGAGTATCTCGTCGGTGTCGACGGCGTCAGCGGCCTGGAGGGCGCGCAGGGCGAGCCGGGCGACCAGGCGTAGATAGTCGGTGGCCCGGTCCGCCGGCGGGCGCGGGACCGGGACGATGTCGCCGTCCGGGGCGAGCCGGTAGCCGGTGAGCGAGGGCACCAGGTCGAGCGGCGGCAGGTCGAGGTCCAGCACGGCGGTGCGGGTGAGCGGGCGGAAGACCGCCCGGCAGGGGGCGGGCAGGTCCTGGGTGGCGGTCTCGGCGGCGGCCAGCGCCCGCTCCAGCAGAGACTCCACGGCGGCCGGCTCGGACAGCCGGTAGGCCCGCCGGCACTCCTCCAGGCTCTCGTTGTACTCGCGCACGGCGCGGGCCCGGGCCTCCTCGGCCGCCTCGTGGACGCGCCGGGACTCGTCGACGGCCGGGTTGTCGGCCTCGGCCCGGCGGGTGCGCCACTCGCGCAGGGAACGCTGGTGGGCCAGCCGGGCCTGGGCGAGTTCGCGCTGGTAGCCGGAGTCGAGCAGGCGGCGGGCCGGGGCGCCGTCGGGGTCGGCGGTGGCCGGCCCGGCGGGCGCGAAGTCCGCCCAGCGGGGCTCGGCCTCGCTGCCGGTCTCCGGCCCGTCGGCCGGGTAGGGGCGGGGCTCGTAGTGGCGCAGCTGGCTCTCGAAGTCCATGGCCGAGACGGGCAGTGCGGCCCGCCGGAGCAGGTCGGCCAGCCGGTCGTGCTCGGCCTGGACGGTGAGCGTGCGGTGGTGGGTCAGGGCGGCGGCCCGGCCGTGGGCCGCGATGGACTCCTCGGGCTCGGCCGGGCCGTCGCCGGACGCGGCACCACCGGACGAACCGCCACCGGGCGCGCCGTCATCGGGCGTACCGGGGGCGGCAGGGCCGGGGTCGGCGGCGTCCGGGCCCAGGCCCTGCCCCTGACCTCCACCCTGACCTTGGCCCTGGTCGGGGTGGAACTCTCTGAAGACCGAGGCGAGGAAGCCCGGCCGGGGGAACTGGACGGTGGCGGTGCCGTCGGGCTGGCCGTCTGCTGAGTCCTGCATCGGTCGTCGTTCCCCCATGCTCGTCCGGCGCCTGCCCGGGGCGGCCGGAGACCCTGCGGCCCGCCCCTGCCGGACATTGTCCACCGAACGGGCGGCAGTGGTCAGCCCAGCCTCTCAGTTGGTCCGGGTGTTGGTCAGGTGCAGGCCGATGTAGCCGACATAGATCCGGCCACTGCCCGAGCAGTCGTCGAGGTAGTGCAGCCGGGGCGCGGTACGGCCGCCGCCGATCCGCAGGTGCGCGCCCATGAAGGCGCGCCGGGAGACGTCCACGCTCTCCGGGACGGGCAGCATCCGCTCGCGCTTCCACTTGGTGTGGCTGAACACCGTCCGGGACTCCCCGCGCACCGCCTTGCGGGGCGGGAAGTGGTGGCAGCCCTCCGGGGTGTGTTCGCACCACTGTTTGAAGTCGCCGCCGGCCGCGCCGCGGACCGCCGCCTCGGCGTACTCCTGAAGGGCGGTCAGCCCGTCCCAGGCGAGCCGGGCCCAGCCCGCGCCGGAGCACCGGAGCCCGTCCAGGGCGAGCGCGTTCTTCTGGTCACCGGTGAAGGTCAGCAGAGGGAACTCGTCGATCCTGGCCATGAGTTCGGTGAAGGTCTCCGGCTTTGCGGGCCGGGCGAACGGCTTGGCGGCGAAGTGCCCGGCGGCGCCCTGGAGGATGCAGTGGCGCCCGGTGAGGCCGCGGGAGCCGGCCCGTACGTGGCCGTCCCGGCCGTCCCGCCCGTCGTGGCGCTCGCGGAGCTCCGGACGGTCGCGGCCCTCATGACCCTCGCGGCCGTCCTGCTTGTCCCGGCTGTCCCGACCCACGCGGTTGTCCCGGCGCTCGTGGCGCAGGGTGCGCCGGACCCGCTCCAGCTCGTCGGCCCTGGCCTGCTGCTCGGCGCGGTCCTGCTGCTCCTCCCGGACGAGCGCGGCCAGCTCGGCGCGGGCGGCGGCCGGGTCCCCGGCCGGGCTGGCGGCCGCGCGGGGAGGTGCCGGGGCGACCCGCAGCACCGGGACGGCCGCCAGCGGGGGCGGCAGCGGCAGGTCGGCGGCGAGCCGGCGAGGCTCGCGGGCGAGCAGCCCGGCCGCACGGCGGAGGTCCTGCTCTATTCGCCCCCGGGCGAGCACCGGGTGCCGGGCACCGTCGCCCCGGGAGGCGGGGTCGACCTCGGGCAGGTAGGTGCGCACCGCTCCGCCGTAGACGCTGTGGTACTCCAGCGCGACGTTGAACCCGGTCCGGGCGCCCGGGTCCAGGACGTAGGCGGTGGCCAGGCCGGGCAGCTGGTGGCAGAGCGGGCGGACGACGTCCTCGACCCAGCGGTCGAGCGGGAGGTTCACCGGGACGCTGGCGACCACGACGGGCAGCCGGCGCTCCGGGTCGCAGAGCTCGTCGATCAGGCCGTCGACCTCGCCGGCGGTGATCACCCGGGGGGCCGGGTGGACGGCGGCCGGGCCGTCGGTGGCGTCGAGCAGCGGCAGGAGGGTGCGGGCGAGTTCGGGCACCGGCACCCGGCAGGGGGTCCGCACGCCGTTGCCGGTGCTGTGCGTCTCGGCCTCCAGCCGGACCCAGGTGGGGCCGTCGGCCGCGGTGGCCACGGTCAGGGTGAGCTGCTGGGTGCCGTGCGGGGTCGGGGTGCGCAGGCGGCGGCGGTCGTAGCGGCCGGCGGCCGGGCCGCTGCGCAACGGGCCCTGGTCGCGGTCGAGCAGGACCCGGTCGCCCAGGCGCAGTCGTTCGGCGGCGGGGGCCGATCGGGACTGCGCCGATCCGGACGTCGTCAGCCCAGGGGCCGTCAGTTGGGGCGGTTTCGGTCGGGTTGGAGCCGTCCCCGTCGAGGCCGGTCCGGCCGGGGGCGGCCCGGTGAGGGCACGGGGAACCGGCGGGGGCTCCTCGCAGCCTTCCTGTTTCAGCCAGGCGGCGAGCTGCTCGTCGGCCAGGGCGACGGCCTCGCGGTGCGGGAGAGTGGTGGTGACGGTCATCCGGTAGGGCGTCGCGGGGCCGGTCAGGTCGGCGCCGGCGGGCGACGAAAAGCGGTCTGAGGTCATGCGCATACCTCCGTGGTGCGGGGTGGGGTCTGGTGTCCTCCATCGATGGGTTATTCGTCCGGTTCGGCCGGATCCTTGCCCAGGAAACGCCACGGCCCGGAGCGGAAGTTCCAACTCCGGGCCACGTCAATACGTTCGGGTGAATCTGCTCAAGCCGTGCACCGCGTGGCGCGACTCCCGGTCCGACCCTCCCTCATCGCCGGGCGGAAGGGGGACAACCCAGGGGCGGCCCTGCTCAGGCCTCAGCGGGTCAGGCCCCGGCGGGCCGGGCGCCGCTGCGGCTCCACTCGGGCTCCGCGACCGGCACCGCCAACGGGCAGCCGGCCGGGGCCGCGTAGCTCGCGATCAGCACCACGGGCTCGTCCCCGAGGTTGCGCCCCACGTGGACGTGGACCGGGCCGGCCTCCTCGACCAGCGAGTCCCCGGCCCGGCTGACCTCGACCCGGCCGTCGTGCAGGGTCCGGGTCAGCGTCCCGGACAGCACCACCACGTCCACCCGGCCCGGGTGGTAGTGCCAGCCGGTGCTGGCCCCCGGCGGCAGGGTGACGGTCTGGACGACGGGCATCTCGGGGCGGCTTCCTGCTCGACGACCGGACCAGGCTAGGCACGCCCCGCAAGACTCCGAAACGAATCGGCCGCGATCTGGCCGAATAGGTGGCCGAAAGCGCCGCCGCCCGGCTGCTCCGGTATCAGACGGGCACCTCGACGTACGTCCGGCCCGCCGGGACCGCGACGGCGGTGCCGGCGGTCGCCTCGGCCAGCCAGGCGTGGAAGGCCGGCACCTCCGGCTGCGGTACGCCCACCTCGATCCGCACCCCGGCCGGTTCGTAGGCCAGGTCGCTCACCGTGTACCCGGCCGCCCGCAGGTCGTTCTCCACCCGCCCGGCGCGCACGTGGTCGGCCGTCACCGCGAGCAGGGCCACCGGCCGCCGCTCCAGCAGACCGATCTCGTCCACCGCCTCGGACACCGCGTTCCCGTACGCCCGCACCAGGCCGCCCGCGCCGAGCTTGATGCCGCCGAAGTACCTGGTCACCACGGCGGCGGTGTCGGTGAGGCCGCGTCGGCGCAGCACCTCCAGCATCGGCACGCCGGCGGTGCCGCCGGGCTCGCCGTCGTCGCTGGAGCGCTCACGGCGCTGCTCGTCGCCGACCACGAAGGCGGTGCAGTTGTGCCGCGCGTCCCAGTACTGCTTGCGGATGCCGGCGATGAAGGCCTGCGCCTCCTCCTCGTCGGCGACCCGGGCGAGGTGGCAGATGAACCGGGACTTCTTGATCTCGGTTTCGTGGCTGCCGGCCCGCCGGATGGTGAGGTACGGCCTGGCGGTCGGTTCCGGCGTGGCGGACATGACGCGGTGGTTCTCCCGGAAACGGCGACAGCTGGCGGCGCGCACCCCGGGCGTCCCGGGGCGGCACCGCCAGCTTAGGGCGTGGCCGGGCTTCGTCGGCCGGTCCCGGGGTCAGCGCCCGGCCAGGGCGTCCAGCCGGGCGCGGTCCAGGCCGGTCAGCGCGGTGACCTCGGCCGGGTCGACGGCACCGCAGTCCAGGCCGCGCAGCAGGTAGCCGCTGAGCGCCCGGGCAGTGGCCGGCTCGTCCATCACGTCGCCACCCGCCTTGGCGACGTACGCGGCGAGCCGGGCGGCGGCGGCCGCCAGGCCCTCGCGGTAGAAGGAGTACACCGCGACGTAGCGGGTCGGCAGGTGCGCCGGGTGCATGTCCCAGCCCTGGTAGTAGGCGCGGGCCAGCGAGCGGCGGACCAGGTCGTGGTGAAGCTTCCAGGCAGCGTGCACCTGTTCGGTGGAGCCGGTCGGGACGACGTTGGTCGAGCCGTCGGAGAGCCGGACGCCGGTGCCGGCCGCGGCCACCTGCATGACCGCCTTCGCGTGGTCGGCGACCGGGTGGTCCATGCTCTGGTGGGCAGCGCTGACGCCGCATGAGGCGCTGTAGTCGAAGGTGCCGTAGTGCAGCCCGGTGGCGCGCCCCTCGGCCGCCTCGATCATCCGGGCCACGGTGGCCCGGCCGTCCGGGCCGAGGATGGCCTGGGTGGTCTCGATCTGGATCTCGAAGCCGATCCGGCCGGCGGGCAGCCCGGCACGGCGCTCGAAGTCCTCCAGCAGCCGGACCAGCGCGGTGACCTGCTCGGCGTAGGTCACCTTGGGCAGGGTGAGGACCAGGCCGTCCGGCAGGCCGCCGCCGGCCAGCAGGGTGGCCAGGAACAGTTCCAGGGTGCGGATGCCGCGGTCGCGGACGGCCGCCTCCATGCACTTGATCCGGATGCCGAGGTACGGCGGCGCGGTGCCCTCGGCCACGGCGGCGGCGACCAGTTCGGCGGCGCGGACGGCGGCGGCGTCCTCCTCGGCGTCCGGGCGGGGTCCGTAGCCGTCCTCGAAGTCGATCCGCAGGTCCTCGACCGGCTCGCGCTCCAGCTTGGCGCGGACCCGGGCGTGCACGTCGGCGAGCAGTTCGTCGTCGGCCACGCCGAGGGCGCGGGCCAGCTCGGCGGGGGTGCCGGCGTGGGTGTCGAAGGCCTCCAGGGCCTGGCGGCCCCACTCCCTCACGGTGTCGGCGGCGAAGGCGTCGGCCGGGACGTAGACGGTGTGCACCGGCTGCCTGGTCCCGGTGTCGCCGGGGTAGCGGCGCGCCAGGTCGGCGTCGACCGGGGCGAGCAGCGCCTCCACGGCGGCGCGGGCGGCGGCGGAGAAGGAGGCCCCGCCCATCGGTCCGTTACCGTCGACCTCGACCTGCGACATCCGCACTCCTCCACGCCGGACCAACACTTCAACAGTTTGTTGAGGCGAAGGTAGCTCCGGCCGGATCGGGCGTCAATGGCCGACCGAGCGGTGGACGGAGGAGCGTTCGACGGAGCGTCCGGCCGAGGCGGCCCGGGTCAGTCCCTCCCGGCGGCGGCGTAGCGGTCGCGCAGCTGCGGGTAGAGCTCGGCGACGTCCTTCGGGTGGACCGAGCCGTCCGGGCGGTTGCCGGTGACGCCGTACTGCTTGGTCAGCCACTCGGCGAGGCGCTGCGGATCGGGCTGGTGCTCGTGGTTGTCCATGTAGCTGACCAGGGCGTCGTAGGCCAGGTCCGGGTCCAGCCGGGACGGAGCCGAGCGCGGCGCGGACTCCTCGTCGTGGACGGGGGGCTGCTCGGCCTGGGCGAACTGCTCGCCGTGGACGGGCTGCTCGGCCTGGGCGGGCTGCCCAGCCGGGACGGGCTGCCCGGGGTGGCGGGGCTGAGGCTCGGCGGCGAGACCCGCAGCCTGGGCGACCTGGGTCTGGGGCTGCTGCGGGAGGACCGGCTCCTCGGCGACCGGGCGCGGGGGCTTGAACCACGGCGAGGCCTGGCCGGGCACCCGCCCGCCGGGGGCGGCGTCGGACGGGTGGCCCGTGGTGCGCACCGGGCGCTCGGTCCACACGTTCAGCTCCTCGCGGTGCGGTTGCGGGGCCGCCTCCGCCACACCGTCCGGCTCCTGCGCGGCACGCAGCCGGACGGCCGCCAGCTTCGCCAGCATCGGCGCGGCCACCTCGGCGGACATCGGCGCGACGGCGACCGGGGCCGCGGCCGGTTCGGGCTGGGTTTGGATCTGGGCCTGGACCTGCTGTATCTGCTGCGGCTGCTGGTTCGGCTCCGGGCGGGCCGAAGCGGGGGCGGGAGCGGAAGCCGGAGCGGCGGCGACGGGAGCCACGGGGGCGGCGGCCTCGGCCGGGGCGATGGCCGTGGCGGCGCGGCCGTCCTGCCGCTGGAGCTCCGGTGCCTCCTTCTCCGCCAGAGCCTCCCGGGCCTCGCGCTCGCGCGCCTCCTCGTCCAGACGGTCGAACAGCGTCGGGTCCAGCGGCACCCCGTACTTGGCCAGCTTGAGCGGCAGCAGTGCCTGGATCGGCGCCGAGCGGCGCCAGCCGCGGCCGTACCGGAAGCGCAGCTGCGCCCGGTAGACGAGGCGGTTCTGCTCCAGCCGGACGACCTCGTCGTAGGAGCGCAGCTCCCACAGCTTCATCCGGCGCCAGAGCTTGAAGGTCGGCACCGGGGAGAGCAGCCAGCGCATCATCCGGACCGAGTCCATGTGCCGGTCGGCCGTGATCGCCGCGATCCGGCCGACCGCGTGCCGGGAGGCCTCGACCACGACCACGAAGAGCACCGGGATGACGGCATGCATCCCCATGCCGAGCGGATCGCCCCAGGAGGCGGCCGCGTTGAAGGCGATGGTGGCGACGGTCAGCACCCAGGCGGTCTGCCGCAGCATCGGGAAGGGAATCCGCAGCCAGGTCAGTACCAGGTCGAGCGAGAGGAGGACGACGATGCCTGCGTCGACGCCGATCGGAAAGGCGTAGGAGAAGGCCCCGAAGCCCTTCTCCTCGGCCAGTTCGCGCACCGCGTTGTACGAGCCCGCGAAGCCGATGCCCGAGATGATGCAGGCGCCGGCCGCGACCAGGCCGAGCAGGCCCCGATGGGCCTTGGTGAGCGTTGGGCGTGCCATTACGTCTATCAACCCCTGGATGTCGGCTGCTGCCGTACGCTGCCTCGGCTGCCGGTTCCCGCTTGTCGGGGCGCCGGACGGCTGAGCGACCTCCGGGCTCGGCCCACCGGAGTTTACTCGTACACCTGTTTCAGCGTTTCCGCAGCCTGGCGTGTCACCCTCCGGGGCTGACGACCCGCCCGCCGTGGACCGGGCGGATCGTCAGCCCTTCGGCCCGGCCGTTCCGTTGAGGTAGGTCAGCACCGCGAGCACCCGGCGGTTGGCGTCCTCGGCGGGGGCCAGTTCGAGCTTGGTGAAGATGTTGGCGATGTGCTTGGCCACCGCACCGTCGGAGACCGCCAGGCGGGCGGCGATCGCCGAGTTGGAGCAGCCCTCGGCCATCAGCTCCAGCACCTCGCGCTCGCGCGGGGACAGCCGCAGCAACGGGCCGGGCCGACGTGAGGTGATCTGCATCAGCTTCGCGATCACGTCCGGGTCCATCGCCGTTCCGCCGGCCGCCACCCGACGGACCGCGTCGATGAACTGGTCGGCGTTGAACACCCGGTCCTTCAGCAGGTACCCGATCCCGCCGGTTCCGTCGGCCAGCAGCTCCCGCGCGTACAGCTGCTGGACGTGCTGCGACAGCACCAGCACCGGCAGGCCCTGGATCTCCTTGCGGGCCTTCAGCGCCGCCTGCAGCCCCTCGTCGGTGAGCGTCGGGGGCAGCCGGACGTCGACCACGGCCACGTCCGGCCGGTGGGTCAGCAACGCCTCCAGCAGTTCGGGGCCCGTCTCCACGGCCGCGGCGATGGTGAAACCGTGCGCTTCCAGCAGTCGGATCAGGCCTTCGCGAAGGAGGTAGAGGTCCTCGGCGAGGACAACTCGCACGGCAGCTCCAAGGTGATGGTGGTCGGACCGCCCGACGTGCTGTCGATGGCGAGGACACCGTCGAAGGTACCCAATCGCCGCTCGATCCCGCGCAGGCCGGTGCCCCGGGACGGATCCGCCACGCCCACCCCGTCGTCCGTCACCGTGATCCGCAGGAGCCCGGCCCGGTACAGGATGTCCACCCACACCTGCTCCGCCCCGGAGTGCTTCGCCGCGTTGGCCAGCAGCTCGCAGATGCTGAAGTAGGCCGCCGCCTCCACCGGCGCCGGCGGACGGTCCGGCAGGCTCACGCACACCTCGGTCGGCAGGGCACTGTCCAGCGCCAAGGCGCGCACGGCGTCGCCCAGTCCACGCTCGGCGAGCACCGGCGGGTGAATGCCGCGGACCAGGTCCCGCAGCTCCTGCAGCGCCCGGGCCGAGGACTGCCGCGCTTCGGAGAGCAACTCCCGGGCGGCCGCCTGGTCGGTGTCCATCAGGTGCTCGATCGTGCCCAGCGTCATCCCTATCGCGACCAGCCGCGCCTGCGCGCCGTCGTGCAGGTCCCGCTCGATCCGCCGCAGCTCCGCCGCCTGGTCGCCGACCGCGTCCGCCCTGGTCTCGGTCAGTTCGGCCACCCGCCTGGTCAGCTGGGCGTGCGTCGCCCGGCCGTCCTGGTCCAGTACCCGGCGGGCCACCTCCGCGTACCCTCGCACCGCGTACGGTGCCACGAGCACCCCGACCGCCACCATGCCGAGCCCGAGCGCGGCGCTCAGCAGGACCGACACCAGGCGTGCGGGCACCGGCCCGAACCCGTCCACGGGCAGCGGCGTCAGGATGCAGGCCATGCCCAGCACCATCAGGACGGCCACCGGACCCGCCAGCACCACCACCAGAGCGGGGCTGACGGCCAGCCAGGCCACCTCCGACCGGGTGGTCCGGTCCCGGGCGCCCCAGTGCAGCAGCTGCGCGTACTTCGCGACCGTCCGGGAGCGGTGGTACGAGTAGCCCGTCCACCAGTGCCCGCGTTCGTCCAGCTCCAGCGCGGGCCGGGGCTGGTACACGGCCGGCAGGCGAATCCCGTACCAGCGCTCCAACTGCTGGCGCGTCCGGCTCGCCGTGCGGCGCACGAACAGGGCCGCCACCAGGGCGCCGGCGGCGGCCGCCAGCGCGAGGCCGAACAGGACCACCGGGTAGTAGGAATCCTGGAAGACCGAGGCCGTGAGCCCGCCCGCCACCACCGCCGCCCCCACCGGCAGCGCCAGCCCCGGCACCGCGCCCACCACCAGGAGGGCCAGCCGCGCCAGCCCCTGCCCACCCGACGCGACGGCCGCCTCGGCCTGCGCGCGCACCGTCGCGCCGCTCGTTCGACTCGCTGTTGCCACGGAAGCTCCTGATGCCGGTCTCGATCGTCCTCCACAAGTGTTCACGAACGACCCGCTCCAGGCACTGGCCATGCCACCCCAATTGCGAGGTGGTCCTAGCACCACCTGCGGGTGGACATAGCCCGAGCGGATTCCTGAGATTGCCCGGAAATGCAGAGAACCCCCATCCGGTTTCCCGGATGGGGGTTCTCTGTGAATGATTGTTCGGCGGCGTCCTACTCTCCCACAGGGTCCCCCCTGCAGTACCATCG
>NZ_JBIWAP010000045.1:0-72346 GCF_044760075.1 Kitasatospora sp. NPDC098663 | reverse complement strand
GGCCGGGGCCCCCAAGACCCGCTCCGGCTTCCGCACGGTCGCCATGGACGTCGAGACCGCCGACGTCCTGCGCGACCAGAAGCGGCGCCAGGCCAAGGAACTCCTCGCCGCCGGCGTGGTGGCCGCCAACACGGACGGCCGCTGCTTCACCGAGGACGACGGGACGTGGCTGCACCCGGGCAAACTCACCGATCTCTTCGAGGCCCTGGTCAAGAAGTGCGGGCTCCCCCCGATCCGGCTCCACGACCTGCGCCATGTCGCCGCGACCCTGGCTCTCTCCGCTCGGGTCGACATCAAGATCATCTCCGAGATGCTCGGCCATTCGAGCACGACCATCACCCGCGACATCTACCAGACCGTGATGAAGGAGCTGGCGTACGAGGCCGCCGAAGCCGTCGTCGCCATCGTGCCTCGCGCCCGTCGGCGCACGGCCGCGTACAGCGGCGAGGCCGCCGCAGCAGCGCTCGCCAGCTTCTCCGGCGCCGGCGCGTGAACGGTGGTTGGGGCCTGGAGGTGGCACCGGGCCCCAACCACCGGCATAGCCCAGGGTCGCGGTCTCCCGGCCTGTTCCGCTCTCGGGGTGGCCTCCGATGCCTCAAGCCAAGAGCGTTAGTCGAACGTTAACCCCCACTGATTGCACCTTCGTATGCTGCCATCCATGGACATCACCGACCGCACCCGCGTGCTCACCGGACTGGCAACCCGCCAAGGCACCAGCGGCCCCATCGCCGACGCCGCCACCGCCTACACATCTCCCCGTACCGGTCGAACCGCTCTCGCCCTGGTCGACGGCATCGGGCACTCCGAGGACATCGTCCGCCTGGCACCCATGCTGGCCGAGACCGCGGCTCGCGTCGGCGCGGTGCGCGGCGCACTCGCGGGGCTGCTGTCGGCAGGACTACTGGTGAACGATCCGGGGCCGGACGCAGTAGGGGTACTGGCGGTGACGCGGCTGGACGGCAGCGCTGAGCTCGTCTGGGCGGGCGACTGCCGGGCCTACTCCTTCGAGCGCAGCGCGCTCACGCAGCTGACGACTGACCACAACCTGGCCAGCTACCTATCGCGGGTTGCCCGTGGGGCCGAAGTGCCGGTAGCAGCCCTGGCTGACTTCGTGAGCGTCACGCTGGGCCTCGCGACGCCCTCCACTGCCGCCTTCGTCTCGGTACCGGCCGGGACGGAGCTGCTGGTGATCACCAGCGATGGCATCCATGACAGTGTCGGCCACGAGGAGCTGGAAGCCGTAGTCAGCGCCCATCAAGATGATCCACAGGACCTCGCCGAGGCCTTGGTCGCCGCCGCACGTCCCGGCCGGGACGGCGAGCGCGACGACGCGACCGCCTTGGTACTGCGACACCCTTGACCGCTCAGCCGCGACACGAAAGTGGGCTGCCGCCGATTCACCGGGGCAGCCCACTAGCACGCCGCTAATCAGGAGTTGGCGATCTCCCGGATGAGGTCGAGCTTCTGTTGGGGCGCAAGCGCCTGGTGGCGGCCGGCCACCAAGCCGTCGAGAGCAGCGAAGACATCGTGGTCCTCAGGCTGGAGGATCGCGGTGATGACCTGGGCGCGAGTGCTGCCGTCCAGCGCGTAGACCCACAGCCGCTGTTCCTTGCGCGGCTCGATGTTGATCGCTGGCCGCAGCTTCCAGATGGGGAAGAAGCCGAGCCCGTGGCCGACGAGGTGGCCGTCCAGCTCCTCCAGCACCCACCGGCCGAGCTTCTTGTACCCGAGCTCTTCGCGCAGGGCACCGAGCGTCGTCTCGATCAGCCCGCCGCCTGTGGCGACCCGGGCCGCCACACCCTTCGCCGCATCCTCCCCAGTCCCCTCGGTGCCCTCTGGCAGACCACCCTCGAACGTGTCGCCATTCTCAGCCATGTCGTCTCCCCATCCGATAAGTTGCCACAAGGCTTGCATTGATGAAGTTATCAAACGTTCCATCAAGTTATCTACATGAACAACAATATGATGCGCGGCTGCCGATCGACATGGCAGACCGAACGCCCGGCACATGAAGCCGAGCCCCGAACCCAAGGGGCGCCCCGATCAGGCGCCGTCGGCCTTCGCCGACAGCCGCCTCGCGAGCTCCGCATCCGATCGCATAGCCGCGACAACAGCCAGCGGGGCCTCCGCGTCGCTGTGGCGTTCGCCGCAGCTGCACTCGACCCACTGCCCCGCCTCGATTCGAGCGGCCGACCTCTCCGCCAGATCGGCCATCTCGGCCAGAAGGTCGAGGTGGATCTCCATCAGGCCCGAGGCACGGCTCTGGAGGAGGC
This sequence comes from Kitasatospora sp. NPDC098663, assembly GCF_044760075.1. Lineage (NCBI taxonomy): Bacteria > Bacillati > Actinomycetota > Actinomycetes > Kitasatosporales > Streptomycetaceae > Kitasatospora > Kitasatospora sp. NPDC098663. Next base: position 70,073 of record NZ_JBIWAP010000045.1, on the reverse strand, counting down.
TGTCTCCCAGCTCCACCGAGAGATCGAAGGCGTGGCGCTGGTCCCTCTCCGCGCCGTTGACGCCAGCCCACTGGGCGACCTTGGCGAGCACCATAACGAGCCGCCCGGAGACCCAGGGCGGCACCACCACGGCCTCGTCGCGTTTGCGAACTGGGCGTACGGCCACTGCGTGATCGTCTTGATCAGCAGCCTGGACGATCGCGTCCGCGACAAACTCGGGCGTGACGAAGTGAAGTGCGTCGTCGCGGCCGAGGCCGGCTTCGCGGGTCACGCGGTCGACCAGATGATCAACCGTTCCACGGACAGCGGCGATCTCCACGATGAGCCCGCGCGTCAGCAACACGCTCGCACTCTGGGCCACGAGCGCCTCCAGCCGGGCCGCAGCCTCCGCATCATCCACAGCAACAACCTACGCGCGTTCACGCCCTCCCCTTGTGGCCACCCGACAATCGAGGCGGCTCCGCCTCGACGGCGGACATCGCGCGGAAAGCCACGCGGATTGGCTTGAATCGGCGGTCCGATCCTGACTGACCGTCAGGCCAGTTTGCAGCGGCCCGGCAGTCACGGTCACACCTTGGTCACACTCATGACCGTACTCGGTCATAAAGTCGCCCACCAGATCATGGAGAAACGGAAAAGACCCAGGTCAGATGGCATCTGACCTGGGCCTTCGTGGTGGGCCACCAGGGGCTCGAACCCTGAACCTACGGATTAAAAGTCCGCAGCTCTGCCAATTGAGCTAGTGGCCCGCGGCCCTCGTCCCGGTTGGGGAGGGCCACCGTGATCCTACCCGGTGGGGCGCAGGGCTCCGCCAGTGGATTGCGCGGGCGCGCCGGGGGCGGGGGGCGGAGCGTAGTGGGCGGCACGGACGCGGCGGAGCCAGGATTCGGCGGGGCGCGGGTCGGGGGCGGCGGGGAGGACACCGGGGCGGGCGAGGCGGTCGGCGGCGTCGGCGAGCAGGGATTCGGCGACGGCGGGGCGGTCGGCGATGCGTTCGCCGAGGTCGCGGACGTGCCCGGGGTCGGCGAGGCGGACCGGGTTGTGGCCGGTCTCGTGCAGCCGGACGGCCTGTTCGACCAGCCGGACCAGGTGCCGGGCGTGCTTGGCGGCCCGGCGGCGGGTGGCCGGGTCGGTGGTGTCGCGGGTCAGCAGTTTGCGGAACTGCTGCTCTGCGTAACCGAGATAGGCCTTCCGGACGCCCGGTTCACTGAGGAAACTCGAGCGGATCTCGACCAGTTCGGCACCGAGCGGGGTGCGGACCTCGTACAGGTCGTCCGGCAGCCAGACGAGCTCGGAGGCGGTCGGGTTGCAGGACAGCGCCAGGCGGCACCACTTGGCGGCCTCGTGCAGGGTGACGTCGGGCCCGGTGGTGACGTGCGACTCGGCCGGGCGGTGCAGGCCGTGCAGCTCCTCGGTGGGGGCCGCGTACAGGCCGAGCCGGTCGACGTCGGAGCCGGCGTGGGCGAAGCCGTACGCGGTGGAGCCGACCACTCCGGCGAGCAGGACGGTACCGGGGACGGCGGGTGCGGGTGCGGGTGCGTCGGGCATCATCGGTCTCCTCTCTCGCCCCTCTCGACTCTCCCGCCCGGGCGGCCGGCAGGGCTGCGGGGCGGCGCCGCTACCGCATCCTCGCCGGTCCGGGCCGCGCCGGGCGAACGATTTCCGCGCCGGGGCCCGCCCCGGCCTGCCGCCGGGTACCGTACCAACCATGTCGACCACCACTCCCGACGACGGCGTCCTGATCGTCACCGGCGCCGGCCGCGGCATCGGCGCCGCCACCGCCCTGCTCGCCGCCCGGCGCGGCTACCGGGTCTGCGTCAACTACCGCACGGACGAGGCCTCGGCCACCGCCGTGGTGGACACCGTCCGGGCCGAGGGCGGCACCGCGCTCGCCGTCCGGGCCGACGTCACCCGCACCGCCGAGGTGGAGCGGCTGTTCACCACCGTGGACGCCGAACTCGGGCTGCTCACCGGCCTGGTGAACAACGCCGGCACGCTGGAGAAGCAGTGCCGGCTGGAGGACATCGACGAGGACCGGCTGAACCGGATCTGGGCCGCCAACATCACCGGCCCGTTCCTGTGCGCGGCCCAGGCCGTCCGCCGGATGTCCACCCGGCACGGTGGCCGCGGCGGTGCCATCGTCAACGTGTCCTCGGCCGCCTCGCGGCTCGGCTCGCCCAACGAGTACGTCGACTACGCGGCCGCCAAGGGCGCCGTCGACTCGATGACCCGCGGCCTCGCCCTGGAGGTCGCCGCCGAGGGGATCCGGGTCAACGCCGTCCGCCCCGGCCTGATCCACACCGACATCCACGCCCTCGGCGGCGAGCCCGGCCGGGTCGACCGGGTCGCCCCCGGACTGCCGATGCGGCGCGGCGGACGGGCTGAGGAGGTCGCCGAGGCGATCCTCTTCCTGCTCTCCCCGGCCGCCTCGTACACCACCAACGCCTTCCTGGACGTCTCCGGCGGACGCTGAGAGGTTCCCTCCGGTTTCCTTCCGCCGACCGGCCCCCGCCCGTACCGTGGGGCCATGACCGACGCCTTCATCGACATCCCCGGTGTGCGCAACTTCCGTGACGCGGGCGGGATCGGCGCCCTGCGGCGGGGCGTGCTCTACCGCTCCGGCTCCTTCCACACCCTCACCGACGAGGGCGCCCGGCGCCTCAAGGCCCTCGGCCTGCGCACCGTCCTCGACCTGCGCAGCCCGGTCGAGCTGGAGGTCTGGCCCGACCTGCGGCACGGCCTCGACCACGAGGCCCTCAACCTGCCGACCCTGCCCGCCAACCGCGAGGACGTCGACCAGCCCTGGCCCGAGGACCAGGCGGCGCTCTACCCCTTCATGGCCCGGACCGCCGGCCCGTCCCTCGCCGCCGTCGTCCGCCGCCTCGCCGCCCCCGGCACGCTGCCCGCCCTCGTGCACTGCGCCGTCGGCAAGGACCGCACCGGCCTGACCATCGCCGTCCTGCAGTCCCTGCTCGGCGCCTCGGAGGCCGACGTCACCGCCGACTTCCTGCTCTCCAACGTCGGCCTCGGCCTCGACCAGGGCCCCACCCCCTACGTCGACGAGACCGGCACCGAACGCGTCTCCCGCCCCGTCACCGCCGAACTCCTCGCCTCCGCCCTGGGCTGGATCCACACCCGGCACTCCTCCGTCCCCGCCTACCTCCGCGCCCACGGCGTCACCGACGAGGAACTGACCGCCCTGCGCGCCAACCTGTCGGCCTGACCGGCCCGGGGACGCACCTACTCCTGGCGTTGTCGAGGACGGCGGAGAGGACGGCGGAGAGGACGGCGGAGAGGACGGCGGAGAGGACGGCGGAGAGGACGGCGGAGAGGACGGCGGCCTGCCGGAGGCTGGAGGCCCGGACGGGCGCGGGGCGGGCGGGCTATGGTCGGAAGCCGGAACAGGAAGTCAGGACAACCTCTACGAGTGGAGTCGACGATGGCGAAGGTCCCCAACGTGCTCTCGGCCGCCGCGCCCGCCGCGCTGACCGCGGCGAGCGGCCTGGTGGGCGGTTACGGCGTCGCCCGCTGGAGCGGCCGGCGCGAACTGGGCGGCGCCGTGCTGGCGGTGGCCGGTGCCGGGGCGGCCGCGCAGTGGCACCGCAGCTCGGGCACGGCCACCGCGGCAGCGCTGACCGGTCTGTACGTGGCGGCGTTCGGCGGCTCGCATCCGCTGGCGAAGAAGATCGGCGCCTGGCCGTCGGTCCTCGCCGTCACCGGCGTGGTCGCGGCGGCCTCGACGGCCGCGACGGCGCTGGCCGCCCGCAAGCGGTAGCAGCACCCGGCGCGAGCCGCGCGCCGGCCCGCTCACCGGCCTCGGCGGCGACACCCGGCGGCGGCCTCAGCGCACCGCCGCGCCGGGCTGCGCCGCCCCGCCGAACCGCGCCTCGAACGCGGCCCGGTTCGCCGAGACCGGTGAGCGGTCCCAGACCGCGAACACCACCCGTTCGAAGGCCGCCCCGTACCGGAGGAGCGCGCCCTCGAAGGCCTCGGCGACCTGGGCCGGGTCGTTGCGGAACACCCCACAGCCCCAAGCCCCGAGCACCAGCGTGCGGACCTCGTGCCGGGCCGCCGCCGCGAGCACCCGGACGGCCCGCTCGGCGAGCACGCCCCGGACGTCCACATCGGCCGAGCGCCGTTCCAGCTGGCCCGCGTTGGGCGCGGGCGAGGTCAGGAAGGTGACCGGGTACGGCCGTGCCAGCAGGTCGCCGCCCCGGCCGCGGATCACCGGGACGTCGGGCGAGACGATCACCCGGTGGCTGTACCGGAGGTCGGTGGAGGCGCGGTGCGCCTCGTAGTAGTCCGGCGCCTCCAGCAGGCAGGTGTAGAGCAGCGCGCTGCGGCACAGGTCCTCCTCCTGGGCGCGGGCGCCGCGCAGGTAGCCGCCGCCGGGGTTGCGCGCGGAGGCGAAGTTGAGCACCCCGACCGGGCCCGCCCCGCCCTCGACCAGGCGCCGGGCGGCCTCGATGCTGCCTTCGGCCGTCACCTCCACCGCCCCGACGGGCCCACCGGGCCGACCCGGCCCGGGCCCCGGGCCCCCGCCCCGCAGCAGCGCGTCCAGCGCCGGCGGCGCGTACGACACCGTGCCGGCCCTGGCGGCCGCCAACTGCTCCCCCACCGTGACGAGTTCGCCACCGGCCGCCCGGTAGCTCCCCCGCTCGGCGATCTCCTCGTTCACCCGGGCCACGTCGTGCAGTCTGCTGCTCATGTCCGGGACGCTACGGGACTTCCACCGGGCCTCGCCACAGGTTATTCTCAGCTGCAGAACAACACCTCGGGGCGCGAGTGGGGGTGCCGGGGGAGGCACCCGGGGGCATCGGGGGAACGCGACGGGCCCGCTCCAGTGCATGGAGCGGGCCCGTCGTGTGTGTTCAGGTGTTCAGCTACCGGTGGTCAACCACCGGCCGTACGGCGTCAGTTCTTCCAGCGCGGCTTGCGGTCGTCGCGGTTGAAGCCACCGGAACGGTCGCGGTCGAAGCCGCCCGAGCGGGCGCCGCCACGGTCGTCACGGTCACGGCCGAAGCCACCACCGGAGGCCTGCGGACGGCCGCCGGAGCGGTGGTCGTCACGACGCGCGAACGGACGGTTGTTGCTGCCGCCGCGCTCGTCACGGTCCCGGCCGAAGGACGGGCGGTCACCGAAGGTGCGGGCCGGACGGTCGCCGAAGGAGCGGCCACCGCGGTCGTCGCGGTCGCGGTTGAAGCCACCGGAACGGTCGCGGTCGAAGCCACCACCGGTGCGGGCCGGACGGTCGCCGAAGGAGCGGCCGCCACGGTCGTCACGGTCACGGTTGAAGCCACCGGAACGGCCGCCGCGGTCGTCGCGGTCACCGAAGGAACGGCCGCCACGGTCGTCACGGTCACGGTTGAAGCCACCGGAACGGCCGCCGCGGTCGTCACGGTCGCCGAAGGAACGGCCGCCACGGTCGTCACGGTCACGGTTGAAACCGCCGGAACGGCCGCCGCGGTCGTCACGGTCACGGTTGAAGCCACCCGAGCGGCCGCCACGGTCGTCGCGGTCACCGAAGGAACGGCCGCCACGGTCGTCACGGTCACGGTTGAAGCCACCGGAACGGCCACCACGGTCGTCACGGTCACGGCCGAAGGCCGGACGCTCGGTGCGCGCCTCGCGGTACGACGGCGTGCGCTCCTCGGCCTGCGGCGCGGCGGCCGGAGCCGGCGCCTCGGCGGCCGGGGTCTCCGCGGCGGCCTCGTCGCCCGCCTCGGCGGCCGGGGCCTCGTCCACGATGCCCAGCTCGGCCCGCTCGCGGGCGGCCCGCGCGGCCAGGCGGTCGGCCTCCTCGCGCAGCTCGGTGGTGCGGCGCTGCGCGCGCTCCAGCTGGCGGGTCATGTCGGCGAGCTCGCGCTCGGCGGCACCGGCGATGCCGGCCGCGCTCTCGGCCTGGACCTCGATCAGCGAACGGGCGCCGGTGATCTTGGCGACCTCGGCGTCGAAGGCGTGGTCGAGGATGTGGCGCGAGGCGTCGACGCCCGCGTCCTCCATCAGGCGGAAGACGCCGCGGCGCTGGTGCGGCAGCACCAGGGTGACGACGGCGCCGGAGCGGCCGGCCCGGGCGGTGCGGCCGGAGCGGTGCAGGTAGTCCTTGTGGTCGCCGGCCGGGTCCACGTTGAGGACCAGGTCGATGCCGTCGACGTGGATGCCGCGGGCGGCGACGTCGGTGGCGACGACGACGTTGACGTAGCCGTCCTTGAAGTCGCCGAGGACGCGGGTACGGGCGCCCTGGGTCATCCCGCCGTGCAGCGCGTCGGCCTTCACGCCGGCCTCGATGAGCTGCTCGGCGACGCGGTCGGCGCCCATCTGGGTGCGGACGAAGATGATCGTGCGGCCCTTGCGGGCGGCGATCGCGTTGGTGATCGGCGCCTTGTCCTTGGGCTTCACCACGAGGATGTGGTGGGTCATGGTGGTGACCGCGCCGGCCGACGGGTCGACCTCGTGGGTGACCGGGTTCTTCAGGTAGCGCTTGACCAGGGTGTCGATCTCGTTCTCCAGGGTGGCGGAGAACAGCAGGCGCTGGCCACCGGCCGGCACCTGGTCGAGGATCTCGGTGACCTCGGGCAGGAAGCCCATGTCGGCCATCTGGTCGGCCTCGTCGAGCACGACGGTCCGGACGTCGGCCAGCTTGGCGCTGCCGCGGTTCAGCAGGTCGCGCAGACGGCCGGGGGTGGCGACCAGGACGTCGACACCGCGCTCCAGCGCGTAGATCTGGTTCGACATCGAGGTGCCGCCGCAGACGACCTTGAGCTTGAGGCCGAGCACCGAGCCGAACGGCTCCAGGGCGTCGGCCACCTGCATGGCCAGCTCGCGGGTCGGGACGAGGATCAGGCCGCGCGGGTGCTTGGGCTTGGTGCGCTCGCCGTCGGCGAGGCGGGTCAGCAGCGGCAGGCCGAAGCTGAGGGTCTTGCCGGAGCCGGTACGGCCACGGCCCAGCACGTCCTTGCCGGCCAGGGCGTCCGGGATGGTCGCGGCCTGGATCGGGAACGGGGTGGTGACACCGCGCTTGGCGAGGGCGCGCACGACGTCGTCGTGCAGGCCCAGGTCGCCGAAGGTGATGGTGGGCTCGGCGGCCTCGACGGCCTCCTCGGCCTCGACGGCGTCGGCGTTCAGCTCGACGTCGGCGTCGGTGGGCTCGACGGCCTCGACGGCGTCGGTGAGGGTGTCGGCGGTGTCGGTGACATCGGCGGCGGCCTCGCTCGCGGGCATGGCGAAGCGGGCGTCGTCAACGAGAGACATGTAAAACCTTCCGGAAGTGGCACGCGCCAAAGTCCGGGGGTTCTGTTTCACAACCGCCTCTATGCGGTCAGCCACGGATCGCCGGAACGCGCCAAGGGCGCCAGATGGGAATAGGGCGCCAGTCAAATGAATCAAACGAACGATCTACCACCATAGACGAACCTCGGGATCAGAGGCAAATGCCCTGGCCAGCCCGCTAATGCCCACCCGCATGCGGGCTCGGGGCCGAGGAACCGGAGTTGCCGGCCGAGGGCTCCGTGGTCGGTGGGACGGTCGCGGCGGGTGAGCTGTGCTCGGGCTCGGGGGACGTCGAGGGGTGGCTGGTCGGCGTGGCGGACGGCGTGCCCGCCGTGCCGCCGGAGCGGCCCTCACCGGTGCCGCCCGTCCCGCTCGTGCCCCCGGTGCCGGCCGTGCCGCCGGTACCGGCCGACGCGCCGCCGCCCGGCCTGGGCGCGGGGCTGGCGCTCACGCCGCCCGCCGAACCGTTCGCGCCGGGGGCGCCCGGCGCGGCGTCCACGGCGGGCGCCCCCGGCACCGGGACCACACCGGCGGCCGCGCCGTTCGCGCCGGATGTCACCTCGCCCGCCGTCGTAGCCGTCACCCCGGCCGGCGCGTTCTCGCCCTGCAAGCCCCCCTGACGCTCCGGGCGCCCGGACGCAATCCCCGGATGCGCGCCGCTCGGCGAGGCCGACGGCCCGCTCGTCACTCCCGGCTTGCCCGCCGGACCGGCCTGCCCGACCGGCGCCACCCCGTGCTTCACCTCCGCCTCCGGACCGACCGACATGCACCCCGTCAGCCCCAGCCCGGCCACCGCCAGCACCGAAGCCGTACACACCACCGACCGAACCGCCCGCACCGAAACCACCGAGCTCCCTTCTCCACCGCCCCACCCGGGCCGCCCACTGCCCGCGCGGCCGCTTTTCGGTGCCCAACGCGCGCCCGCCCCCACGGGACACGGGCGGCGCGCCAGGAAGCGCCCGGGCCGCCTCCGCCACAGCCCGCCGAACCGGCGGACGAGCAGCCGCTCAGCCCCAGAACGCCGAGGCCAGCCCCGCCCCCGCGTACACCGCGGCCAGCCCCACCACCACGCTGCCCGCCACGTTCGCCAGCGCGTACCGCCCCGCCCCGGTCTCGACCAGCCGCAGCGTCTCGTACGAGAAGGTCGAGTACGTGGTCAGCGCCCCGCACAGCCCCGTTCCCAGCAGCACCTGGACCTGCGGGGACGCGGCCCCCGCCGCCACCGCCCCGGTCACCAGGCCGAGCACCAGGCAGCCGACCGCGTTCACCGCGAACGTCCCCCAGGGGAACACCGAGTCGTGCCGGGCCTGCACGGCCCGGTCGGTCAGGTACCGCAGCGGCGCGCCGACCACCGCGCCCGCCACCACCAGCAGCCAGTTCACCCCGAAGCCCCTTCCCGCCCCACGTACCTGACCACTTCGCAGCGGTCCAGCAGCACCAGCCCCTCCGCCACCAGCCCGTCCAACTGCGGCAGGAACGCCCGCACCCGCTCCTCCTCGTCCACGACCACCACCGCCACCGGCAGGTCCTCGCTCAGCGACAGCAGCCGCGCGGTGTGCACCAGCGACGACGCCCCGAACCCCTCGATCCCCCGGAACACGCTCGCCCCGGCCAACCCCGCCGCCCGCGCCCGGTGCACGATCTCGCTGTACAGCGGCCGGTGGTGCCAGCGGTCGTTCTCCCCCACCAGCACGGTCAGCCGCAGCGCCGGCCCGCTCAACCTGCTCACCGCACGCCCCCGCCCGCACGGGCGATCAGACGGCGCGTCAGCTTGGCCGCCACCCACACCGCGCCGAGCGCGCCCAGCAGCGTCAGCCCCAGGTACGCCAGCCCGAGTCCGAGCCGCTCCTCCTCCACCAGCCGCCGGATGTCCACCGCGTACGTCGAGAAGGTGGTGAAGCCGCCCAGCACCCCGGTGCCGAAGAACGGCCGCAGCAGCGGGTGCGCCGGACGCCCCTCGGTGATCACCACCAGGAACACCCCGATCACCGCGCACCCGACCACGTTGATCAGCAGCGTCGTCCACGGGAACGCCGCCGGCCCGGTCGCCCAGGCCAGCCCGGCGCCGTACCGGGCCACCGACCCGATCGCCCCGCCCACCGCGATCACCGCCACGGCCGGCCCCTGCCCGCGCCACACCGGCGGCCGTCTCCGGGCGGCCGTCCCTTCGCCCACCGGCCGGGTCCGCGCCGGGCCGTCCACCGTGCCGTCCGAGGTCGCCATAACCCCATCAAACACCGGCTCCCGCCGTCTGGCACAGCGTCACTCCAGACCCGACAATGAACCGGTGGAGATGACCCGGGAAGAGTTCGAGACGCTGGTCAGCGACGCCCTCGACCAGATTCCCCCGCAGCTCGCGGCCATGATGGACAACGTCGCCGTCTTCGTCGAGGACGAGCCCGACCCCGCCGACCCGGAACTCCTCGGCCTCTACGAGGGCACTCCGCTCACCGAACGCGGCGAGTGGTACGCGGGCGTCCTGCCCGACCGGATCCTCATCTACCGCGGCCCCACCCTCCGGCACTGCGAGACCCACGACCAGGTCGTCGCCGAAGTCCGCACCACGGTCATCCACGAGGTCGCCCACCACTTCGGCTTCGACGACCACGAACTCGACGAACTCGGCTGGTCCTGACCCCCGCCCCGGGCGGCCCTCGGACGGCCCCCACCCACCCGGCCGAAACCCGTTTTGGCGATCCGCCCTGCATCCCATATGCTTCTCGACGTCCCCGAACGCTGGAAACAGCGGGACAGGCCGCAAGCCCTCATCGTCTAGTGGCCCAGGACGCCGCCCTTTCAAGGCGGTAGCACGGGTTCGAATCCCGTTGGGGGCACGCAGTACCGTAGTAAAAAGCAGTGCCGCAAGACCTCAGTGGGAAACCACTGCAAGGTCCCGTGGAGCAGTTGGTTAGCTCGCCACCCTGTCAAGGTGGAGGTCGCGGGTTCAAGTCCCGTCGGGATCGCTCGTCTCGCAAGAGACGGTGTAGTACGGCCAGGTAGCTCAGTTGGTACGAGCGTCCGCCTGAAAAGCGGAAGGTCGCCGGTTCGACCCCGGCCCTGGCCACATAGCCTGACCAGGCACGATGCCCCCGAAGCAGTCCGCTTCGGGGGCATTTTCGTGTTGCTTGACGCCAACGGCGCAGCGGACGGTCACTCCCCTCACGAGCCTCCGGCGAGTACGTGACGTACTTGACGTACTTCCGCTAGAGGGCGACCCTGGTTCTCGGACGAGGAGGCTTCCCATGACAGCAGTCCACTACGAGAGCTACACCGAAGCCCGAGCCCATTTGAAGGACCTGCTGGACGCGGCGGGGCGGGGCCGTGTCGCGACCGTTCGCCGGGACACCAGGTATGCGGCGGTAGTCGACGCGGGGCGGCTGCGCCAGGCTCTCACTCTGTTGTACCCGTCCAAGGCCGAGGTGGTCGCCGAGGGCGGTGGCTGGTCGGTGTTCCTCCCCGGCCTCCCGGTCGCCGCGGACGGCGGCACGTTCGATGAGGCCATCGACGAGATGATCGACGCGCTCCGCGAGTATGCGGAGGACTGGCAGGACCGACTCCTGAGCGCTCCGAACCACCGCGACAACTGGGGCCTGGTTCAGTTGATCGGTCTCAGCGACGACGCGCAGCTCCGTGATTGGCTGCTCGGAGTGGCGAAGTGACCTGGCCTCAGCCGACACGCGAACGACACGAGCAGTTCTGCAAGGTCGAAGGCTGGGATCGCGTACGGGACGCGCGCGGCCGCACCGGCACCCACCACATCACATATGAGTTCGGGCTCCCCGATGGGCGGATCCTGCGTACTCGCGTGTCGCATCCGGTCGACCGCACCGCGTACGGCGCGAGCATGTGGGCGCACATCCTCCGCGATCAGCTGGACGTGACAGAGGATGTCTTCTGGCCGTGTGTCCTGGACGGCACGCTTCCCGGTCGAGGCGCGCCTGAGCCACCACGCGAGTCGCTTCCCGCGGATCTGGTCCACATGCTGATCAACCGCGTCGGACTCGCCGAGGACCAGGTCGCCGAGCTGAACAAGGCGCAGGCGATCGCGCGACTCCAGCAGTTCTGGACCGAGGGCCACTGACACCAACTGCTGGATCGCAGCCTCACGGGTCAGAACACCCAGGGCCCCGGTGTCTCTCGGCGAGCCCTACCCGCACGTGGGACGGACAGGCATCAGCCTCGCAGTGCCCGGTCGTCGAGGCGGCTCAGCAGGCCGGGCAGGTGCCGGTACTGCTCACGGAGCGCGGCCACTCGCTGCCGGAACTGAAGGCCGCGTCCGACGTGGTCACAGGCGTCACGGAGTTCGGCCAGGAGGGCCACGGCGACGTCGTAGCGGGCCACCTGCTTACACGCGACGTGGTCCTCGACCTCGCGCCAGATCGCTTCCTCGTCGGTAGCCAGGGCAGTCAGCTTCGTCACCCGCGCCTCGACTCGAACCCGCTCGGCGCGCTGTCGGCGTTCGCCGACTCGCGCGTGCGCCGCGTCCAGCAGTTCCGCGGCGGAGCGCTGCCCCGGCACCGTCACGGCAGACGGTTCGCCGCGCAGCCGGCGCACGAGTTCGGCTCCCAGCTGAGGCCCCTCACCCAGCGCGAGGCGCAACAGGAGGTCGTCCTTCTCCTTCTCGGGAAGCGCGGCGATCAGCGGCGCCAGCTCCTTCTTCCCGGGCCTCTTCCGAGGTGCGGGGGCGGGCGGGCTGGCCTCGGCGGCGACCGCCAGCAGATCGGCGTCGACCCGCAGGAAGTCCGCGAGCGCCCGCTGCGGTGCGGTGAGCCGGTCGAGCCCAGGCGGCACCGGGGGCTCGACCGCTGCCCGGTACTCCTCCTCGTCGTCCTCCTGGAGCGCCCAGGCGCCGATGGCCGACAGCCATGCGAGGTACAGAGCGCGGCGATCCCCGGCGGCCAGCTCGGCCCGAACCCCGGCGATGGCACCGAGCGAGTCCTCGCCGCCCTCCTGCCAGTCCCCGCTCTCGTCCTCGCTGCGCAGGTCCAGGACGAGGTGGGTCTTGGTGGTCCACGCCTCGACGCATTCGTCGAGGCGGTACGGCTCCACCGCCTGCAGCGGGAGCTGCCCCTTGGGCAGGCGCAGGATCACCTGACGGGTGCCCCAGTTGGTCAGGTGGAGGTGGGCGTCGTAGTACCGCTCCACCATCCGCCGAGGATCGCCGCGGAAATTGCCCCACTCGTATTCGTTGGTGAAGCTGGTCGCGGTGATCCGGGCCCGGGTGGACAGCGACCGCAGCTGCTCCTGCTCGTCGCTGGTCAGCGGCCGGTCGATCGCCAGGAACTCGTAGTACTGGTACTCGCTCACCACGGCGACCCTAGCGGGAATGCCGGTCCTCGATGATGGAATCCGTCAAGCCCGGAGGAGACGCTGTCACCGCCGGCGCGAGGACATCGCGTTCGGCGAGACGCTGCGCGTTCCGGAGCCCTTCGGCTTCGAGCTGGTCACCGGCGACCTGCTGCCCCACTGATCTCGGGCGGCGCCCCCTCGGGTCGGCTCGCCCGGTGGCCGGGCGGGCCGACCCGAGGGGGCGTGGGCCGGCCGCGCGGGCGGCGCCGAGACCGGCGCAGCGCCGGGCGGGTTCAGTAGGAGCGGAACCAGCTGGCGTCGGTGCCCAGCACGGCGCCGTCCGCCGCGTAGTACGTGAACGTGCGGGCCTGGGCGCCCGGCTTCTTGGCGATCGCGTACCAGCGCGTCGGGGAGTCCCCGAGGGCGACCGGCACCGACTCGCTGACGCCGCCGGTGTCCCAGGTGACCACGACCTTCGCGACCTGGGGCCGGACCCCAGCGATCACCACCGGTGAGGCGCCCAGCTCCCCGCCCTTGAACCCGAGCATCGTCCCCCCTCCGGAGGTGGCCCGATCGATGGCCGCCCCGTCCGGCGTCCCCGGGACGGGGGTGTCGTGCATCGCATCGTCGATCTGGCGCTGCCCGTCCACGGTGGCGTAGAGGTTCACCAGGTCCACGTCCGGGCGCCAGCTCCGGTCGATGTCCGCCCGGGTGGTCTCCGGCAGTTGCGGGATGGCCGCGTGCCGGTCCTCCCAGATCAGCCGGGCCTGGCGGAGGGCGTCCTCCTTGGTGGCGGCCGCCGGCCAGAACGCGGCCCACGCCTGCCACTGCCTGCCGTTCGTGGTGCCCTGACCGACCACGACCCGGACCGGGGTGAACGGATCCCGCGCGGGAGCGGTCGGTGTCGCGGCGGTGCCCGCGGTGCCCGCGGCGGCCTCGGCGGTGGTGACGGTCCGGGCGTCCGCCACCACCGCCCCCGCGTCCGCCGCGTCGCCCGGCCCCCGCCCGAGCCCGCCGAGTGCCGTCCCCCCGACGACGGCCGCCGCGACCATCACCGCCACCGCCCCGCTGGTCAGCAGCCGCCGGCGCCGCAGCCGACGCCGCCCCCCGGCGACCAGCCGGTCGTACGGGACGGCCCCGATCTCGACGCTTCCGGCCAGCTCGCCCAGGACCCGCGCCGCCGAGGCCTCGGACCCCGCCCCGGCCCTGTCCTCGCCGTCCACGTTCCCCATCGCCCCCACGTTGCCCTCGTTGCTCATCTTCCGCCTCCGATGCTCGCCAGCCCGTTGAGTGAGGAGGCCTCCCGCAGCTTGGCCAGGCCCCTGGCCGCCTGGCTCTTCACCGTCCCGACCGAGCAGCCCATCGCCGCGGCGGTCTGGGTCTCGGTGAGGTCCTCCCAGTACCGCAGCACGACGGCCTGCCGCTGCCGGGGCGGCAGCGTGCCGAGGGCCGTGAGCAGCGCCGCCCGTTCGTCCAGCCGCGCGTAGCCGTCGGGGCCCTCGGGTGCGGCCCGGTCGGGGACGGCGGTGACCAGTTCCTCGGCCGCTCGGCGGCGGAACCGCCGGGCGTGCTCGTTGATCAGGATCCGGCGCACGTAGGCGTGCGGGTCGTCGGCCGCCCGGACCCGGCCCCAGGCGACGTACGCCCGCTCCAGGGCCTGCTGGACCAGGTCCTCCGCGGTGTGCCGGTCCCCCGCGAGCAGGTACGCCGTCCTGAGCAGCCGCGTCCACGCGCTGCCGGTGAACGCGCGGAACTCCTCGTCCCTCGCGGTCTTCTGGGCTCCCATGAGCACCTCCTCAACCCCCAGAGCCCGAAACCGCCGCGAACCGTTGCCTGGCCCGGCCCGGGGCCGCCCGGCCCGGCGTCACCGGCGCCCGGGCCCGCCGTTCGCGCTCGGCCGCCGGGGGCTGTGACACTGGAGAGGCTCGAAAACCGAGGTGCGCGCCGCCGTGCCTCCTTGCGAACCTAGAGGGATGCCCGCAGTGAGTTCTCCCGCAGTCCAGTCCGCCCCCGCACCCGCCGAGGGTTCCGGTATCGGTGAGCTGGCCGCCCGCCTGCCCGAGCTGACCCTGCGCGACCAGGTGCGGATCGGGCGCCGACTGGAGGGGGCCCGTCGGGTCCGCAAGCCCGAGGCCCGGCAGAAGGTCGCCGCCCAGATCGCCGCCGACATCGACCGCGCCGAGCTGCTGGTCGAGCAGCGCAGAGGTGCCGTCCCGCCGATCAGCTATCCCGCCGAGCTGCCGGTCAGCCAGAAGAAGGACGAGATCCTGGCGGCCATCCGGGACCACCAGGTGGTGATCGTCGCGGGTGAGACCGGCTCCGGCAAGACCACCCAGATCCCGAAGATCTGTCTGGAACTGGGCCGCGGCGTGCGCGGTCTGGTCGGCCACACCCAGCCGCGCCGGATCGCCGCCCGTACGGTCGCCGAGCGGGTCGCGGAGGAGCTGCGCAGCCCGCTGGGCGAGGCGGTCGGCTGGAAGGTCCGGTTCACCGACCAGGTCGGCCAGGACACCCTGGTCAAGCTGATGACGGACGGCATCCTGCTCGCGGAGATCCAGACCGACCGCGAACTGCTCCAGTACGACACCCTGATCATCGACGAGGCGCACGAACGCAGCCTCAACATCGACTTCATCCTCGGCTACGTCAAGCAACTGCTCCCGCGCCGTCCGGACCTCAAGGTCGTGATCACCTCCGCGACCATCGACCCGCAGCGCTTCGCCCGGCACTTCAACGACGCCCCGATCATCGAGGTCTCCGGCCGCACCTACCCGGTGGAGGTCCGGTACCGCCCGGTCGTCGACGACCTGGACGAGGACGACGACGCGACGGACGCCGACCGCGACCGGGACCAGATCCAGGCGATCTGCGAAGCGGCCCAGGAACTCCAGGCCGAGGGCCCGGGCGACATCCTGGTCTTCCTCTCCGGCGAGCGCGAGATCCGCGACACCGCCGACGCCCTGGACAAGCTGAAACTCAAGTCCACCGAGATCCTGCCGCTGTACGCCCGGCTGAGCTCGGCCGAGCAGCACCGGGTGTTCCAGCGCTCCGGCAGCCGCCGGATCGTCCTCGCCACCAACGTCGCCGAGACCAGCCTCACCGTCCCCGGCATCAAGTACGTGATCGACCCGGGCACCGCCCGGATCTCCCGCTACAGCCACCGCACCAAGGTGCAGCGGCTGCCGATCGAGGCGATCAGCCAGGCCAGCGCCAACCAGCGCAAGGGCCGCTGCGGCCGCACCTCCGACGGCATCTGCATCCGGCTGTACTCGGAGGAGGACTTCCTCTCCCGCCCCGAGTTCACCGACGCCGAGATCCTGCGCACCAACCTGGCCTCGGTGATCCTGCAGATGACGGCGGCGGGCCTCGGCGACATCGCCGCCTTCCCGTTCCTGGACCCGCCGGACTCCCGCAACATCAAGGACGGCGTGCACCTGCTGCACGAGCTGGGCGCGCTGGACCCGGACGAGAAGGACCCGCGCAAGCGCCTCACCGCGCTCGGCCGCCAGCTGGCCCAGCTCCCGGTGGACCCGCGGATGGCCCGGATGGTGCTGGAGGCCGACAAGAACGGCTGCGTGCGCGACGTGATGGTGATCGCCGCGGCGCTCTCCATCCAGGACCCGCGCGAGCGCCCCGCCGAGAAGCGCCAGGCCGCCGACGAGCGGCACCGCCGGTTCAACTCGGAGACCTCCGACTTCCTGTCCTACCTGGCGATGTGGCGCTACGTCCGGGAGCAGCAGCGCGAGCTGTCCTCCTCGGCCTTCCGCCGGATGTGCAAGGCGGAGTTCCTCAACTACCTGCGGATACGGGAGTGGCAGGACATCTACACCCAGCTGCGCACGGTCGCCAAGCAGTTGGGCGTCACCATCGAGGAGCCGCACGAGGACGCCGAGCCGGACGCCGACCGGATCCACCAGTCGCTGCTGGCCGGCCTGCTCTCCCACATCGGCCTGTTCGACGTGGAGAAGCGCGAGTACGGCGGCGCGCGCGGCGCCCGGTTCGCGGTGTTCCCGGGCTCGGGCCTGTTCAAGAAGCCGCCGCGCTGGGTGATGTCGGCCGAGCTGGTGGAGACGTCCCGGCTGTGGGCGCGGATCAACGCCAAGATCGAGCCGGAGTGGGTGGAGCCGCTGGCCGGCCACCTGATCAAGCGGACGTACAGCGAGCCGCACTGGGAGAAGAAGGCCGGAGCCGTCCTGGCGTACGAGCGGGTGACGCTCTACGGGATGCCGGTCGTCACCCAGCGCAAGGTCAACTACGGCCGGATCGACCCGGAGCTGTGCCGCGAGCTGTTCATCCGCAACGCGCTGGTCGAGGGCGACTGGGAGACCCACCACCGGTTCTTCGCCGAGAACCGCAAGCTGCTCGGCGAGGTCGAGGAGCTGGAGAACCGGGCCCGGCGCCGGGACATCATGGTCGACGACCAGACCCTGTTCGAGTTCTACGACGCCCGGCTGCCGGAGGACGTGGTCTCCACCCGGCACTTCGACTCCTGGTGGAAGAAGGCCCGGCACGAGCAGCCGGACCTGCTCAACTTCGAGAAGTCGATGCTGATCAACGACTCCGCGGACGGCGTCACGGAGGCCGACTACCCGGACCACTGGCAGCAGGGCAAGCTGCGCTTCCAGCTGACCTACCAGTTCGAACCGGGCAGCGACGCGGACGGCGTGACCGTCCACATCCCGCTGCCGGTGCTCAACCAGGTCACCGCGGAGGGCTTCGACTGGCAGATCCCGGGCCTGCGGACGGAGCTGGTCACCGCGTACATCAAGTCGCTGCCGAAGGCGATCCGACGCAACTTCGTGCCGGCGCCGGACTTCGCGAAGGCGGCGCTGCGCGCGGTGAAGGACCGCCGGTCCGCAGACACGTTCGGCTCCGCCGAGGGGCTGCTGCCGTCCCTGGAGCACGCCCTCAAGCGCCTGACGGCCGTCACCGTGCCGCCGGAGGCCTGGGACGACGAGCGGGTGCCGGACCACCTCAAGGTGACCTTCCGGGTGGTGGACGGCCGCCGCAAGCTCGCCGAGTCCAAGGACCTGGAGGAGCTGCGGCTGCGGCTCAAGCCGAAGCTCAAGGAGACGCTGTCCTCGGCGGCCTCCGGCCAGGGCATCGAGCAGGGCGGGCTGACCGCCTGGCCGGGCGGCCTGCCCGTGCTCCAGCGCACCTTCGAGCAGCGCTCGCGCGGCCACTCGCTGCGCGCCTACCCGGCCCTGGTGGACGAGGGGGCGTCGGTCGGCGTGAAGCTGTTCGACACCCCGCAGGCGCAGACGCAGTCGATGTGGGAGGGCACCCGCCGGCTGCTGATGCTGACCACCACCTCCCCGGCCAAGTCGATCCAGGGCCGGCTGGGCAACCAGGCGAAGCTGGCGCTCTCGCACAACCCGCACGGCTCGGTGAACGCCCTCTTCGAGGACGTGGTGGCCTGTGCGACGGACCGGCTGATGACCCTGGCCGGCGGACCGGCCTGGGACGAGGCGGCCTTCGGCACGCTGCACGACAAGGTGCGGGCCGACCTGTACGACCTGTCCGCGGACACCACGCTGAAGACGGCCACCGCGCTGATCGCCTTCCACAAGGCCTCGACCCGGCTGAAGTCGGTGAGCAGCCCGGTGCTGCTGAACGCGGTGAACGACGTCCGGCTGCACCTGGCCTCCCTGGTGCACCCGGGCTTCGTCACGGACACCGGCTGGCAGCGGCTGCCGGACCTCAAGCGCTACCTGCTGGCGGTGGACCGCCGGCTGGAGGCGCTGCCCAACCACCCGCAGCGGGACGCCCAGCAGTTGCTGAAGGTCCAGCAGGTGCAGCGGGAGTACGGGGAGCTGCTGGCGGCGGTGCCGGCCGGGCGGCAGCCGTCCGCGGAGGTGCTGGCGATCCGCTGGATGATCGAGGAGTTGCGGGTCAGCTTCTTCGCCCAGTCGCTGGGCACGCCGAGCCCGGTGTCGGAGAAGCGGATCACCAAGGCGATGGAGGCCGCCAGGGCCACGCTCTGAGCTGGGCGGCGGCCTCCTCGGGGGCCCTCAGGTGCCAGTTCGACCTGGGGGCCCACCATGGGCTACAGTCTGTCTTGTTCGCAGCGCGGCAAGCGAGTGAACGAGATCAGAAAACTCTGGTCCCGTGGAGCAGTTGGTTAGCTCGCCACCCTGTCAAGGTGGAGGTCGCGGGTTCAAGTCCCGTCGGGATCGCCGCAGTGCGAGAGGCCCGGAACCGTCAGGTTCCGGGCCTCTCGCTTTTGGGCGTCCGGCGTCTACCCCGGACCAGGTCCAGACCACAAGTGACAGACGGTGTGACGGTCGTCACTTATCTTTTCCCGAGAACACCCCCGCACCACCCCCACCAAGACCTCACTAATTTAATATGTAAAATTGTACAGCCATTAACTGTAAATCCCCCCCGCATCATGCGCATCAAATCGTTATCCGGAGTTCAGCATTCCGTACGTTGTGCCGAGTACCCGGGCACCGCTGGCGGGCATGGCAAAGGGGCCGCTTACCGGACCCGGCGGAGTCCGGTAAGCGGCCCCTTTTAAAGAGCCTTCGGCCTATCAGGCCTCAGTGCGCTGAGCGGGAATCCCGGCCAGCAGAGCGCGCACCTCCGCCTCGCGGTAACGGCGGTGACCGCCGAGTGTGCGAATGGACGTCAGCTTGCCCGCCTTGGCCCAACGAGTGACCGTCTTCGGGTCCACGCGGAACATGGTGGCGACCTCTGCCGGCGTCAGCAGGGGCTCAGCATCAGGGGTACGAGCGGTCATGAGCGGCCTCCTCGGGAGAACCGAACCAGGGCGGTTCTATCCTTCAAATTCTGC
Source organism: Kitasatospora sp. NPDC098663 (assembly GCF_044760075.1). Classification (NCBI taxonomy): domain Bacteria; kingdom Bacillati; phylum Actinomycetota; class Actinomycetes; order Kitasatosporales; family Streptomycetaceae; genus Kitasatospora; species Kitasatospora sp. NPDC098663. The sequence goes on along the minus strand of NZ_JBIWAP010000045.1, from coordinate 50,719 downwards.
ACCTTGGCCCGCGATGCCCGAAATGGCATAGACGGGCCGAGTCGGTTATAGGACGAACGGCTTGTCCTGGTGTCTACAACTACACCATCCGTCCAGCCCTATCGACCAAACCGCCAAAATTGACCCCTCACGGGTTCAAGAGCGACGGATGGCGATGGACCACCCCATAACGGGCAGTCACGCGGCCGTGACGCCTGGTTACGAGGGGGCCAGACCCCCTGTTTCCCCGCAAAGCACGCATCGACTCCAGAACCACCCAAAAGTGGGCATGCCCGCGTGAAGTTGGGCTGGTTGTCCCATTTTTGCACATAGGGGTAAGTTCGCGTCAACGGTGAGTAGTGTCACGTTCGACAGCTATTGACCCGAACCAGGACCTTGGTCATCCAGCTCAGGCCATAGGACTCTTACAGTCATACACGGGTGGTCGGACGTCAGTTCGCGTACCGCAGCGCCAGCACCCTCCGCCAGCGCGCCGTCAGTTCCCCGTACGCGCGCAGCGCCTCCGCGGTGTCCCCCGCCCTCAGCGCGCGCAGCCCGTCCTCCAGCTCCCCCGCCGAACGGTCCGCCAACAGCCGCTCCGGCCCCAGCACATGCACCAGCCCCCCGTAGTCCAGCTCCACCAGCGAGCGCGGATGGAATTCCTCCAGCCACCGCCCGATCTGCTCCGCCCCCCGGACCAGTTCCCCGTCCGGCACCTCTTCACGCAGCGCCCGGAAGGCCCGGGCCACCCGGCGGCGCGCCTGCGCCATCGGCACCAGGTAGAACAGCGCCGCCGCCCGCCCCGGCTTGCCCCGCTCCTGCGCCGGCACGAAACAGCGGTCCTCGTCCCCGAACGGCAGGAACCAGCGCACCGGCACCTCCCACCGGCTGGTCAGGATCCACGGCCGGGCGTCCGGATGGCCGGCCCGCCAGCGCTCCCGGTCCGCCTCGGCCGCCGCCCGGGCCACCGGCGGCACCGCGGTGTCCAGCAGCGCCACCGGCGCGGCCGCCCGCAGCTCCTCCAGCGCCTGCCAGCTGCGCAGCCTGGTCGCCCACGGGCAGACGTACAGCACGCCGTCCACCACCCGCAGGTAGGCCCGCCCGCTCTCCCGCTCGGGCAGCGCCCGGGGCGTCCGGGCGGCCAGCTCCGCCAGCGCCTCCCGCTGCTCCTCCAGGACGGCCGCGGCCACCGGCTGCGCCGCCTCGACGGCGTCCGGACCGTGCTCCGCCGCGTAGGCCCGCCAGCGCACCCGCTCGGACTCCGGGTAGGCGGCCAGTGGCTCGTAGACCCGCAGGTGGGCGGCGTAGGGCGGCAGTACCGAGGTGCGCACGACGGTCACGTCCTGCATGGTCGCACGCGCCGACCGGCCCCGGGAGGGCGCGCCCCCTGGCCGTTCGCGCCCGCACCGCGCACCCCCCGGCGTCTCATCCCTCGGACCGCCGGGACAAGCTCGGACAAGAGGGCGGATCGGCGGCGCCCCCGCGACTACGCTTCGCCCTAGGCGCCCGCACCACAGCAGGCGGGCCTTCGATACTGGAGTCACCACAGTGACCGACGTACAGACATCCGCCACGCACCCCGCACCCGGAGTGCTCAGCAGGATCTTCCGCACCGAGCAGGACGGCGCCCCCGGCGACGGCCACGAGCAGGTCGTCCTCTGCCACGACCGCAGCTCCGGGCTCAAGGCGATCATCGCCATCCACTCCACCGCGCTGGGCCCGGCCCTCGGCGGCACCCGCTTCTTCCCGTACGCCTCCGAGGAGGCGGCCCTGGAGGACGCGCTCAACCTGTCCCGCGGCATGTCCTACAAGAACGCGCTGGCCGGGCTCGACCTCGGCGGCGGCAAGGCCGTCATCATCGGCGACCCCAACAAGGACAAGAACGAGGCGATGCTCCGCGCCTACGGCCGCTTCGTGGAGTCCCTGCGCGGCCGCTACATCACCGCCTGCGACGTGGGCACCTACGTGCAGGACATGGACGTCATCGCGCGCGAGACGCAGTTCGTGACGGGCCGCTCGCCCGAGCACGGCGGCGCCGGCGACTCGTCCATCCTGACCGCCTTCGGCGTCTTCCAGGGCATGCGCGCCACCGCCCAGGCCCGCTGGGGCCAGCCGACCCTGCGCGGCAAGCGGGTCGGCGTCGCGGGCGTCGGCAAGGTCGGCCACTACCTGGTCGGCCACCTCGTCGCGGACGGCGCCACCGTCGTCATCACCGACGTCTCCGAGACCGCCCTGAACCGCGTCCGCGCGGCCCACCCGGAGGTGGAGGTCGTCGCCGACACCGCCGCCCTGCTGCAGGCCCGGCTGGACGTCTACGCCCCCTGCGCCCTGGGCGGCGCGCTGACCGACGACACGGTGGCCGCGCTCGGCGAGTCCGGCACCACGATCGTCTGCGGCGCGGCCAACAACCAGCTGGCCCACCCGGGCGTCGAGAAGGATCTCGCGGACCGCGGCATCCTCTACGCGCCGGACTACCTGGTGAACTCCGGCGGCGTGATCCAGGTCGCCGACGAGATCGAGGGCTTCAACTTCGACCGGGCCAAGAACAAGGCCACCAGGATCTTCGACACCACCCTGGAGATCTTCACCCGGGCCGCCTCCGACGGCGTCCCGCCGGCGGTCGCCGCCGACCGCCTGGCCGAGAAGCGGATGCGCGAGATCAGCGCGCTGCGCACGGTCCTGCTGCCGGGTGCCCGCCGGGCCTGATCCGGCGCCCCCGGAACCCCGGACGCGCGGGGGGCGGCCGCACCCCTGTGACCCGCCCCCGGGCGGAAGGGGCCCAGCCGTCCCCCGCGCATCACGATGTGGAACCGGATTCTCACTTCTGCGCCCGATCGGGTGATCCAAGGTCCCCCTTGGGGGGATAATCGGTCCTGGAACGACGGACCTGAGACACCTCCGGACAGCGCGCAAACCGCCGCAAAACCTCCCCTGACCTGGGAAGACCTGGTCTCGGGTGCGGTCGGTGCGCGCCACGTCACACCGACGACGTACCGTCCAGCGGCGGAAACAGGTACCGTTAATGCTCCAAGGGACGGTCCTCCCATTCGGGCAGGCCGGTCCTGATCATGAACACGTGTCAGACTCGGGGCCGTGAGCCCCATCGTTGAGGGGGTCGACCCATGGGGCGCGGCCGGGCCAAGGCCAAGCAGACGAAGGTCGCCCGCGAGCTGAAGTACAACAGCGGCGGGTTTGACGCTAACCGTCTGTCCAACGAGCTGGGCGCATCGCCGTCCACCGCTCCGATCGACCCGGAGCCGATCGAGGAGGAGGAGGACGACGACCCGTATGCCGAGTACGCCGCCCGCTATGCCGACCTCGACGACGAGGACGACACCGAGCCGGGCACCGGGCCGTCGCAGGCCTCTCGCCGCTCGTAGCCAGTAGTTTCGCCGACCGGCCCAGCGCCCAGCGCGCCAGGCCGGTCTTCGGCGTTCCCGCGTACCGGATGGCGTACCGGGTGGTCGCCGCCCCCGGCTGGCAGGACGCGGAAGGGCCCCTCCGGTGCGCCGGAGGGGCCCTCTCGTCGTCCCGCCGGGCTCAGCCCGCGGTGAAGCCCTCGTAGGCGTTGTAGAGCGCCGCGCCGGCCTCGTGCTCGCCGGTGCGCTCGACGATGTCGCCGAGCAGCCAGGCCTCGACGCCGCGGTCCTCCAGGATCGCCAGCACGGCGTCCACCGAGGACGGCGGGACGACCGCGACCATGCCGACACCCATGTTGAGCGTCTTCTCGATCTCCAGGGTGGCCACCTTGCCGACCTGGGCGACGGTCTGGAAGACCGGCAGCGGAGTCCAGGTGCCGCGGTCCAGGCGGGCGTGCAGGCCCTCCGGGACGACCCGGGCCAGGTTGGCCGCCAGGCCGCCGCCGGTGACGTGCGAGAAGGCGTGGATCTCGGTGGCGCGGGTGAGCGCCAGGCAGTCCAGCGAGTAGATCCGGGTCGGCTCCAGCAGCTCCTCGCCGAGCGTGCGGCCGAACTCCTCGACCTTGCGGTCCAGCTTCCAGCCGGCCTCGTTCAGCAGCACGTGGCGCACCAGCGAGTAGCCGTTGGAGTGCAGGCCCGAGGCCGCCATCGCGATCACCACGTCGCCGGCCCGCACGCGGTCGGCGCCGAGCAGCGCGTCCGCCTCGACCACGCCGGTGCCGGCGCCCGCGACGTCGTACTCGTCCGGGCCGAGCAGGCCCGGGTGCTCGGCGGTCTCGCCGCCGACCAGGGCGCAGCCGGCCAGCGCGCAGCCCTCGGCGATGCCCTTGACGATCGCGGCGACCCGCTCCGGCACGACCTTGCCGACGCAGATGTAGTCGGTCATGAACAGCGGCTCGGCGCCGCACACGACCAGGTCGTCGACGACCATGCCGACCAGGTCGTGGCCGATGGTGTCGTGCTTGTCCATGGCGGCCGCGATGGCCACCTTGGTCCCCACGCCGTCGGTGGCCGAAGCCAGCAGCGGCCGCTCGTAGCGCTTGAAGGCGGACGCGTCGAAGAGGCCGGCGAAGCCGCCGAGACCGCCGACCACCTCGGGGCGGTTCGCCTTCTTCACCCACTGCTTCATGAGCTCGACGGCGCGGTCGCCCGCCTCGATGTCGACGCCGGCTGCGGCGTAGGTGGCGCCGTTCTGGTTGCTGGTCACTACGGTGCGGCCCTCTCGGGTCTGGTGGGGGATGGAACAGCGGTGGGGCCCCGTTTCGCGGGACCCCACCGTGGATTCGTTACGGGCGGCGCAGCGCGTCGGCCGCGCCGGCCCCGCCGAGCAGCGACTGGACGCCGTCCAGGTCGCTGCCGCTGGTCGGCTTGCCGCGCACGGCCGGCGGCTGCTGGCTGCCCTTGATCTCGGCCTCCAGCAGGAGCTTGCCGAGCAGTGCCGGGTCCGGCAGCTCCATCGGGTACTCGCCGTCGAAGCAGGCCCGGCAGAGCCTGTCCTTGGGCTGCTTGGTGGCCTCGATCATGCCGTCGATCGAGATGTAGGAGAGCGAGTCCGCACCGAGCGTGCGGCCGATCTCCTCGACGGTCATCCCGTTGGCGATCAGCTCCGCGCGGGTGGCGAAGTCGATGCCGAAGAAGCACGGCCACTTCACCGGCGGCGAGGAGATCCGGATGTGCACCTCGGCGGCGCCGGCCTCGCGCAGCATCCGCACCAGCGCGCGCTGGGTGTTGCCGCGGACGATCGAGTCGTCGACGACCACCAGGCGCTTGCCCGCGATGACCTCGCGCAGCGGGTTGAGCTTGAGCCGGATGCCGAGCTGACGGATGGTCTGGCTGGGCTGGATGAAGGTGCGGCCCACGTAGGCGTTCTTCACCAGGCCGGAGCCGTACGGGATGCCGCTGGCCTCGGCGTAGCCGATCGCGGCGGGGGTGCCCGATTCCGGCGTCGCTATCACCAGGTCGGCCTCGACGGGCGCCTCCTTCGCCAGGCGGCGGCCCATCTCCACGCGGGAGAGGTGCACGTTGCGCCCGGCGATGCTGGTGTCGGGGCGGGCCAGGTAGACGTACTCGAACACGCAGCCCTTGGGCTTCGCCTCGGCGAAGCGGGAGCTGCGCATGCCGTTCTCGTCGACGGCGATCAGCTCGCCGGGCTCGACCTCGCGGATGAAGGAGGCGCCGCAGATGTCCAGCGCCGCCGTCTCGGAGGCGACCACCCAGCCGCGCTCCAGCCGACCGAGCACCAGCGGGCGGATGCCCTGCGGGTCGCGGGCGGCGTAGAGGGTGTGCTCGTCCATGAAGACGAGCGAGAACGCGCCCTTGACCTTGGGCAGCACGACCTTGGCCGTCTCCTCGATGGAGAGGTCCGGGTGGCCGGCGAGCAGCGCGGTCACCAGGTCGGTGTCGTTGGTCGCGGCGCTCCGCCCGGAGCGGGAGACGTGCTCCTCACCGGGCAGTTCGGCGACCATCGCCGCCAGTTCGGCGGTGTTCACCAGGTTTCCGTTGTGCCCGAGGGCCAGCGAACCGTGCACGGTCGCGCGGAAGGTCGGCTGGGCGTTCTCCCAGACCGAGGACCCGGTGGTCGAGTAGCGGGCGTGTCCGACGGCGATATGCCCGTGCAACGACCCCAGGGAGGCCTCGTCGAAGACCTGGGACACGAGCCCCATGTCCTTGAAGACGAGAATCTGGGAGCCGTTGCTCACTGCGATGCCCGCGGATTCCTGACCGCGGTGCTGCAGGGCGTAAAGGCCGAAGAACGTGAGCTTGGCGACCTCCTCGCCGGGAGCCCAGACACCGAAGACGCCGCAAGCGTCCTGGGGGCCTTTCTCACCGGGAAGAAGATCGTGGTTGAGTCTTCCGTCACCACGTGGCACGTCTTCGAGTCTAGGGCAGCGGGCACGGGCTTCCGGAACCCGGGCGGCCGGGATTGTCCGGCGATCGGTCGGTAACGCGCGTAGACAAAACCCCTTACCAGGTGGGGATTTCGGGTGGGGGGAATTCCGGCCGGAGGCGGTTGGCCTTGTGGTTCGCGCCTGTTGGGGCGTTCCGTGTGCGGAGGGCCGGGAGTCGGGCCGGCGGCGAAAGTGAGCCTGCTCACCCGGGGTTCACCCCGGCGTCACGCGGCGGGCAGCAACAGGCCCCAGGCGCCCGGGTGGACCGTCCAGGTGCGGGCGCGGACCGGACCGACGGGGTGGCCGTCCGCCTCGTAGCCGAAGCCGCGCCCGACCACCGAGACGCTCTCCGCCCGGGCGCGCACCAGGGCGCCGGGCGCGCGGATCACCACCTCCAGCACGCCGGCGGCGTCCGCCTCGACGCCCGGCAGGGTCAGCTGGACCAGCCGCACCGGTCGGTGCACGTCGGCGAGCAGCCGGCCGTCGGCCTCGACCCGGACCCGGGGGTTGTGCTCGGCGGAGGACCGGCCGTCCGCCGTGAGTGCGTTCGCCTGCTCGGCCGCAGCCAGTTTCGCCCATAGCGAACGCCAACCACCCGTACGGCCTGCCGGACGCCGCGTCCCGGCACCGGTGATCCGCACCCCTCCCAGGGCCACCCCGCCGCCGTCGTCCACCAGCAGGTCCAGCTTGCGCGCCGCACCCGACAGCACCGCCCGCGCGGCCCGGACCGGCTCGCCCGGCACCCCGAGCGCGCGGGCCGCGGCCAGCTCCTCCGACCGGCCGACCGGAACCATGCCCACCGGATCCGCGCCCAGCTCACGCTGGCGGTACAGGGCCTGGAGCACCCGCTGCAACGCCAGGTCGGAACCGATCACGACCGGGCGCCGCCGACCCCGGTGCGAAAGCACCCGGTCGAGTTCGGACGGGCTCTCCGGATAGACCACCTTGACGTCCGCGCCTCCGCAGAGCACGTCCTTCGCGATCCGCACCGACTCGCCGTCGGTCTGCCGGGCCGCCGGGTCGAGGAGCAGCAGGAGCGGCTCGGGGCCGCCGGTTGCGGGCGTGGACAGGGACGACACGACCGGTCCTTCCTCAGGTAATCTCTCGGTGCAAGAGCCCCTTGCGCTACTGCGCCAGGGGCTTCGTCTATCTCGGGGCAGACTGCGGCCTACGCAGGATGCCCCAACCGGAAGGGGTGTACGCCTGTGCCGGCACTCGTGCTCGTTGGCGCTCAGTGGGGGGACGAGGGCAAGGGGAAGGCCACCGACCTCCTCGGCGGCTCCGTCGACTACGTCGTCCGCTACCAGGGCGGCAACAACGCCGGTCACACGGTGGTCATCGGCGACCAGAAGTACGCCCTGCACCTGCTCCCCTCCGGCATCCTCAGCCCTAACGTGACGCCGGTCATCGGCAACGGCGTCGTCATCGACCCGGGCGTGCTGCTCTCCGAGCTGAGCGGCCTCAACGACCGTGGCATCGACACCTCCAAGCTGCTGGTCTCGGGCAACGCCCACCTGATCACGCCGTACCACCGCACCCTGGACAAGGTCACCGAGCGCTTCCTCGGCAAGCGCCGGATCGGCACCACCGGCCGCGGCATCGGCCCGACCTACGCGGACAAGATCAACCGCGTCGGCATCCGGGTCCAGGACCTGTTCGACGAGTCGATCCTGCGCCAGAAGATCGAGGCGGCGCTGCACGACAAGAACCAGATCCTGGTCAAGCTGTACAACCGCCGCGCCATCCCGGCCGAGCTGGTCGTCGAGGAGTACCTCGGCTACGCGGACAAGATCAAGCCCTTCCTCGCCGACACCACCCTCGTCCTGGACCAGGCGCTCAAGGCGAACAAGGTCGTCCTGCTGGAGGGCGGCCAGGGCACCCTGCTCGACGTCGACCACGGCACGTACCCCTTCGTGACCTCGTCGAACCCGACCTCGGGCGGCGCCTGCACCGGCGCCGGCATCGGCCCGACCAAGATCGACCGGGTCATCGGCATCCTCAAGGCCTACACCACCCGCGTCGGCTCGGGCCCGTTCCCGACCGAGCTGCTGGACGAGGACGGCGAGGCGCTGCGCCGCATCGGCGGCGAGCGCGGTGTCACCACCGGCCGTGACCGTCGCTGCGGCTGGTTCGACGCGGTCATCGCGCGTTACGCGACCCGGGTCAACGGCCTCACCGACTTCTTCCTCACCAAGCTCGACGTGCTCACCGGCTGGGAGCAGATCCCGGTCTGCGTCGCGTACGAGATCGACGGCAAGCGGGTCGAGGAACTCCCGTACAACCAGTCCGACTTCCACCACGCCAAGCCGATCTACGAGACGCTGCCGGGCTGGACCGAGGACATCAGCAAGGCCAAGACCTTCGCCGAGCTGCCGAAGAACGCGCAGGCGTACGTGAAGGCGCTGGAGGAGATGTCCGGCGCGCCGATCTCCGCCATCGGCGTCGGCCCGGGCCGCGACGAGACGATCCAGATCAACTCGTTCATCTGAGCCTGATCCGGTCGAGGGCCCTGCGGGACGTCCCGCAGGGCCCTTCGTTTCGCCCGCTCCGCCGATTTCGCACTAGTGCAGAAGTTCATTGCATCTAGTGCATCGTGGCGCTACCTTTCCGGCATGACCGCACAGCCGCCCACGCCCGTGACCCTCACCGGCCGCCACGTCCGCCTGGAGCCCCTCGGCCGCCACCACCTGCCCGACCTGTGGGCCGCCGTCGGCCCCGACCCGGAGGTCTGGCGCTGGATCCCCTCGCTCCCGCCCGCGACCGAGGAGGAACTGGGCGCGATCCTCGACGCCCGGCTCGCCGAGGTGGCGGCCGGGTCGGCGGTGAAGTTCGCCGTGATCGACCTCCCCAGCGGCCGGGCCGTCGGCGTCACCGGCTACTACGACGTCAGGCTCGCCGACGAGGTCGTCGAGATCGGCGGCACCTGGTACGCCCGCTCGGTCTGGCGCTCGCCCGTCAACACCGAGGCCAAGCTGCTGCTGCTCTCCCACGCCTTCGACGACCTGGGCATGGGCCGGGTCTACTGGAAGACGGACGCGCTCAACGAGCGCTCCCGCAACGCGATCCTGCGCCTCGGCGCCCAGTACGAGGGCGTCCACCGCCGCGAGAAGCGGCGCGCCACCGGCGTGTGGCGCGACACCGCCTACTTCTCGATGCTCGCCGACGAGTGGCCCGCCGCCCGGATCCGCCTCGTCGAGCGCCTTTCGCGCGGTGCCCAACCCTCCGTGCGCCCCCGTTCCTGAACGGCCGCCCGGGAGTTGTCCAGGGTGCCAGGCAGGAACCGCGATGGGAGTAGGAAACCGATGACCCAGCAGTGGCAGAAGTCCACCAGCAGCACCCGGGACGGCGGCGACTCCGTGGAGGTGTCCGTCAACGAGCGGGGGCTGATCGAGGTCCGCGAATCCGAGAGCCCCGACGCGATCATCGTCACCACCCCGCAGAAGTTCGCGCTCTGGATCGAGGGCGTGAAGCGCGGCGAATTCGACCACTTCGGCGACGGCTGACCGCATCCTCCGGTGGCCCCCCTCCCGACGGGGGGCCACCGCTGCCGCGCGCTATTTCTTCTCGACGGCGGCGGAGGAATGGCGGACGACGAACTCGCGTTTTACGGAACGCGGTTCGCGGGGTTGGGCGTTGACCAGCCAGACCAGCCAGCCGACGAATAGCACGGCGAGCAGCAGGGCCGACAAACCGGCGACGAGCAGGCCGTTCACCGGGTAGCGGGAACGCGGTGGGCGGGGGTGAGAAGCAGCGGAAGCGGCATGACAGTCTCCGGTCGGTGATGTCGAGCGTGCCGACCATGCATCTGGTGTGTATTTACGGCTGATTGGCGGCTGTTTAGGCCACAACAAGTCAGTGACTGACGCGAGAACGACCATAGGGTCGAGGTGCAAGACTTGCTACCGAGCGGGAGAACGTTCACTCCATCGTGGGGTATCCCCCATTTCAGTAGCTAGGGCTGGGTAAGCACGGCACACTTCACCGGAAGCATCGACCCGAGCCGCGATCCGGAGAAGAGAGTCATGCCACCCCGCTTGTCGCCGACCGTGCGTCAGCAGCGCCTTGGCATCGAGCTGCGCAAGATGCGCGAACGCGTGGGCGTGACGCCCAAGAGCCTGGCCGCCACCCTGGGCACCGACCTGCCCAAGATCTCGCAGATGGAGAACGGGAAGTCCGGCATCAGCGCCGAACGGCTCCGGCTCTGGGCCCGCACCTGCCACTGCGCCGACGGCCCCTACCTCGACGCGCTGCTCGCGATGACACAGGACCGGCGCAAGTACTGGTGGGACGGCTACCGCGGCCGGCTGCCCGGCGGGCTCATCGACATCGCGGAGATGGAGCACCACGCCGAGTCGCTGGCCATCCTGCACACCACCTTCATCCCCGGACTGCTGCAGACCTCGGCGTACGCCTCCGCGGTGTTCGCCCGGGTCCGGCCGCCCATGCCCCAGCCGGACGCCGACGCCCGCACGGCATTCCGGATCCAGCGCCAGCGGCTGTTCACCGAACGCCCGAAGCCGTACGCCGCGTACATCCACGAATCCGCGCTGCGCATGCAGTTCGGCGGGGCGGCGGTGCTGCGCGACCAACTGCTCGGCGTGCTGGAGGATTCCGAGCGGCCCGGGGTGGAGATCCGGACCATCCCGTTCAGCGTCGACACCTTTCCCGGGTCCGGGGAGAGCCTCTACCTCGCCCGCGGGCCCGTTCCCGAGCTCGACACCGTGCAGATCGACCTCTCGAACGGGCCGAAGTTCGTGCACCTCGACACCGAGCTGCAGACGTACCGACAGATCAAGGAGGAGACCGCCGCGGTCGCCCTCGGGCCGGCCGAGTCCCGGGACTTCATCCGGGCCTTACTGAAAGACTTCTCATGACTGAGTGGCGGAAGTCCTCGTCCAGCGGCGAGAGCAACGAGTGCGTCGAGATCAGAGCCGCCGACGGTCTGGTGGAGATCCGCGAGTCGGACCGCCCCGAGATCGTCGTCCGGACCACGCCGCGCAAGTGGGCCGCGTTCGTCCGCGGGGTGAAGGCCGGGGAGTTCGACCGGTACAGCGACTCCGTCGGGCCCTGAGCCGCACCCGCCCCTGAGCAGCACCGCCCTTGAACCGCACCCGCCCCCCCTGAGGCCACCCCCTGAGCCACACCTGAGCCGCACCGTCCCCCCGGCCCGGCGGCGGTAGGCTTGGCAGCCCACAGTGGACCCCTGCGCCTGGCACAGCACTCCGGGTGGGGTGCGCGTGCGGGAGAAATCGGAGCATCCGAGGATGGCTCGGCACCTGATCACCAGCGCCCTTCCGTACATCAACGGGATCAAGCACCTGGGCAACATGGTCGGGTCGATGCTCCCGGCGGACGTCTACTCCCGCTACCTGCGCCAGCGCGGCCACGAGGTGCTCTACATCTGCGCGACCGACGAGCACGGCACGCCCGCCGAACTGGCCGCGCAGGAGGCCGGACTGCCCGTCGCCGAGTTCTGCGCCCAGGCGCACGACGCGCAGAAGGCGGTGTACGACGGCTTCGGGCTGTCCTTCGACCACTTCGGCCGCAGCTCCTCCCCGCAGAACCGCGAGATCACCCAGGAGATCGCCCGCGAACTCCAGCGCAACGGCTTCATCGAGGAGCGCGCGATCCGGCAGGTGTACTCCAACGCCGACGGCCGCTTCCTGCCGGACCGCTACATCGTCGGCACCTGCCCGCACTGCGGCTACGACAAGGCGCGCGGCGACCAGTGCGAGAACTGCACCCGGGTGCTGGACCCGACCGACCTGCTGGAACCGCGTTCGGCGATCAGCGGCAGCTCCGACCTGGAGGTCCGGGAGACCAGGCACCTGTTCCTGCTCCAGTCGGAGCTGACCGACGAGGTCGAGCAGTGGATCGCCGCCCACGGCGACGACTGGCCCGTGCTGGCCTCCTCGATCGCCCGCAAGTGGCTCACCGAGGGCCTCCAGGACCGCGCGATCACCCGCGACCTGGAGTGGGGCGTTCCGGTGCCGGCCGACGTCTGGCCGGAGCTGGCGGCCGAGGGCAAGGTGTTCTACGTCTGGTTCGACGCCCCGATCGAGTACATCGGCGCCACCAAGGAGTGGGCGGACGCGGCCCCGGCCGGGCAGGCCCGGGACTGGAAGTCCTGGTGGTACGAGGCCGACCACAGCGTCCGGTACACCGAGTTCATGGCCAAGGACAACGTCCCGTTCCACACCGTGATGTTCCCGGCCACGATCCTCGGCTCGCGCCGGCCGTGGAAGAAGGTCGACTACGTCAAGGCCTTCAACTGGCTGACGTACTACGGCGGGAAGTTCTCCACCAGCCAGAAGCGCGGCATCTTCACCGACGTCGCCCTGGAACTGCTGCCGGCCGACTACTGGCGCTACTTCCTGATGGCGCACGCCCCCGAGTCGGACGACTCCAGCTTCACCTGGGACCTCTTCGCCTCCGTCGTCAACAAGGACCTCGCCGACACCCTCGGCAACTTCGTCAACCGGGTGCTCACCTTCAGCCGCAAGCGCTTCGGCGACGCCGTCCCGGCCGGCCACGCGCCCGGCGAGGCCGAACAGCGCCTCGGCGAGCAGATCGCCGCCCTGCTGGCCGAGTACGAGGCCCAGCTGGACGCGCTCAACTTCCGCAAGGCCGCGCAGGGCCTGCGCGCGCTGTGGAGCGCGGGCAACGCGTACCTGGACGAGAAGGCGCCCTGGCTCCAGGTGAAGACCGACCCGGACGCGGCGGCGCTGACCCTGCGCACCGCGATGAACCTGATCCAGCTGTACGCGGTGGTCTCCGAGCCGTTCATCCCGACCGCGGCGGCGGCGATGCGCGGCGCCTTCGCCCTGCCCGGGGACGCCCCGGCGGCCGGCCTGTCCTGGGTCGGCCCGGAGCAGGCGCGGGCACTGGACCTGGTGCCGGCCGGGACGGCGTTCACCGTGCCGCCGGTGCTGTTCGCCAAGATCACCGACGAGGACCTGGCCGCCTGGACCACCCGCTTCGGCGGCCAGGAGGGCTGAGCCGCGGCGGACGGCCCGGCGCCCGGGCCGTCCGCCACCCTCCCGACACCGCCGGGAATCTGACGCCCAGTCACCGACGGCCGCGTCCGGGCCACCGGCGCCCCGCCGGGCGGCACCACGCCCGCCCCACCGGCCCCGGCGCGCCGAGGCACTGCGGTACCGCGCCGGTACGCTTCCAGCCATGGATGTTGACCTGGTCACCGCCCTGCGGGCGATCGCCAACCCGACGCGCCTGCAACTGCTGGCGTGGTTGCGCGAACCCGAACGCCACTTCCCCCTGGAGGAAGCGGTCGCCGACCCGCGCGAGGTCGGCGTCTGCGTCAGCCACATCCAGGCCAAGGCCGGCCTCGCCCAGTCCACCGTCTCGGCCTACCTCGCCGAACTCCAGCGCGCCGGCCTCGTCCGCGCCACCCGCATCGGCAAGTGGACCCACTACCGCCGCGACGAGGCCCGCATCGCCGCCCTCATCACCGCTCTCGGCCACACCCTGTAGGCCCCTGCCTGTAGGCCCCTGCCTGTAGGCCCCTGCCTGTAGGCCCCTGCCGCGGCCGGGGCGGGGACTCCCCGCCCCGGCCGCGGCAGGCTCGGCCCCACGGCCGTCAGGCGGCCTTGCGGGCGGTGTGGACGGTCATGGCCGAGAGGAAGAAGGCGTCCGGGCGGTTCAGGATGCCCGTGGGGGCGTCCTCGGCGAGGAGGGCGTCGAGGGTGGCGCGGTCCTCGGGGGCGAGGTTGTCGACGAGTTGGTCGTGCAGACGGGCGAGTTGGGCGTGGAGGTGCTCGCGGGCGGGGCGGGCGAGCGGGGCCGGGTGGTCGATCAGGAAGGTGCGGGTGCCGCTGGGGGTGAGGCCGGCGCGGATGAGCATGGCCGGCCAGTCCTCCACCTCCTCGGTGGCGCCGGGCAGTTCGGCGCGCATGGTGCTGAAGCCGTCCTCGTGCACGGCGTCGAGCCGGGCCTGGAAGCCGGGCCGGCCGAGGCCGAAGTCGCGCGGCAGGTAGCGCATCGGCAGGCCGCGTTCGGCGACGGCCAGCAGGCCGCCGGGCCGGAGCATCGCGGCGAGGGAGGTCAGGGCGGCCTGCTGGTCGCCGAGGTGGTGGATCGCGTTGCCGGACCAGATCAGGTCGGCCTCGCCGAGCTTGCCGAACTCGGTGGGCAGGTCGGCCTGCTGGGTGCTCAGACGGCCACCGGAGCGGGCCCGGGCGCGCTCCAGCAGGGCGGCCGACTGGTCGACGGCGACCGTCTCGGCCTCGGGGAAGGCCTCCGCCAGCAGTCCGGCGATCACCCCGGGTCCGCTGCCGACGTCGAGGACCCGCCGCACCCCGTCGGTCTCGCCGCGCAGGGACCGCAGCCACTGCGCGGCCCCGGTGATGGCGGGGGCGCGCAGTTCGGCCTCCCGCTCCAGGTGGGCGGCGAGGGCGTCCCAGTCGAAGTCGGCGGCGGGGACGTCGCCGTGGTGGTGCCCGTGCTGGTGGCCCTGGCCGTGCTGGTGCTGGTGTTCGGACATCGCGTGTTCTCCGATCGTGGGTGACGGAAGGGGTGCTGCGGTCGGAAGGGTGCTGAAGGCGGACAGGTGACGCCGGGCGGAGGTGCCGGGGCTCTCTCCCCCCGCTCAGGCGGGAACGGCGGCGCCGGACGCGCGGTGTTCGGCGACCGCCCGTCCGATCTCCTCCGCGACGAGGTCGTGGTCGAGGTCGAACGCCGCCGCCGCGCCCGTCCCGGCGGCGACGACCACCTGGGCCCGCGGGTCGGCGACGTTGCCGACCGCCCAGACGCCGGGGACGCTGGTGCGCCCGGCCCGGTCGGTGGTGACCCAGCCGTTCTCGTCCCGGGCGCACTCCAGGCCGAACAGCAGCGCGTCCCGGGGCACCGGCTGCGGGAAGACGAACACGGCCTCGCGCGGCACCACCCGGCCGTCGGCGAGTTCCACACCGCGCAGCCGGTCGGCGTCCGTCACCAGCCGGGTGATCCGGCCTTCGACGACCCGGACGCCGCGGGCGGCGAGCCGCTCCCGCTCGGCCCCGGTCGGCGTGAGGGTGTGCGTGATCAGGACGACGTCCGCGGACCACTGCCGGAGCAGCAGCGCCTGGCCGACCGCGCCCGGGCCGGTGCCGAGCACGCCGAGCGGGCGGTCCCGGACCTCGTAGCCGTGGCAGTACGGGCAGTGCAGCACGTCGCGGCCCCAGCGTTCGAGCAGGCCCGGGAGCTCCGGGAGCCCGTCGCGCAGGCCGGTGGCGACGACCACCCGGCGCGCGTGCAGCACAGGGCCGCCCGCCAGGTGGACGGCGAAGCCCGCCCCCGCGCCTTCGGCGTCCGCGACGCCCTCGACGTGGTCGACCCGGGCGTCGATCAGGTCGGCCCCGTAGCCGGCGACCTCCGCCCGGCCGACCTCCAGCAGCGCCGCCGGGGGCATGCCGTCCCGGCTCAGGTACCCGTGCATGTGGGCGGCGGGGGCGTTGCGCGGCTGGCCCGCGTCCACCACCGCCACCCGGCGCCGGGCCCGGCCCAGCACCAGCGCGGCGCTCAGCCCGGCCGCGCCCGCGCCGACCACCACCGCGTCGTAGTCGTCCCGGGGGGCCGTCGGCCCTGCCGTCCTCGTCGTGTCGCCCATGGCGCTCACCTCCACCGCCAGGCTGCGGCCGGACCGGCCATATCGGCAAGCTTTGTTGCCGTTTCCGCAAACACCGAACCCCGACCGGCCACCGCCCGTCCGCTCCGCGCCACGGGCCCGGACTCCCCGAGTGGACGGGGATACGGACCGACCCTTGCCATGGAGTGCACTCCAACTCCTAGCCTCTGACGCACCACCGAACCACCACGGACCGCCCGGCCGGATAGCCGAGCCGGTCTCCCCCGCCAGTGCGACACGGTGCATTACGGCGCGATACGCTTGCCCCATGAAGACCATCACGCAGCGCGAACTCGCAGCGCGGTCCAAGGCCGTGCTCGACGATGTCGAAGCCGGCGAGATCTACCACATCACTCGCAACGGCACCGAGATCGCCGAAGTCCGGCCGATCAGCAGTCGCCGCCGATTCGTCCCCGTCGAGGAACTCCAGCGAAAGTGGCGGAACGCGCCGACGGTCGACGCCACGCAGATGCGCGCGGAAGCCGACGCCTTCTACGGCGACGAGGACCGGATCGGCGGCGACGACCCGTGGGAGCGGAAGTGACTGAGCGACGCCGACGCGGACTGCTCGACACCTGCGTCGTGATCGATCTGCCGCAGATCGATCCACAGCTCCTGCCGGCCGATGCCGCGCTGTCGTCCATCGTGCTGGCCGAACTCGCCCAAGGCGTCGCCATGGCCAAGGACCCGGTGCAGATGATGGCCAGGGCCCAGCGACTCGCGGACGTGGAGGCGGAGTTCGCCGCCCTCCCCTTCGACCGCGAGGCAGCTCGGCGGTTCGCCACCCTGGTCGCCCTCACGATCCAGGCCGAGCGGGACCCCCGCCCCCGCCGCATGGACCTGATGATCGCGGCGACCGCGGCCGCCCACGGCCTGCCGCTCTACACGCGGAACCCGGGCGACTTCGCCGGCCTGGAGCAGGGCGTCGAAGTCATCCCCGTGTGACGAACGGCCCCGCTCCAGTGGTGCCGTCGCCGCTTCCGGACGGGTCGCCGCCACCGGCCGCCCGCGGGAAGCCGGCTACTCCCTCGGGGCGGCGAAGCAGTGGACCACGACCGTGCGGTCGGCGGCCCACTGCTGTTCGCCGCTGCCGAGCCAGGTCCAGCCGAGGCGGCGGTAGCAGGCGTTCGCCGGGGCCGCGGTGGCGAGGACGTCGAGGACGGGGTGGAGGCCGAGCGCCCGCGCGTGCGCCACGGCGGCCGCCGCCAGCTGTGCGCCGATCCGGTGGCCGCGCGCCGTGGGGGCGACGTAGAGCCGGCCGATCACGGCGGTGAGTTCCGGGCGGCCGCCGGTGCGGCGGCTCCACAGGCCGGGGGCGACGTCGCCGGGGGCACTGCGGGAGAGGCCCACGTGGCCGACCGGGCGGCCGTCCAGTTCGGCGACCCAGGCGGCGAGCAGGCCCCCGGGGGTGAGCCAGGCGGCGGGGCGGTCGGGCCAGTCGGCGGGGTAGCCGTCGGTGGTGTGGACGTCGCCGAGCACCCGGACGCAGTCGGCGAGGTCGGTGACGCGGCGCCGTCGCACGGACACCCCTGCCCCGGCCCGCCGCGAGCCGGACGCGACGACGTTGGCGCGTTCTTCAAGGTCAGCCATGCCGGTACGTTACCGGCCGGGCCCCACCGCCGCAGCAGGTCGGCGACCCCGGTCGGATCCTCGCCGCCACCGCCGGCCGTCGACCGACGCTCCATCAGCCGAACGCGGCCGGGCGCACCCAGGCACTCGGACGGGCCGTCAGGCGATCGCGGCCGACACCACCGCCGCCACCGCGATGTTGCAGCTGGCCGAGACCCAGACCGCCGGGTGCGGCTCCGGCTCGACCAGGATCGCGCCGAGCCTGCCGGGCGTCAGCAGGTCCACCGCCCGGAAGGCGACGGCCATCAGCGGGGCGGGCGGCGGACCGGGGAAGCAGGACCCCTGACGTCAGCGGGGGATCAGTGTTCCTCGTGCACCAGGTGGTCGACGCAGGCGGCGATCGCGAGCAGCAGGCCGGTGTCGGCGCCGTCGGCGATCTCCACGCCGTAGGTGTCCCGGATCCGGAACCACTTGCGGGAGATCCGGGCGAGGTCGTCGCCGTGGTGGTTCTCGATCCGGTAGTCCTTGTCGATCAGGTTGCCGTGGATCTTCAGCTCGCCGCCGGAGGCCAGCTCCACCAGGTACTTGTCGCGGAACGGGGTGAACAGCTTCTCCCGGACGGTCGCGATCACCTCGCCGTCGGCGTCCTCGATCTTCATAGCGTCGCGGACGGTGAACGCCTTCTCCTTCACCACCGCGACCACCCGCCCGTGCGCGTCCTTCAGCTCGAAGGTGTGCCGCAGCCGCAGCACCTTGCCGTCCACCAGGTACGCCTTGTGGCCCCGGTCGTCCTCGATCCAGTAGTCGTCTCCGACTGCGAACAGCTTCTCCCTGACCAGATACCGCACAGCGGCCTCCTCCGTGTCGACGTGACCCCCATTCGACCCGATCCCCCCGCCCGCCGGGAAGCACCGCCACACACGGGCGTTCAATGGCGGCATGCGTCCCGACCCCGCCGCCCCGCTGCACAGCGAGCGCCTCGACCTCCTCCCGATCGGCCCCGAGCACGCCGAGGAGCTGGCCGCCGTCCTCGCCGACCCCGCCCTGCACGCCTTCACCGGCGGCTCCCCGGCCACCGCCGACGACCTGCGCGTCCGCTACGCCCGGCTCGCCGCCGGCTCCCCCGACCCCGCCGAGACCTGGGGCAACTGGGTGCTGCGGCTGCGCGCCGACGGCCGCCTCACCGGCTACGTCCAGACCACCGTCCGCCCCGGGGCCGCCGAGCTCGCCTGGGTGGTCGGCACCCCCTGGCAGGGCCGCGGCCTGGCCACCGAGGCCGCCCGCGCCCTGCTCTCCCACCTCGCCGCCACGGGCGTCAGCACCGTCACCGCCCACATCCACCCCGACCACCACGCCTCCGCCGCCGTCGCCCGGGCCCTCGGCCTCACCCCCACCGGCGAGCAGCAGGACGGCGAGACCCGCTGGCAGGCGGAGCTCCCCCGGCCCTGACCCGGACCCGGCCCCGGACCCGGCCCTGACGCCCTCAGTCCTCCTCGCCCGGCGCCGGATGCGGGTTGACGGCCTGCCCGTCGATCGGCTGCCCCCAGTCGTCGTCACCCTCGGCCCCCACGCAGTACCCGGAGCCCTCCACCCACCCCCCGGCGTCCTGGCACTGCTCCGCGGTGACGTCACGCGCAACGGGCCCGGCGGCCGCCGCCGAGGCGGCACCGGCACCGGTGGCGAGCAGGACAGCGGTCGCGACCGTCAGGGCGGACCGGAGCAGGGGTGAGGTGATCATGCGGACAACGACAGCACGAACCCCGACCCCCACCCCGTCGACACGCCCACCACCCCCGGCCACACCCCACCACGACCGCCGCCCCGGAATGCCGCCCGGCCACGATGCGGTTGGATACAGGCATGGCATCTCGTGCACGTGTACGCGCCCCCGAGCTGGTCGGGGCAGGCGGTTGGCTGAACACCGGTGGCAAGGAGCTGACGCTCGCCGACTTCCGGGGCAAGATCACCGTCCTGGACTTCTGGACGTTCTGCTGCATCAACTGTCTGCACGTCCTGGACGAGCTGCGGGAGTTGGAGGAGAAGCACCGGGACACCGTGGTGATCGTCGGGGTGCACTCGCCGAAGTTCGTGCACGAGGCGGACCACCAGGCCGTGGTGGACGCGGTCGCCCGGTACGAGGTGCACCATCCGGTGCTGGACGATCCGGCGCTGGCGACGTGGAAGCAGTACGCCGTGCGGGCCTGGCCGACGCTGGTGGTGATCGACCCGGAGGGGTACGTGGTCGCCCAGCACGCGGGCGAGGGCCACGCGCACGCGATCGCGCGGCTGGTGGAGGAGTTGGAGGCCGAGCACGCGGCGAAGGGCACGCTGCGCCGCGGCGACGGCCCGTACGTGGCGCCGGAGCCGACCGCGGGGGACCTCAAGTTCCCGGGCAAGGCGGTCCGGCTGCCCGACGGGCACTTCCTGGTCGCCGACTCCGGCCACCACTCGCTGGTGGAGCTGGCCGAGGACGGCGAGACGGTGGTCCGCCGGATCGGCGACGGGCAGCGCGGCCTGGTGGACGGCACCAGCCCCCGGTTCAGCGAGCCGCAGGGGCTGGCGCTGCTGCCGGAGGGCTCGGACTTCGACGTGATCGTGGCCGACACCGTCAACCACGCGCTGCGCGGGGTGCGGCTGGCGGACGGCTCCGTGACCACGCTGGCGGGCACCGGCCGCCAGTGGTGGCAGGGTTCGGCGACCGAGGGCCCGGCCCGCGAGGTGGACCTCTCCTCGCCGTGGGACGTCGCCTGGTTCGACGGCCGGGTGTGGATCGCGATGGCCGGCGTGCACCAGCTGTGGGCGTACGACCCGGCCGCCGGCACGGTCGGCGTCGCGGCCGGCACCACCAACGAGGGCCTGGTGGACGGGCCCGTCGGCGAGGCCTGGTTCGCCCAGCCGTCCGGTCTGGCGGTCTCGGCGGACGGCGAGCGGCTGTGGGTGGCCGACTCGGAGACCTCCTCGATCCGATGGGTTTCACGTGAAACCGGGACGGTCCACACCGCCGTCGGCACCGGCCTCTTCGACTTCGGCCACCGGGACGGCGCGGCCGCGCAGGCACTGCTCCAGCACCCGCTGGGCGTCACCGTGCTGCCGGACGGCTCGGTGGCGGTCAGCGACACCTACAACCACGCGCTGCGCCGCTTCGACCCGGCGAGCGGCGAGGTCACCACGCTGGCCACCGATCTGCGCGAGCCGTCCGGCGCCGTCCTGGTGGACGGGGACATCGTGGTGGTCGAGTCGGCCCGGCACCGGCTGACCAGGCTGCGGCTGCCGGAGGAGGCGGTGCGGGTCGAGTCGGTCGCGCACCGCACCCGGCGGGCGGCCACCGAGGTCGCGCCGGGCGCGTTCCGGCTGGACGTGGTGTTCTCGGCGCCGAGCGGCCAGAAGCTGGACGAGCGGTACGGCCCGTCCACCCGGCTGCTGGTCAGCGCGACCCCGCCCGAGCTGCTGGTCTCCGGCGCGGGCGCGGACAGCGACCTGTCGCGCGAGCTGGTCCTCTCCGAGGAGGTCACCGAGGGCGTGCTGCACGTCTCGGCGATGGCCGCGTCCTGCGACGACGATCCGGAGATCGAGTTCCCGGCCTGCCACGTGCACCAGCAGGACTGGGGCGTGCCGGTGAAGCTGGTCGCCGACGGCGCGCGCCGGCTGCCGCTGGTGCTCGCCGGCCTGGAGTAGCCCGTCCGGCGCGGAAGGGGACCGGCGGAGCGTACTCCGCCGGTCCCCTTCGCCGTTGAGGGGGGATCAGCCCGGGATCAGCCCTCCAGGAACGCCTTGATCGCGCTGGCCAGCAGGTACGGGTCCTCGGCGCCGCACAGTTCGCGCGCCGAGTGCATGGACAGCGCCGCGATGCCGCAGTCCACCGTCTTGATGCCGAGGCGCGCCGCGGTGATCGGGCCGATGGTGGTGCCGCAGGGCATCGCGTTGTTGGACACGAAGGACTGCCACGGCACGCCGGCCTTCTCGCAGGCGGCCGCGAACACCGCCCGGCCGACGCCGTCGGTCGCGTAGCGGTTGTTGACGTTGACCTTGAGGATCGGCCCGCCGTTCGGCAGCGGGTGGTGGCCCGGCTCGTGCCGCTCGGCGTAGTTCGGGTGGACGGCGTGGCCCATGTCCGAGGAGAGGCAGATCGTCCCGGCCAGCGCCCGGGCGCGGTCCTCCGGGGTGCCGCCGCGGGCGTGGACGGTGCGGTCCAGGACGTTGCCGAGCAGCGGGCTCTGCGCGCCGGTGTCCGACTCGCTGCCGGTCTCCTCGTGGTCGAAGGCGGCCAGCACCGGGATGTACGGAAGGTCGGCGGCGTCCTCGGCGGAGGCGACGGCGGCCAGCGCGGCGGTGGCGGCGTGGACGGACAGCAGGTTGTCCAGGCGCGGGCCGGCCAGCAGTTCGCGGTCGCGGCCCAGGTAGGCGGCCGGCTGGACGTCGTGCGTCATCAGGTCCCAGCCGGCCACGTCCGCGGCGTCCACGCCGGCGCGCTCGGCGACGTACGAGATCAGCGAGCCCTCGTCGACCGGGCCGAGGCCCCAGATCGGGGTGAGGTGGCGCTGCTTGTCGAGCTTCATGCCGTCGTTGACCTGGCGGTCCAGGTGGATCGCGAGCTGCGGCACCCGCAGCAGCGGCTCGTCCAGCTGGACGAGCCGCGAGCTGCCGTCCTTCAGCGCGAGGCGGCCGGAGAGCCCGAGGTCACGGTCCAGCCAGGTGTTCAGCGGGACGCCGCCGTAGATCTCCACGGCGACCTGGCGCCAGCCGGCCGAGCCGGTGTCCGGCAGCGGCTTGACCCGCAGGTTCGGCGAGTCGGTGTGGGTACCGACCACCCGGAACGGGGTCTCGGGGCGGGCGCTCTCCGGCAGGTACCAGGCGATCAGGGCGCCGCCCCGGATCAGGTAACGGCCGCCGGCGGCGCCGTCCCAGACGTCGGTCTCGGCGACCTGCCGGAAGCCTGCCTTCTCCAGCCGCTCGGCGGCGCTCGCGACCGCGTGGTACGGGGACGGCGAGGTGCCGAGGAACGCGATCAGATCGTCGCTGTGCGTCCGGTCGAAGAATGCCTGGCGGGCGGCGGCGGTCGACATACTGCTCCTGAGTCGAGGGAGGGCCGAAGCCGGATGGGGAGTCGGCTTCGCACCTTGAGCATATGCCCGTACACGGACAGGGAATTCGGAACCTCCCAACGGATGCAGAACGAGGACACAACCGTGAAGTGACGCCGTGCCGAACTCCGTACACCCAGAGATCCGCGCCGGTCGCGGACGGTCATCGCCAGGCCCGGCCCGGCTCCCGCGACCCCCGAACAACCGGTGCGAAACGGGCGAACTCGGCGACGGGTGCGGGGCGGACGGGCGGACGGGCGGACGGGCGGACGGGCGGCAACGCCGAAGGGCCCGGCGGTGGCCGGGCCCTTCGACGTGAGGGTGCTGTCAGGCGGTCGGAGAGGTGTCACGCCCCTCGCGGCGCCCCTGGGGGCACCGCGGCGGGTGACGGGTGGGGCGAGGGCCTCAGAAGGCCTCCTCCGCCAGGTCCATGATCTCGTTGTCGATGCCCTCGGCGATCAGCCGCTGCGGGGCGACGGTCGGCAGGACGTTCTTGGCGAAGAAGCGGGCCGCCGCGACCTTGCCCTGGTAGAACGGGACGTCCTTCTCCGAGGCCCCGGCCTCCAGCTTGGCCAGCGCCACCGCGGCCTGACGCAGCAGCAGCCAGCCGACGACGACGTCGCCGGAGACCAGCAGCAGGCGGGTGGTGTTGAGGCCCACCTTGTACATGTTCTTGACGTCCTGCTCGACCGAGGTGAGGTCGGCCAGCAGCTTGCCCACGATGGCGTCCAGGTCGCCGACGGCCTTGGCGAGCAGCTCGCGCTCGGCGGCCAGGGCGTCGCCGCCCTCGGCCGCGCCGAGGAACTTCTGGATCTGCTCGGACAGCGCGGTGAGCGCCTGGCCGCCGTCCTTGACGATCTTGCGGAAGAAGAAGTCCTGGCCCTGGATCGCGGTGGTGCCCTCGTAGAGGGTGTCGATCTTGGCGTCCCGGATGTACTGCTCGATCGGGTACTCCTGCAGGTAGCCGGAGCCACCGAAGGTCTGCAGGGACTGGGCGAGCTGCTCGTAGGACTTCTCGGAGCCGTAGCCCTTGACGATCGGCAGCAGCAGGTCGTTGAGGCGCTCGGCGGCCTCGTCGCGCTCGCCGCGCAGGCCGGCGGCCACCATGTCGTCCTGGACGGACGCGGTGAACAGGACCAGCGCGCGCATGCCCTCGGCGTAAGCCTTCTGGGTGAGCAGCGAGCGGCGCACGTCCGGGTGGTGGGTGATGGTGACGCGCGGGGCGGTCTTGTCCAGGAACTGCGAGATGTCGGCGCCCTGCACGCGCTCCTTGGCGTACTCCAGGGCGTTCAGGTAGCCGGTGGAGAGGGTGGCGATGGCCTTCGTGCCGACCATCATCCGGGCGAACTCGATGATCTTGAACATCTGGCGGATGCCGTCGACCTTCTCGCCGAGCAGCCAGCCCTTGGCCGGGTGCTTGGCGCCGAAGGTCATCTCGCAGGTGTTCGAGGCCTTGAGGCCCATCTTGTGCTCGACGTTGGTGGCGTAGGCGCCGTTGCGCTCGCCCAGCTCGCCGGTCTCCCAGTCGAAGTCGAACTTGGGGACGATGTACAGGCCCAGGCCCTTGGTGCCGGGCTTGCCGCCCTCGGGGCGGGCCAGCACCAGGTGGATGATGTTCTCGGACATGTCGTGCTCGCCCGAGGTGATGAAGCGCTTCACGCCCTCGATGTGCCAGGAGCCGTCCTCCTGCTTGATCGCCTTGGTGCGGCCCGCGCCCACGTCCGAGCCCGCGTCGGGCTCGGTGAGGACCATGGTGGCGCCCCAGAGGCGGTCGGTCATCCGCTGGGCGACCTTCTTCTGCTCCTCGGTGCCCTCGTCGTGGACGACGCCGGCGAAGGCGGGGCCGGAGGAGTACATCCAGATGGCCGGGTTGGAGCCCAGGACCTGCTCGGCGTAGGCCCAGATCAGGGAGGACGGGGTGACCTGGCCGCCGATCGCCTCCGGGATGCCCAGACGCCACCACTCGGCGTCCATGTAGGTCTGGTAGCTCTTCTTGAAGGTGGCCGGGACCGGCGCGGTGTTGGTCTCGGGGTCGAAGACCGGCGGGTTGCGGTCGCTGTCGGTGAAGGACGCGGCGAGGTCGTTCTCGGCGAGGCGCGAGATCTCGCTCAGGATGTTCTTCGCGGTCTCGACGTCCATGTCCGCGAACGGTCCGGAGCCGTAGACCTGCTCGCGACCGAACACCTCGAAGAGGTTGAACTCCACGTCCCGCAGGTTGGACTTGTAGTGACCCATGGCCGTTTTCTCCGGTTCGTCGCTTCCGGGAGACCGCCGCGTTCGGGCGCCCCGTACCCACCAGTACGCATCATGATGCTACCCAGCGGTAACTTGGGCAAGCCCCTGGCGGTGAATCCGCTATGAACGTGGTCACGTCCCACAAGTCGGGACGACCAGTCCTTGTCAGGATCGACGCCCGCACGGGCGGGTGCGCTCCCGATAGCCTGTCCGTGTGTACGGATATGACCAGAACGCATACCCGGGCGACCCCTACCAGCAGCAGGCGGGTCCGCAGCCGGGCATGAACGGCATGCCCGGCCCCGACGCCTACGGCGCGCAGTCGCAGGCGTCCCAGCAGTCCCTCTACCCCGAGCCCTCCCCGCCGTCGCTGGCGGACGCCGTCCGGGCGTTCACCACGGGCTCGATGGCGGTCGAGGACTTCCAGGCCATCTTCATCACCTCGAAGGTGCACTGCCCGCGCGGCGAGCGGCCCGGCTTCCTGGCGCTGCACAACACGCCGACGCCGGTGATCCCGATGTTCAGCTCGCTGAAGGAGCTGCGCCGCTACGCCGGCAAGGACTCCAAGCACTTCACCGTCACCGGCGCCGAGGTCCTGGACCTGCTGCCGACCGGCTACGGCTTCGCGCTGGACATGGAGGGCGAGCACCGGATGGTGTTCGACGCCAAGGCGGTCGAGCAGATGGTCGACTTCACCATGCGCCGCATGTACGGCTGACCCATCCTGGAGGAGGAGCCCCGCGCTCCTTCGTCACCATATGGTTCAACGTTCAACTTGCTTGTTGTTGAGAATTGAACTAACCTCGTGGACGTAGGCCAGAGGAACCCCCCGAAGGAGGCCGACATGCCCGCCGTGACCGTCGACAACCCGCTGACCCTGCCGCGCGTCGCCACCCCCGACCCCGCCGCCACCAGCGCCCGGCCGGTCCTCACCGTCGCGACCGCACCCGAGGGCTTCGAAGGCGAGGGCTTCCCGGTCCGCCGCGCCTTCGCCAAGATCAACACCAAGTACCTCGACCCGTTCATCATGATGGACCAGATGGGCGAGGTGGAGTACGCCGCAGGCGAGCCCAAGGGCACGCCCTGGCACCCGCACCGCGGCTTCGAGACGGTCACCTACCTGATCGACGGCGAGTTCATCCACAAGGACTCGCACGGCGGCGGCGGCCACCTCGGCGGCGGCGACACCCAGTGGATGACGGCCGGCTCGGGCATCCTGCACATCGAGACCCCGCCGGAGTCGCTGGTGACCACCGGCGGCCTGTTCCACGGCATCCAGCTGTGGGTCAACCTCCCGGCCTCCGACAAGATGGCCGCCCCGCGCTACCAGGACATCCACGGCGGCCACGTCAAGCTGCTCTCCACCCCGGACGGCGGCGCGATCCTGCGGCTGATCGCCGGCGAGCTGGACGGCCACCGGGGCCCGGGCGTCACCCACACCCCGATAACCCTGCTGCACGCCAGCATCACCCCGGGCGCGCAGGTCACCCTGCCGTGGCGGCCGGACTTCAACGCGCTCGCCTACGTCCTCAACGGCGACGGCACCGTCGGCGCCGAGGGCCGCCCGGTCCACACCGGGCAGGCGGCCGTGTTCGGCGAGGGCGACACCATCACCATCACCGCCGACACCAAGCAGGACTCCCGCCACCCGAACCTGGACGTGATCCTGCTCGGCGGGCAGCCGATCCGCGAACCGGTCGCCTGGTACGGGCCGTTCGTGATGAACAGCCACCGCGAACTGGAGCAGGCCATGCGGGACTTCCAGTCCGGCCGGTTCGGCCACCCGATCGACTGACGGCACCGCCCCGGCGGTCACCGCACCACCCCGGTGACCGCACCGTCCGATGACGCCCCGGCCGTCCGCCCGCTACAGCAGCGCGTAGACCGCCGAGGCGTCGTCGTGCGCCTTGCCGCGCGGCCAGCGCTCGCAGGCGGCGTCCGCCCGCTCGACCTCGCGGACCTGCGCGATCAGTTCGCCCGGACCGGACTCGGCGAGCAGCCGCAGCACATCCGCCCAACTCCCCAGCCCGAAGCGCTCGGTGAAGCGCGAGGCGCCGTCGGTGAGCGCGGCCAGCGCGTGCAGCCGCTCCAGCCGGACGAAGCCGGTCTCCGCGTGCCCGGCCGCCTTCGGGCTGGCCGCGGCGATCCACGGACCGTTGCCCCGGTTGCGGGCGGACCGGACGGCCAGCGCGTACTCCAGGTGCAGCGCGGCCCGCTCGGCCGAGCCGGGGACGGTCGCCCAGACCTGCCGGCGCAGTTCCTCCCCGCCGGGGAAGCGCTGGTTGTCCCCGATCACCTTCGGCGGGCCGTCCTTGTACTCCAGCACCAGCAGCGAGTCGCCAAGCACCAGGTACTCCAGCGACTCGCCGTGCCGGCGGGCCGCCACCACCATCGCCGCGGGGGTGTTGGGGTGGCCCAGGTCGCAGCGGCCGCCGTGCAGCGCGGCCGTCTCCACGATGGCGTCGGCCAGGCACTCGGCGATCGAGCGGTCCACCCGGTCGGTGAGCCGGGCGAGCAGGTGCACGCCCAACCGGCGGACGTACCAGGCGGTTCCGTGCCGGCACCCGGACTCCAGGCCGGCCGGCGAACTCGCGCCGTCCAGCAGTACCAGCGCCTCCGGCGAGGCCGCCGCGAAGTCCTCGCTCTCGCGGTCCGGCCGCCGTGCTTCCCCTGCGAGCTGTAGCTGCATCCCGACAGTGTGGCCGCCACCCCCGCCCGGCGCCCAGACCCCTGCGCCGGTGTGGCGCGGGCCGGTCCCCGCCGCCCGGTGGCAGCCTGGGCAATCCGGTCATACCGTCGAATAGCAACCGGACAATTCGGCCAATCAGGGCCTGTCAGGTTTGGGATCACCTTCGGGTGTCCGGGCGGCCCGGGACTGACGAGGAGCAGGAGATGTTCTGGGAGTTCATCGTGCTGGTGGCCGCCTCGACCGGCTTTCCGACGGCCGCGCTGCTCTTCCTGATCGGCGGGCCGCGCTTCCCCGACGAACAGCGCGGCGGCCGGCACGCCTAGGCCCTGTCCGGACCGGCGTTCCTAGGCCTTCCAGGCCGGGTCCCGCCCGAGCAGGGCCAGCGCGCGGTCGAACCGGCCTCCCGACGCACCCGGTTCGAGGCGCGGCGCGAACGCCTTGCCCGGCACCCGGTTCTCCGGCGCGGCCGGGACGGCCTCGGCGACCGCCAGCAGGGTCGCCGCCAGCGCCTCGTCGCCGTCCACGACCGCGGTGAACGGGGCCTGGACGCCGAGCGCGGCCGCGACGTCCCAGCCGTGCACCAGGGTGTCGAGCAGGTGGAAGCCGACCGCGTGCGCCAGCGGGAAGGGGCCGCCGTGCCGGATCTCCGGCAGCCAGACCTCGCGCCCGGCCGCCACGGCCTCGCGGAACGCCTCGGTGAGCTCGGCGCCCGTGCGGCGGAAGGCGCCCGCCGGGTCGTCGCCGACCGGGGCGTCGGCCCAGAGCGCGAGGTCGGGCCCGGCACCGCGGGCGGCCGCGGCGAAGCCCTGGTGCTGGCCGACGATGTGCTCCATCAGCCGGCGCAGCGTCCAGCCCGCGCACGGGCTCGGCAGCTCCAGCTGGTCCGGCCGCAGGCCGTCCACCACTTCGGCGGCCAACTCCACCGATCGGGCGTGCAGTTCGACGAGTTCTCCGGCGCGGCTCATGCGGCACTGACCTCCTGACCGGCCGACAGGAAGCCGATCGCGTTGTCGATGACGGTGGGCTCGGCGACGATCCTGCGGTGGCCGAGCCCCCGGGTGACCAGTAGTTCCAGCCGGTCACCGTACGCGGCTTTCAGGCGCCGCGCGTGCGATATTCCGACCACGTCGTCGTCCTCGTCGTGCGCCACCAGGATCGGCGGCGACACCTCCTCGGGCCGGTGCGCGGCGTCGAAGCGCCGCCACGGGTCCTCGGTGCCGGCGAACAGCTCGTGCTCGATCCGGTGCCGCAGGTCCCGCTCGATCACCGGGCGGAGGCCGAGCCCGGCGCAGAACGCGCCCGGCAGGTAGGCGAATTCGCTGACCCCGGCGAGGGCGACCAGCCGCCCGGCCCGGACTCCCTCGCGCAGCGCCAGGAACGCCCCGGCCACGCCCAGCGAGTGCGCCACGATCGCCTCGAACCCGCCGTAGCCGTCCTGGAGTTGCCCGGCGATGGCGCGGTACTCCAGCACCGTGGTGGCCCGGCCGCCGGAGTCGCCGTGGCCCGGCGCGTCGAAGGCGACCGGGCTCAGCCCGAGCGCGCGCAGCCGGGGCACGTAGGGGGCGAAGCGCGAGGCGCGGGATCGCCAGCCGTGCATCAGCAGCACCGGCCGGGTGCCGTCGCCCCAGCGGTAGACGACGACCTCCTTGCCGTTCACGGTGATCCGCTCGACGGCGGCCTGCCGGTGGGTCTCCCGCTCGGCGGGGCGGACGGCGCTGCGCCGCAGCGGACGCTGGAACAGCTCGTACGCGGCGCGACCGGCCAGCCGGGGCGCCAGGTGCGAGGTGGTGTTGAGGGCGGTGCGAACCAGTGCGAGGGCCGGGTCCATGCGGTCTCCCTGTCGGTGCGGACGGGCGTGCCGGGGTGCGGGGGCCGTGCTGGGTCCAGATATTAGCACGACCGTTCGTGCAGTTTTATGAACAGGAAGTCCGCCGCCCACCCCCGGGCTACCCTGGCGGCACGCACCGCGACGGCGACGGCGACGACGAGAACTGAGGTGGCCGATGGCCGGATCGACCACGGACGGACGGGTCCTGCGCGGCGAGGAGACCCGCCGGGCGGTGCTGCACCGCGCCGTCGCGATCGCCTCCGTCGAAGGCCTCGGCGCGCTCTCCATCGGCCGTCTCGCCACCGACCTCGGACTCAGCAAGAGCGGCGTGTTCGCCGGCTTCGGCTCCAAGGAGGAGCTCCAACTCGCCACCGTCCGCGCCGCCCGCCGCATCTTCGCCGACGCCGTCGTCGCCCCGGTCGCCGACACCCCGCCCGGCCTCGCCCGGGCCCGCGCCCTCTGCGAGAGCTGGCTCGCCTACTCCCGGGCCCGGGTCTTCCCCGGCGGCTGCTTCTTCTACGAGGTCACCGCCGAGTTCGACGCCCGCCCCGGCGCCGTCCGGGACGCCCTCGCCGACTGCGCCCGCGAATGGCGCCAGGTGATCACCGACGCCCTCGCCGAGGCCCGCGCCACCGGCGGCCTACGGCCCGGCACCGACCTCGACGACCTCGCCTTCGCCCTGATCGCCCTCCTGGAGACGGCCAACTCCCAGGCCGTGCTGCACGACGAGGACGTTCCCTACCAGCGGGCCGCCCGCCTCCTGCTGCGCCTGCTGCGCGCCGAGGCCGGCGACCCGGCCGACCCGGCGCTCGCCTAGGCGTCCGGGCTTCCGCCCAACGCCCCTTCCAGGAAAGCCGCCTGGGCCAGCAGCCGCTCGTCGCCGCCCGCCGTGCCCACCACCTGGAGGCCCAGCGGCAGCCCCTCCGCCGTCCGCCCGGCCGGCAGGCTCAGCGCGGGCAGGCCCAGGTAGCTCCACGGCAGCGACATCACCGGGTCCCCGGTGGTGTGCAGGCCCTCCGGCGCCCCGCCGGTCGCCGACGGCGCCAGCCACAGGTCCACTCCGGCCTCGGCGGTCGCCCGGGCGACCCGCTCGCGCAACCGCTCCCGGGCCTGGAGCGCGGCCGCCCGGTCCTCCGCCGCGACGCCCTGACCGACCCGGATGCTCGCCGCCGTCTCCGGCCGGTACAGGCCACCGAACCGGGCGAACCAGTCGGCGTGGCTGCGGGCCAGCTCGAAGCGGTTGATCGTCTGCAGTTGCCGGGTGATCCCGGCGAAGTCCGGGAACAGCGGCACCCGGCGCACCGTCAGGCCGGCCCGCGCCAGGCGCTCCAGGCTCTCCTCGAAGACGCGCAGCGCCGCCGGATCGGCCCGCTCCAGGTACGCGCCGTCCGGGACCCCGAGCACCGGCCGTACGGCGGCCGCCGGCCCGCCCCGCCATTCGTCGCAGAGCAGTGCGGCCGCCAGGGCCGCCCCGGCCAGATCGGCCGTGAACACCCCCAGGGTGTCGAAGCTCGGCGCGTTCGGGATCACCCCGGCCGTCGGGATCCGCCCGTACGTGGGCCGGAAGCCCACCACCCCGCAGTACGCGGCCGGCCGGATCACCGACCCCACCGTCTGGGTGCCGACCGCCAGCGGCACCAGCCCCGCCGCGACCGCCGCCGCCGACCCGCTGCTGGAGCCGCCCGGGGTGTGCCCGGGATGGTGCGGGTTGCGGGTCGGTCCCGGCGCGCTCGCCGCGAACTCGGCGGTCACCGTCTTTCCGGCGACCAGCGCCCCGGCCGCCCGCAGCCGGTCCACCACCACGGCCTGCGGCCCCGCCAGGACCCCCGGCGGCAGCGCCGAACCGCCGTGCGTGGGCAGCCCGTCCACGTGCACGATGTCCTTGACCCCCACCGTCACCCCGTACAGCGGCGGCCGCCCGGCCGGCTCGGGGTGCCGCGCGGCCAGCGCCCGCGCCTGCGCGCGCAGCCGGTCGTGCCGCCCCGGCTCCGGGACGAACGCGTGGATCAGCGGATCCACCCGTTCGACCAGCGCGCAGAACCGGTCGACGTGCTCGGACAGGCCCGGTACGCCGGACCGCAGCCCGGCGGCCTCACGGGTCAACGACCGTGGCCGGGCGAGGGGTTGCTCCATGCCGATCACGGTAGACCACCCGTTGGCGCACTACTGGTGTTCGGCCGACAGGTACGGCGTCTCGCGCAGGTAGTACGCCCCGCAGGTGTGGCAGCACAGCTCCGGTGTCTTGCCCCAGTCCACCGGCTCCCGCACCTGCGCGCCCGGGTCGAGCTCCCGGCCGCACATCGCCACGCTCTCCGCCCCCCGGACCATGTGCCACAACCGCACCCCGCCGGTCGCACCCCCGGCCCCGTACTCGGCTCGCATCTGGTGCTTCATGCGGCCATCGTCCGGCCCCCCGGCCACCCCGGCAACCGGTGGCCGAACAGGCGCCCGGGCAGCACCGATCACTTAGCGCCAAATCTGATCGAAACCAGCCACTCGCAACCGGTAGGGTTCGCGGGCGCGACCCGCGCCGACGGCCCTGCCGGAGGCCTCAAGTCGCCCGAAATCGACCCCATTTACCCCAATCTGGAGCTTCTCAACGTGCGCTCTTCTCGCCTTCTGGCCGCGTCCGCGCTGATGGCGCTCTCCTTCGGCACCACGGTCGGCGCCGTCAGCGCGAGTGCGGTCGGAGTCCCCTCCTCTCCGCCCCCCACCTCCACCCCGGCCACCCCGAGCGCCCCCGCGCCGAGCACCCCGGCCCCGAGCACCACCCCGAACGCCCCCGCCACGGCGACTCCGAGCACCACCCCCAGCCGCACCGCGACGGCCACCCCCACCAACCGGCCGTCCACCCTGCCGACGCCGACCCCGACCACCAGCGACCGGTGCCACGGCGGCGTCTACCAGAGCCCGCTGCTCAAGGTCACCGGCTCCGGCCTGTACGGCACCACCCTGGTCAAGGGCGGACCGGCCGCCGAGCTGAGCGTGACCTGGCAGAACAACAGCGGCGTCGATCTGCCCGCCGTCCACAACTCGCTCTACGTCACCGACGAGTTCGACGGGGACTACCCCGTCCAGTGGAGCACCGAGTTCTTCGACGTTCAGCTGAACACCGGCTCCGGCTGGAAGCCCGCAAAGCTCGACGACCGCTCCCTCCGGTCGCCGGACCTCAAGCTGGCCAAGGGCGAGAAGATCACCTACCAGGTCCGGATCGCCGCCACCGCCAAGGCCCCGGTCGGGAAGTACGGCGCCAACTACGACGCCGGCTCCGACGCGTTCGACAACGACAAGGTGCCCACCCCGGCCAACAACAAGCCGAACGCCTGCACCCAGTTCTACAACCCCTTCGAGGGCGAGTTCCGGGTCGCCGACGCCGGTGCCGCCACGCCGACTGCCGGCACCCCCGCGGCCGCCGGCCACGGTTCGGCCTCCGCCTCGCCGTCGGCGGGCCCGCACCTGGCCGAGACCGGTGCCGACTCCAGCACCCTGCCGATCGCCCTCGGCGGCGCCGCCGTCCTGGCGGCCGGCGCCGGCACCGTGTTCGTCCTGCGCCGCCGCAAGGCCGGCGCGCACAGCTGACCCTGCACCGACTGAACGCCGGGGGCGCGGACCGTGGTCCGCGCCCCCGGCGTTCGTCGTATCAGCGCGTCGCCATCAGTTCGCCGTGTCAGGACGCCCGCAGCAGGGCCCCGTCCTGCCACTTGAGGATCTTGTCGAAGCTCACGATGGCGCCCCGGAGCGGGTGGTTGCGGAGCTGGACGTGGTCGGTGAGGGCGTGGATGAGGAAGAGGCCCCGGCCGGATTCGGCGGTGAGGTCCGGGAGGGTGTCGAGGTCCACGGGGCGCAGCGTGGGCGCCGCGGGGCGGGCGGGGAGGACGTGGGTGTCGTAGGGGTGGCCGTCGCGCCGGGGCTGGTGGCCGGTGAGGACGCGGGCCGGGACGGTGGCGCGGCCGCGGCGGGGGCGGCGGTGCGCGGCCGGGCGGGGCGGCGGTGGGGGGACAGGGCGGCGACGCGGCGGCGGGGCGGGGGTGCCGACGGGGCCGGGCAGGCCGGGGCCGGAGTCGGTGACCTCGATCCGCAGGCGGTCGCCGCTGATCGAGGCGGTGACCTGGAAGCCGTCGTCGGGCCGCCCGCAGGCGCCGTGCTCGACGGCGTTGGCGCAGGCCTCGCTGAGGGCGACGCCGAGGTCGTGGGCGATCTGCGGATCGACGCCCGCCGTCGCCATGGCACCGAGCAGGATGCGCCGGGCCAGCGGGACGCTGGCCGGGTCGCGCTTGAGGTGCAGAGTCCACCAGATGTCCACGGGAGGTCCCTCCTGGCTGCGGCTCCACATACAACTAGGTATCTCCGGGCGATTCGGCGGTGAACCGTGCCCGGGGCCCGCTGCCGCCCGTTCGGCGGATGGACTGAGGCCGTGGATTGTGCCGAGTGGCGCACTCTCCGGTCTGCACGCCGCTGCCGAACGGGGCATTCGTAGGGATTTCCCACCCTGCCCACGCGGGCGAGGTAGGCGGTGAGATGATGTCCCGGCCATGACTGCCCTCCCCGCCGCCCCGCTCCCGGGCGCCCTCGCACCGGATGCGCCGGTGGGGGCCGCCGCCTGGGACCTGCGGCTTGCCCGGGCCGTCCCGTTCGCCCTGGTGTGCACGCTGATAGCGGCCGCCGGGCACGCCCTGGCGGGTGGCGGGAACGTGCCGCCGACCGCGTTGGCGACGGGCTTCGCCGCGGTGCTGGTGCTCGCGGTGGCCTGCGGTGGGCGGGAGCGTTCGCTGACGGCCATCGCCGGTGCGCTGGGCGCGGGGCAGCTCGGGCTGCACTGCCTGTTCCACAGCTTCAACGGCCACGCCGCGATCGGCGGCATGGCCGGCATGCACCACGGCGGCTCCGGTCCGCTGACCCTGCCGACCGTGGCGGGCCGGCTGATCTGCAACGAGGCGCGCCCCGGCACGCTGGCCGGCCTGCCCGGGAGCCCGACCGCCGAGCAGCTGGTCTCCTCGGCGGGCCTGGACCCGAACGCGTACGCCGTCGCGCCGTGGTGGCAGGGCGGCGTGTTCGGGATGACGCCGTCGATGCTGGCCGGGCACCTGGCCGCCGCGCTGGTCGCGGGCTGGTGGCTGCGGCGCGGTGAGGCGGCGCTGTGGCGGCTGGTGCGGGTGACCGCGTCGGCGGCCCGGGAGCACTGGGCGGCGCCGCTGCGGTCGGCGCTGGTGCTGGTGGCGGCGCTGCTGCGCGGCCTGTTCGGCGCCGCCGGTCCGGCCCGCCCCTTCGGTGTCCGGGGCGGGGAGAGTCCGCTTCCGGCGGGTGCCGCGCTGCGGCACAGCGTGGTGCGGCGCGGTCCGCCGCGCGGGGCCTTCGCGTACTGATCCGGCTCCTGGCGCCCTGTTCGTGTCGGGCCCCGGTCGTGCGCAGCGTCCCGGGCCGGTCCCGTGTGTCCCCGACATCCCGTGTGTCCCCGACACGCCGACGGCCCCCGGTTCCGCCCCCACACGTCCCCAGCACGTCCCCACGCGCGGCCCCGCCGAGGCACGGTCTTCCCGTCGCCCGGACGCGGGCCGGTCCGCCGAGCTCCGATCGGAGACACCTCATCATGCGTTCCCTTCCCACCCGCCGTCTCGCCGCCGTCGCCCTCACCGCCGCCGCCTCCGTGGTGGCGCTGGCCGGTCCCGCGTTCGCGCACGTCACCGTGAACCCGGGTGCGGCCGCCCAGGGCGGCTACACGGCCGTCGACTTCCGGGTGCCGAACGAGAGCGACGCCGCCGGCACGGTGAAGCTGGAGGTCAACCTCCCGCTGGACCACCCGCTGGCCTCCGTCCGCACCCTGCCGCTGCCGGGCTGGACCGCGACCGTCGAGAAGGCGAAGCTCGACAAGCCGATCAAGGTGCACGGCAGCGACGTCAACGAGGCCGTCTCCAAGATCACCTGGACCGCCGACTCCGGCACCAAGATCGCCCCCGGTCAGTTCCAGGAGTTCCGGGTCTCGATCGGCCCGCTGCCCTCCGACGCCGACAGCATGGTCTTCAAGACCCTGCAGACCTACGACAACGGCGACATCGTCCGCTGGATCGACGAGTCCAAGGACGGCCAGCCCGAGCCGGCCCACCCGGCCCCCGTCCTGAAGCTCACCAAGGCCGCCGCCGGTGAGGACGCCCACGGCGGCGTCACCGCCGCCCCCTCCGCGGGCGCCCACGGCGACAGCGCCGACCACGCCGCGGCCCCGGCCGGCGCCAAGTCCAGCGACTCCACCGCCCGGGTGCTCGGCGTGGTCGGCATCGTGGTCGGCGTGATCGGCACCGCCGTCGGCGTGCTCGGCCTGCGCCGCCGGAGCAGCGGCTCCGCCTCCTGACCCGCCCCGCCGGCGGGGCCGTACCCACGCCCCGGGTACGGTCCCGCCGGCGGTCCCACCCCGCACGATCGGATCTCCCATGCTCCGCACCACCCGCACCACCCGCCTGGCCGGCGCGGCCGCCGTCGCGCTCGCCGCCGCCCTGACGCTGACCGCCTGCGGCTCCTCCGGGGGCGGCTCGACCCCCGCCAAGGTCACCCGGCAGAAGTCCGACTCGCCGTACCAGGGCACGGTGCTCACCAAGAACTTCGAGAAGCCCGACCTCCAGCTGACGGACACCTCCGGTCAGCCGTACGACCTGCGGCAGCAGACCAACGGCAAGACCACGCTGCTGTTCTTCGGCTACACCAGCTGCCCGGACGTCTGCCCGACCACCATGGGCGACATCGGAGTCGCGATGAAGGCGCTCCCGGCCGAGGAGCGGCAGAAGGTCAACGTCGTCTTCGTCTCCACCGACCCGCAGCGCGACACCCCCCAGGTGCTGCGCACCTGGCTGGACTCGATGGGCAGCGACTTCATAGGCCTGACCGGCGACCTGGCCAAGGTGAAGACGGCCGCCAGGTCGCTCGGCATCATGATCGAGGACCCGGTGGTCAACGCGGACGGCACCGTCACCTCGACCCACGGCGCGCAGGTGCTGGCCTTCCTCCCCTCGGACGACAAGGCGCACGTGCTCTACCTGAGCGGCACCGAGGTGAAGACCTACGAGCACGACCTGCCGCTGCTCGCCAAGGGGGTCGCGGCATGAAGGCCTCGACCGGCCACGCCCCGGCCGGCCGCGCGACCCTCGGCTTCCGGCGGACGGCGCTCACGGGCGCGGTACTGGCGACGGCCCTGGGCGGCGGCGCCATCCTGGTCGCCTGCGGGGCAGGCGGTCAGGGCGGTACCGGCGGCGGGGCGGCGAAGCTGAGCGTCGCCGACTCCTACATCCCGCTGCCCCCGGCCGGCGGGATGGCCGCCGGCTACCTGACCGTCCGCAACGACGGCGGGCAGGACCAGCTGGTCAAGGTGAGCAGCCCGGGCGCCGAGTCCGTCACCATGCACCGCTCGACCCCGTCGAGCATGGAGCAGGTCCCGAGCCTGGACGTGCCCGCGCACGGCGCGTTGGAGTTCGCCCGCGGCGGCACCCACCTGATGATCATGGGGTGGCAGAAGGCCCCCGCCCTCGGCGACGAGCTGGAGCTCGACCTGACCTTCGCCAAGTCCGGCACCCTGTCGGTCAAGGTGCCGGTCAAGGAGCTCACCTACCGTCCCGGCCAGAGTTAAGGGGACCGCCAGCATGGAGAAGGCCGCCCACCGCCGCATCGCCGGACTGCTCGGGACGCTCGGCGCGCTGCTCGCGCTGATGCTCGCCGGCGCCGGACCGGCCGCCGCGCACGCCACCCTGGAGTCCACCGACCCGCACCAGAACTCGGTGGTCGCCACCGCCCCGCAGGCGGTCACGCTGACCTTCAGCGAGTCCGTGTCGCTGTCCAGCGACTCGGTGCGGGTGCTCGACCCGGCCGGCAAGGCGGTGGACACCGGCAACCCCGGGCACGCCGACGGCAAGGCGGACACCGCCCGGGTCGGGCTGAACAGCGGGCTCGCCAACGGCACGTACACCGTCGCCTGGCGGGCCGTCTCGGAGGACTCGCACCCGATCGGCGGCGCGTTCACCTTCTCCATCGGCGCGCCCTCGGACACCTCGGTGTCCGCCACCGCGCTCCAGGGCGCCAAGGCCGACGGCCTGGTCTCCGCCCTCTACGGCACCGGGCGCACCATCGCGTACGCGGCGTTCGCGCTGCTCGCCGGCGTCGCCGCGTTCGTGCTGATCTGCTGGCCGGAGGGCGCCACCCGGCGCCGGATGCAGCGGCTGCTGATGACCGGCTGGACGGCGCTGCTGGCCTCCACCGTCGCGGTGCTGATGCTGCGCGGCCCGTACGAGCGCGGTTCGGGGATCGGCAAGGCCCTCGACCTGGCGCTGGTGCGCGCCACCCTGGACGAGCGGATCGGCACCGCGCTGGCCGCCCGGCTGCTGCTGCTCGCGGCGAGCGGGGTGTTCCTGTCGCTGCTGGTCGGCCAGTTGGGGCAGCCGGCCCGGTCGGCGGCGCAGCCCGGCGACGCCGGGACCACGGGGAGCGCCGGAAGCGGCGGAAGCGGCGGAAGCGGCGGAAGCGGCGGAAGCGCGGGCGACGAGGAGGCCGAGGAGGCCGAGCTGCGGGAGCTGGAGCAGCGCGCCGCCGAGCGGCCGCAGCGCGAGGCCCGGCTGGGCCTCGGCGTCGCCGGGCTGGTGCTCTCGATCGCCCTGGCGGCGACCTGGGTCGGCGCCGACCACGCCTCGGTCGGCATCCAGGTCTGGCTGTCGCTGCCGCTCGGCATGCTGCACCTGATCGCGATGGCGCTCTGGCTGGGCGGCCTGGCCGCGTTGCTGGTCGCGCTGCGCGAGGGTGTCGGCGCGCAGGTCGTCGACCGCTTCTCGAAGGTCGCCTTCGGCTCGGTCGCGGTACTGGCCGCCACCGGCGTCTACCAGTCCTGGCGCGGCCTCGGCAGCTGGGGCGCGCTGACCGGCACCGAGTACGGGCGGCTGCTGCTGGTGAAGACCGGCTGCGTGGCCGTGATGCTCGGCGCCGCCTGGTTCTCCCGCACCTGGCTGGCCCGGCTGCGCGCGGCCCCGGCCGAGGCGGCGGAGGTCGAGCGGGCCGCGGTGCCGGAGCCGGTCGGCGTCGCCGCCGCGCACTCCGAGGACCCGCTCCGGCAGGCCCAGCTGGCCCGCCAGCAGGCGGCCCGGGAGAGCGCCGGGCGCGAGCGCGGACTGACCCCGACCCGGGCCGGGCTGCGCCGCTCGGTGCTGGTCGAGGCGCTGGTCGCGGTGGCGGTGCTGGTGGTCACCACGATGCTCACCAACTCCCCGCCCGGGCGGGTGGCGAGCGAGGTCAAGGCCGGTGCCGTCGCACCTGCCGCCGGAGCGGCCGCCGGGTCGGCCGCCGGGGGCGTGCCCGCTCCGCAGACCGAGCCGGGCCGCACCGTGGAGCTCAAGCTCCCGTACGACACCAAGGGCCGCACCCCGAACGCCAAGGGGACGGCGACCGTCACCCTCAACCCGGCCCGGACCGGCCCGAACGAGGTGCACCTCGCGCTGACCGGCGCGGACGGGCAGCCGGTGGACGTCCCCGAGGTGCAGCTCGCCTTCACCCTGCCGGACCGCGACCTCGGCCCGCTGCCGGTGGCGCTCACCCCGGAGGGCACCGGCCGCTGGAGCGGCACCGCGCAGCTGCCGCTGGCCGGCACCTGGGTGGTGTCGGTGCAGATCCGCTCCTCCGACATCGACCAGACCACCCCGACCCAGCAGTTCAAGATCGGCTGACCGCGATGGAGCACACCTCGACGGACCGCACCACGGCGGACCGGGCCACGGTGCCGAGGCCCGCAGCACAGGGTGAGCAGGCGCCCGGCCGCGCCGGCTTCACCCGGCGGGCCCTGCTCGGCACCGCCGGCGCCGGGCTGCTGGCCGGCGCCGGAGCCGGCGTCGCCGGGGCGGTCGCCCTGGACCGCCACCCCGGCGCAACGCCCGCCGCCGGACCGGGCGGCGCGCTCGGCGCGGCCCGGGTGCCGTTCCACGGCGAGCACCAGGCCGGCATCCTCGAACCCCAGCAGGCCCGGGTCCAGCTGGCCGCCTTCGACCTGGCCGAGGGCGTCGGCCGGGACGGGCTGCGCGCCCTGCTCCAGCGCTGGACGAAGACCGCCGAGCGGCTGACCGCCGGGGAGCCCGCCGAGGACGCCGACAACCAGGTGTCGCTGGACGCCGGCCCCTGCTCGCTCACCCTCACCGTCGGCTTCGGCGCCGCCCTGTTCGACAAGGCCGGGCTGGCCGACCGCCGACCGCAGGCGCTCGAACCGCTGCCGTCCTTCCCCGCCGACGCGCTCGACCCCGCACGCGGCGACGGCGACCTGTTCGTCCAGATCGGCGCCGACGACGCCCTGGTGGCCGTGCACGCGCTGCGGGTGCTGCAACGCCAGGCGGCCGGAACGGCGGCGCTGCGCTGGCAGTCGGCCGGCTTCGCCCGTACGCCCGGTGCCACCGCGCGCCCGATGACCGGCCGCAACCTGATGGGCCAGATCGACGGCACCAACAACCCCCAGCCGGGTGAGGACGGCTTCGCCGCCAAGGTGTTCTGCACCGCCGGGCCGGACCAGCCGGCCTGGCTCGCCGGCGGCTCGTATCTGGTGTTCCGGCGGATCCGGATGCTTCTGGACAACTGGGAGGCACTGCCGACCGACCGGCAGGAGCGGGTGATCGGGCGGCGCAAGTCGGACGGCGCGCCGCTCGGCGCGCCCGCCGGGGCCGGCGAGCGCGCCCCCGTCGACCTGGCCGCGCAGGGCCCGGACGGCGCGCTGGCGATCCCCGCCGACGCGCACGTCCGGGTGGCCGCCCCGGCCGCCAACGGCGGGGCGGCGATGCTGCGGCGCGGGTTCTCGTACCACGACGGCCTGCTGCCCGACGGCTCGCCGGACGCCGGGCTGCTCTTCCTCGCCTTCCAGGCCGACCCGCGCAAGGGCTTCACCCCGGTGCAGCGCAAGCTGGCCCGGGGGGACGGCCTCTCCCGCTTCCTGCGGCACGAGGCCAGCGGCCTGTACGCGGTGCCGCCGGGCGTCCCGGCCGGGGGGTACCTCGGCCAGCAGCTCTTCGAGTAGCACGCCCCGACGGGCTCCGGTCCCGGCCGCTGAAACGCTTTCCCGGCCGGCGGGTGGAGTCGTTATGGTGACTTCTTCGGCAACACCCCTGCCCCGGTTCCACCCTGTTCCCCACGGAGGCGTCATGTCGGCCACCCGCTACACCTACCTCGGCCCGGCCGGCACCTTCACCGAGGCCGCGCTGCGCACCCTGCCCGAGGCCGCGACGCGGGAGCTGGTGCCGCTGGCCTCGGTGCCGCTGGTGCTGGACGCGGTGCGCGGCGGGGACGCCTCCGGGGCGTTCGTCCCGATCGAGAACTCGGTCGAGGGCGCCGTCACCGCGACCAACGACGAACTCGCCGCCGGCGCACCGCTGATGATCTACCGTGAGGTCCTGCTGCCGATCTCCTTCGCGCTGCTGGTGCGGCCGGGTACCGACCTGGCGGGGGTCAAGACGGTGACCAGCCACCCGGTGGCCCAGGCGCAGGTGCGCCGCTGGCTGGCGGCCAATCTGCCGGACGCGCAGTGGGAGTCGGCCGCCTCCAACGCGGACGGCGCCCGGCTGGTCGCCGAGGGCCGCTACGACGGGGCGTTCGCGGGCGAGTTCGCGGCGCCGATCTACGGGCTGGACCCGCTGGTCAAGGACATCGCGGACGCGCAGACCGCGAC
Source organism: Kitasatospora sp. NPDC098663 (assembly GCF_044760075.1). Lineage (NCBI taxonomy): Bacteria > Bacillati > Actinomycetota > Actinomycetes > Kitasatosporales > Streptomycetaceae > Kitasatospora > Kitasatospora sp. NPDC098663. Next base: position 9,747 of record NZ_JBIWAP010000045.1, on the reverse strand, counting down.
CACCCGGTTCGTCCTGGTCGGCCGCCCGGGCCGGGTCTCCTCGCCGACCGGCGCGGACAAGACCTCGATGGTGGTCTGGCTGCCGGACGACCACCCGGGCGCGCTGCTGGAGCTGCTCCAGGAGTTCGCGGTGCGCGGGGTCAACCTGATGCGGATCGAGTCGCGGCCGACCGGCGAGGGCATCGGCAACTACTGCTTCCTGATCGACTGCGAGGGGCACCTGTCCGAGCGCCGGGTGGCGGAGGCCCTGATGGGGCTGAAGCGGATCAGCCCGCAGGTGCGGTTCCTCGGCTCCTATCCGCGCGCCGACCGGCAGGTCTCCACGCACCGGCGGCAGGGGACCTCGGACGACGATTTCACGGCCGCCGCCGACTGGCTCTCCCGGTGCCTCGACGGGCGCGGCGACATCTGATCCACGCGAGGGTGTCGCGACGGCACCGCGACGGCACCGCGACGGCACCGCGACAACATCTGATCGACGCCCTTTGTCTTTTCGCCCTTTTCCGATCGTTTTCCCCCGGCCGGACGGAAGGGGGCGGGTGACCGCACCCGTCGTCCACAGGGGCCCGCGGCGCCGGAACCCGCCATCCACAGGGGCGGGGACTATCCACAGCCGGAAGTTATCCACAGGCCTGGGGATGAGTCGACAAACCGGTATAGCCACTGCGGGTTTCGGTCGGATCATTGGTTAGCGGCGTAGAGATGACTAATCGGACCAGAGTCACCCGTGTGCCACTAAATCACCCGTCCGAGTGCTTCAATTCCCTCACCCGAGAAGGTCAAATGAGGTTTGAAACCTCAATTCCCTGGCTTCGGTGATCGGAGGGCCAACCTCCCCTTCAATCCACAGGCACCGCCCGGATCCTGTGGATAACCCCGGCCCCGCGCGTTCCCCACAGAAGTTATCCACAGGATCCGGGTGGTTATCCCCAGGGGAAAACCCGTACCGGTGGACGAGCCTCCGCCCGGTACGCTTGGGCCTGTGATTGACCTTCGCCTGCTTCGTGAGGACCCTGACCGAGTGCGCGCCTCGCAGCGCGTCCGTGGCGAGGACGTCGACCTGGTCGACGCCCTCCTCTCCGCCGACGAACGGCGCCGGTCCTCGGGCAGTCGCTTCGACGAACTGCGCAGCGAGCAGCGGACGCTCGGCAAGCAGGTCGCCCAGGCCAAGGGCGAGGAGAAGGCCGCCCTGCTGCAGCGCACCAAGGAGCTGGCCGCCGAGGTCAAGGCCGCGGACGCCGAGCAGGGCGCGGCCAAGGAGGAGGCCGAGCGCCTGCTCCGCTCGCTGGCGAACCTCATCGACCCGGCCGCCCCGGTCGGCGGCGAGGAGGACTTCGTCACCCTGGAGGAGATCGGCACCCCGCGCGACTTCGCCGCCGAGGGCTTCGAGCCGCGCGACCACGTCGAGCTCGGCCAGATCCTGGGCGCGATCGACACCGAGCGCGGTGCCAAGGTCGCCGGCGCCCGCTCCTACTACCTGACCGGCGTCGGCGCGCTGCTGGAGCTCGCCCTGGTCAACATGGCCATCGCCCAGGCCACCGCGGCCGGCTTCATCCCGATGATCACCCCGACCCTGGTCCGGCCCGCCGCCATGGACGGCACCGGCTTCCTCGGCCAGGCCGCCGAGAACGTGTACCACCTCGCCGAGGACGACCGGTACCTGGTCGGCACCAGCGAGGTCCCGCTCGCCGCGTACCACATGGACGAGATCCTCGACGCCGACAAGCTGCCGCTGCGCTACGCCGGCTACTCGTCCTGCTTCCGCCGCGAGGCCGGCACCTACGGCAAGGACACCCGCGGCATCATCCGCGTCCACCAGTTCGAGAAGGTGGAGATGTTCGTCTACACCACTCCCGAGGACGCCGAGAACGAGCACCGCCGCCTGCTCCAGTGGGAGAAGGACTTCCTCAACGCGCTGGAGCTGCCCTACCGGGTGATCGACGTCGCCTCCGGCGACCTCGGCGCCTCGGCCGCGCGCAAGTTCGACATCGAGGCCTGGATCCCGACCCAGGGCAAGTACCGCGAGGTCACCTCGACCTCCAACACCACCGAGTACCAGGCCCGCCGGCTCGCCATCCGGATGCGCGAGGAGGGCAAGACCCGCCCGCTGGCCACCCTGAACGGCACCCTGGTCGCCGTCCCGCGCACCATCGTGGCGATCCTGGAGAACCACCAGCAGGCCGACGGCTCGGTGGTCGTGCCCGAGGCACTGCGGCCGTTCCTCGGCGGGCGGACCGTCCTCGAACCGGTCAAGTAGCACCGCGCCACCCGCACCACCCGCAACTCCCGGGAGACGTACGGCCCATGAGCACCACCAGCCCCAGCCCCGTCTCCCCCCGCGGTGAGCACCCGAGCGGTGGCGGCCTGCCCTACCGGCTGGTCGCCACCGACCTCGACGGCACCCTGCTGACCAGCGAGGAGACCGTCTCCGAGCGCACCCGCGCCGCCCTGGCCACGGCCACCGGCGCGGGCGCGCTGCACATCGTCGTCACCGGCCGCTCCGCCGCCTGGGCCCGCCCGGTCTTCGACGAGATCGGCTACACCGGGATAGCCGTCTGCGGCCAGGGCGCCCAGGTGTACGACGCCGGCGCGCACCGGCTGCTCACCTCCCTCACCCTGGACCGCCGGCTCGCCGCGCTCGCCATCGCCAAGATCGAGGCCGAGACCGGCCCGCTGGCCGTCGCCGCCAACCAGGACGGCCTGGACGGCGAGGTGCTGGCCGGCCCCGGCTACGAACTGCTGATCGGCTCCGACCTCCCGGTCGTCCGGGTCGACCGCGACCAGCTGCTCGACGCCCCGGTCAGCAAGCTCTACATCCAGCACCCCGGACTGACCGACGACGCGCTCGCCGAGGCCGCCCGCCGCGTCGCCGGGGACCTGGTCGGCGTCGTGATGGCCGGTGCCGGAGTGGTCGAACTGCTGCCGCTGGGCCTGTCCAAGGCCACCGGGCTGGCCGTCGCCGCCCGCCGCCTGGGCGTCCGCGGGGCCGACACCATCGCCTTCGGCGACATGCCCAACGACGTGCCGATGTTCGGCTGGGCGGCCCGCGGCGTCGCGATGGCCAACGCCCACGAGGAACTGCTCGCCGTCGCCGACGAGGTCACCGCGAGCAACGACGAGGACGGCGTCGCCGTCGTCCTGGAACAGCTCTACCCGGGCGTCTGACTCCTCCTCCCGACCCCGCCGTGGTGTTCGGCGGGGTGTTCGGTGCGGTGTTCGGCGAGGGTTCACCTCCAGTTGTAGGATGACCGGGCAAGCAGTTGTAGGATGACCGACGACCGGCGCTGACCAGCGACGCGGTGACCAGACGAAGGGAGTACCGGCATGACCGGCGACGGCAACAGCCTCCAGGCGGCCGGACGGCGCTCCCTGGTGGACACCGCGATCGACCAGCTGCGCGAGCAACTGGCCGGCGGCGTCTGGCCGGTGGGATCGCAGATCCCCACCGAGCACGAGCTCGCCGAGCGGCTCCAGGTCGGCCGGAACACCGTCCGGGAGGCGATCCGGGTGCTGGTGCACGCCGGCATGCTCGTCTCCCGCCAGGGCGAGGGGACGTTCGTCCGCTCCACCAGCGACCCGGCCGCCGTCCTGCGCGGCGTCCAGCGCTCGGGCATCCGGGACGTCCTGGAGGTCCGGGCCGCGCTGGAGACCGAGGCCGCCCGGCTGGCCGCGCTGCGGCACACCCCCGAGGACGTCGAGCGGATGCGGGCCGCGCTGGCCCGCGAGGCCGAGGTGATCGCCTCGCACGCCGAGCGGACCGACCGCGAGGCCACCGTCGAGCACGACCTGGAGTTCCACACCGCCATCGTCGAGGCCGCGCACAACCCGGCGCTCACCGAGGTCTACCGCTACTTCGGCGCCTCCGTGCGCGAGTCGATGACCTCGGCCTTCGGCGACCACGACATGCCCGAGGTGGCCGTGGCCACCCACGCGGCGCTGGTCGACGCGATCGAGAGCGGCGACCCGGACCGTGCCGAGGCCGCGTGTCGCGCGCTGCTCGCCGAGCCGACCGCGGCCGTCGAGCAGCTCCTCGCGGCCATCGCGGCCCGGAAGTGACGTAGGCACCCGCCTCCCTTCCGTCCTCCGCGCCCTCGCGCACATTCACGAAAGAACAGCACACCCATGGCCGTCACCCGTGCCCAGCAGCCGGTTGCCACCACGTCCCTCCCGCTTCCCGTCCGCACCCGGCTGGCCCACCCCGCGCTGCTGCTGACCGGCATCCTGCTGGTCGCGCTGAACATGCGCGCCTGCCTGGCGGCGGTGTCGCCGATGGTCGGCGAGATCCAGCGGACCTTCGGACTCTCCGCCACCGCGAGCGGACTGATCACCACCGTGCCGGTGCTGTTCCAGGGCGTCGGCGCCCCGCTCACCCCCCGGCTGACCCGGCGGTTCGGCACCGAACGGGTGGTGCTGGGCGCGGTCCTGGTGCTGGGCGCGGGCGTGCTGCTGCGGGTGCTGCCCTCGGTGGCGGCGCTGTACGCGGGCTGCGTGGTGATCGGCGTGGCCATCGCGGTGCTGAACGTGTCGATGCCGGGCCTGGTGAAGCGGGAGTTCCCGGACCGGGCGGCGGCGATGACCGGCGTCTACTCGACCACCATGCTGGTCGGCGCGACCCTGGCGGCCGGTCTGTCGGTGCCGCTGGAGCACGCCCTCGGCGGCGGCTGGCAGGCCTCGCTGGGCACCTGGTCGCTGCTCGCGCTGATCGCCGCGGTGGCCTGGCTGCCGCAGGTGCTGCGCTCCCGGCAGGAGCGGGCGGCGGTCGCGGCGCCGACCGGCCTCTCCGCCGGACGGGTGGCCGGCCCTGCGGCCGGTCGGGCGGCGGCCGAGAAGCCGATCGAGGGCATCTGGCGCTCGCCGATGGCCTGGCAGATCAGCCTCTTCATGGGCATCTCGTCGCTGCTGGTGTACACCCTGGTCGCCTGGATGCCGACCATCCTGGCCGACCACGGCATGGACCGCGGCGAGGCCGGTCTGGTCTTCGCCTTCTCCAACCTGGTGCAGGTCGCGGGCGCCTTCCTGGTGCCGCTGCTGGCCGGCCGGATGACCCGCCAGCGCGGGCTGGCGGTGGCCATGGCCGGGCTGAACGGCCTCGGCGTCGCCCTGCTGCTGATCGCGCCGGTGTCCGGCGCCTGGGTGTCGGCGACCATCCTGGGCGTCGCCCAGGGCGGTTCGCTGGGCCTGGGCCTGGCGTTCATCGTGCTGCGCACCGGCAGCGCGGCCGGCGCCGCCCAGCTGGGCGGGATGTCGCAGGCGGTCGGCTACCTGGTCGCGGCGGCGGGCCCGGTCGGCGCCGGCGCGCTGCACCAGCTCACCGGCGGCTGGACGGCCACCCTGGTGCTGATGCTGGTGCTGGCCACCGTGGTCGGCGCGGCCGGCTGGGGCGCGGGCCGCAACCGGACGCTCGGCTAGCACCTCCGCCCGGACCGACCCGGGCCGATCCTGACCGCCCCGGGCCGACCCCGGCTGCCCCGGACCGACCCCGGCTGCCCCGGACCGACCCCGGCCGGCTACTCCTCGGCGGCCAGGGTCAGTCCGGCCAGCTTCACCGAGGCCAGCACCGTCGCCGCGACGGTGACCGCCAGCAGCAGCGGGACGGCCACCCCGAGCGAGACGTCGGCGCCGATCGCGGCGTCCCCCGCGACCGCCTCGGCCACCGACCGGCCCCACTGCTGGACGCTCAGCGTCCGGGCGCCCGACACGAAGTTGCCGATCAGCGACTCCCAGACCAGCGCGTACCCCAGCCCGGCCACCACCGCGTGCCGGGTGACCACGCCGAGCAGCAGGAACAGTGCGCTGTACGCCGCCCCGGCGACCAGCACCGCCACGGTGTAGCCGAGCGCGATGCCGTCCCTGGTGCCGATCAGCAGCAGGCCGCAGAGCAGCGTCGGGAGGGCCGCGAACACCCAGGTGGTGCCGATCGCGACGACCAGTTTGGTGGTGACGATCTTCCACCGCGGCAGCGGCTTGGCCAGCAGGTAGACGATCGAGCCGTCGTCGATCTCGGTGGCGATCACGCCGGTGCCGACGACCAGGCCGAGGATCGGCACCAGGGTGCCGAGGCCGAGCTGCCCGAGGATCTTGACGGTGAGGTCGTGCTCGTTCCCGCTGGCGGTGCCGCTCGCGACGGCCGAGATGACCAGCAGCAGGGCGGGGACCACCAGCAGCAGGAGGCCGCGGCGGCGGCCCAGCAGGCCGCGCAGGGTCAGCCTGGCGACGGTCGGGTTCATGGTCGGTCGGCCCTTTCCTGGGTCCGGTACGGGAGTTCGGTGGCTCGGACGCCGGGCCTCACGCGGAGACCAGGTAGGAGAAGACGCTCTCCAGCGACTCGTCCGCCGGCGAGACGGTGTACAGCCGGATGTCCGCCTCCCGGGCGACCCGGGGCAGCAGGGTGGTGAAGCCCTGGAAGTTCACCGCCTCGATCCGCAGCGCCCGTTCCCGCGCGTCCACCTCGACACCGGTCGTGGAGCCGTCGGCGATCAGCGCGGCGGCCAGCCGGCGGTCGTCGCTGGAGCGGACCAGATAGCGGTGCGGCCGGTCGGTCATCAGCCGGCGGATCTTCCGGAAGTCACCCGAGGCGGCGTGCCGGCCGGCCACCACGACCTCGATGTGCCGGGCCAGTTGCTCGACCTCCTCCAGGATGTGGGAGGAGAACAGCACCGTCCGCCCGTCCGCGCCGAACCGGCGCAACAGCTCCATCAGCTGGAGCCGCTGGCGCGGGTCCATGCCGTTGAACGGTTCGTCGAGCAGCAGCACGGCCGGGTCGTGGACCAGCGCGGAGGCCATCTTGACCCGCTGCTTCATGCCCTTGGAGTACGTCCCGGTGCGGCGGTCCTTGGCGTAGTCCATCTCCACCAGGTCCAGGGCGCGCCGGGCGGCGGCGCCCGGGTCGGCGAGGCCGTGCAGTTCGGCGTTGGCGAGCACGAACTCCCAGCCGGTCAGGTAGTCGTACATCGACTCCCGCTCCGGGACCAGGCCGATCTGCCGGTACACCTGCTGGTTGCGCCAGATCGGCGCGCCGTCCAGGGTGACCGCCCCGCTGGAGGGCGAGAGGAAGCCGCTCATCATGTGGATGAGGGTCGACTTGCCCGCGCCGTTCGGACCGAGCAGGCCGGTAATGCCTGGGCCGATCGTCATACTGATGTCGTTGACGGCGACCACGTTCCCGAACCAGCGGGAGACCTTGTCGATGGTGATGGTGGCCATGACGCCCTCTCAAACTCCTCGGTTCATCAGACGCTGCGGTAACGGCGCAGCAGCAGCCCGTACGAGCCGGACACCATCGCGACGACGGCGGCGGTGAAGACGACCACGCCGAGCCCGCCGGGCGCGTGCATCCGGCCGTCCATCCCGCCGACGTCGAAGAGCTGGTTGGTCAGGCTCTCCACCAGGTCGTTCGGCGACAGCAGCGCGATCCACTGGGCGGAGTCCGGGACGGTGAACTCGGTGGCGGTGCCGATCCGGGTCAGGATCGCCACCACGGCCGTGCTGATCGCCAGGTAGCCCATGATCCCGGCCACCCCGAAGCCGCGGCGCGGGGTCGCGGCGGCGACCACCAGCGCCACCGAGGTCGGCACCAGGGAGTACAGCAGGGCGGCGACCAGGCCGGACAGGAAGTGCCCGGTGTTGTGCCCGAAGTCCAGCCCGCCGAGCAGCGCCCCGATGTAGAGGACCAGCAGCGGCGCCGCCATCAGCAGGAACTGGGCGCTGACCATGGCGGCGAACTTGGCCCGGACGTAGTCGGCGCGGGTGATCGGGCGGGAGAAGTACAGCGGGACGGTGTGGTGCCGGAGATCCCGGGAGAACAGCACCGGCGCCTGCGAGGCCAGGAAGGTCGACACGATCAGCACGAACGAGGACAGGTACCGCGGGTAGTCCAGCGGCAGCTCCTTCGCGCTGGTGGCGAGCGCGATCGCCACCATGACCACGGCCGGCAGCGTGACCACGCCGAGCACCAGCATCGGCAGCACCTTGGACTTGCCGGAGCGCCCGAGCCCGTACGCGGCGCGCAGGCTCTGGGTGAACAGCGAGCGCGTCGCGTAGGCCCGGCCGAGCCGGGGCCCGGTGTAGCCGCGGTAGCCGATGTCGTGGATGACGCCGGTGTCGGCGGACCTGGTGTCAGGAGGCAGCGACATCGTCCGTCCCTCCCCTGCTCTCGTCGGTGAAGAGTTCGGCGACCCGGTGGCGGCGCTGCTCCAGCCGGACCAGGCCGAGACCCAGGCCGGCGACGGTGTCGCGGATGGTGTCGTAGGTGTCGTCGCCGGCCAGCCGGACCAGCAGCAGGTGCGAGCCCTCCGGTTGGACGGACAGCCCGGCGGCGGCCAGCCGTTCGCGGACGGCGTCGCCCGGCTCCGGCACGGCGTCCTGCGGGTGGTCCGTCACCTCGACCGCCAGGACGGCCGTCGCCTCGGTGAAGGAGGCGGTGGAGGAGGAGCGCAGCAGCTTGCCGCCGTCGATCACGACCAGGTGGTCGCAGGTGCGCTCCAGCTCGCCGAGCAGGTGGGTGGTGACCAGCACCGAGATCCCGAAGTCGGTGTGCACCCGGCGGATCAGGCCCAGCATCTCGTCCCGGCCGGCCGGGTCGAGGCCGTTGGTCGGCTCGTCCAGCAGCACCAGCTTCGGGTCGTGCACCAGCGCCTGGGCGAGCTTGACCCGCTGCTTCATGCCCGTCGAGTACCCGCCCATCGGCCGGTACCGCTCCTCGTACAGGCCGACGTGCCGCAGGGTGTCCGCGGTGCGCTCGCGGGCGGCGGTGGCCGGCAGCCCCGCCATCCGCGCCATGTGCACCACGAACTCGGTCGCCGACACGTCCGGCGGCAGGCAGTCGTGCTCGGGCATGTAGCCGACCCGTTCGCGGATCTCCGGGCCCCGGGTGGCGACGTCCAGGCCGAGGACCTCGCCGCGGCCGGACGTCGCCGGGGCGAGGCCGAGCAGAATCTTGATGAGGGTGGACTTGCCCGCCCCGTTGGCCCCGACCAGCCCGACCACCCCGGGCCGCACCTCGACGGTGAGCTGGTCGAGGGCGGTGACCCGGGGGAACCTCTTGGTGAGGCCGTCCGTCTTGATGACAGCAGTGGACACCCACTCAACGTAACGGGCTGACGCGTCAAGGGCTATGAGCTGGAATGACGAGCCCGTCTGGTGCTGCGGTATGACGCCGCGGAGGATCTCCCCTAAGGGGCGGAGCACCTCCCCCTCAGGGTCAGGACGTCCTCGTCGCCCATGCGGAGGCCGGCCACGTGAACTCCGGCGGCGACGACCCCGGGGCGGCGGTCTTCGGTCGGCCCCCAACGGCGCGACCAGAAGCTACGGGGCGGCGATCGCGAATCCCAGCACGACCGCGGCCGAGACCACGACGGCACCCGGCGCGAGGTCAGTCTCGGAAACGCCACCGGAGTCGCCGTGCCCGCGGTACCAGCCGCTTCCGATGCTCTCCGGGTCGACGTCCTCGATGTGGACGACCTGGCCCAGCCGCACGCCCGCGGCCTCCGCGTACAACTCGGCCTTCGCCCTCACAGGCCCGGACGGCGTCCGCCCGGGCCTGCGCCCTCAGGTCCGGCTTGCTGCGTACGTCGAAGTCGACGCCCTCCACCTGGTTGGCCCCCGCCTCCACTGCGGCGATCAGGAACGGTTCGAGGGAGTCGAGGTCCCGGTACTAGATGAGTGATGCGAAGGGTTAGTGGTCGTAGGCGGTCAGTGAGCGCATGACGGGCTGGCCGGTGTGGTCGTTGTGCCAGATCGCGCAGGTCA